>JAFZMO010000007.1 GCA_017551165.1 Lachnospiraceae bacterium
CACAAAAAGCAAGTGCTGTTTCTTTATGAGTAGCAACAATACTCACAAAAAACGAATCAAGTATTGTTGATTATCAGCCTTGTCTCTGTTTGTGCTTCGGGTTCTCACAAATGATCATGATGTTCCCTTTTCTTTTGATGATTTTGCATTTTTCGCAAATGGGCTTTACTGAAGATCTTACTTTCATAGCATTTTACTCCTTTCTTCGAAAAAAGTCCGTTTAACATTATAGCATGCCCCTTGTAAATTGCAACCCCGAATTTCCACATTTTTCATCTTTTTTTCGGTTTTTTTGAGGACTTTGCGAAAAACCGTGTTTTCGCACCGGTTTTCCTGCGGTTTCCCATTCATTTTCCGCGGAAAATGAGTGCCCGCACCCCCCGAAGACATGAAGAAAGCCTCCCCGTGTAGGGGAGGCTCCCGCATGCAATTCGTAGTCGTCTTACTTGTCTCTCCAAATGATCCGGCCCTTGGTCAGATCGTAGGGCGAGAGCTCAAGCGTAACCTTGTCTCCGGGAACAATCTTGATGTAGTTCATGCGAAGCTTACCGCTGATGTGGGCGAGCACCTTCATACCGTTCTCCAGCTGAACCTGGAACATGGCATTCGGCAACTTCTCCAACACGGTACCTTCCATCTCAAGAACATCCGATTTCGACATAAACATCCTCCGTAAAATAAAACCTAACAAGGATCGGATCCCGATCCGCCGTCATTATAGCACGATTCGCGCCGCTGTACAAGACGAAAGTTTCGCGCCCGCAGCCGCCCTCTCCTCGCGCCTGACCCGCTTAGCGGAGCGACAGGATCTCGGGCTCGCCGTCGGTCACGAGGATCGTGTTCTCATAGTGCGACGAGAGGCTTCCGTCCTCCGTGACAACCGTCCAGTCGTCATCGAGAATGCGAACTTCCCAGCTTCCGGCGTTGACCATCGGCTCGATCGCGAGCGTCATGCCTGCCTGCAGCTTCACGCCGCGGCGGTGCTGACGGAAATTCGGGATCTGCGGATCCTCATGCATGTTCGTGCCGATGCCGTGTCCGACGAGGTCACGCACGCAGGTGAATCCGAACCGCGTCACGTACTCCTCGATCGCCGCAGAGATGTCGTAGAGGTGATTGCCGGCCTTCGCCAGCTTGATGCCCTCAAAGAAGCTCTGCTGCGTCACGTCGACGAGCTTGCGCGCCTCGGGCGAGATCTCTCCCACCGCCCACGTTCTCGCGGCGTCGGAGTGATAGCCCTGGTAGATCAGACCGGCGTCCAGGCTCACGATGTCGCCCTCCTTGAGGATCTCATGGCGACTCGGGATGCCGTGCACCACGCGGTCGTTGACCGAGATGCAGATGGACGCGGGATATCCCTCGTAGTTCAGGAAGGACGGGATACAGCCGAAGCTGCGGATCATGTCCTCACCGATCTTGTTCAGTTCCATCGTGGAAATGCCGGGTTTCACATGCTTGGCCATCTCGTCATGGACGAGGGACAGCAGTCTGCCGGCTTCCCGCATTTTCTCAATTTCGCTTTTCGATTTAATCGTAATTGCCATTGTGGACCTCTTACTTACTCAAACAGTGCGGTGATCTCCGCAAATACCTCGTTCACGTCCTTCGTGCCGTCTACCGTGCGAAGGATGCCCTCCGCCTTGTAGTAGTCGATCAGGGGCTGCGTCTGCTCATGGTAAACCGTAAGACGCTTCTTCACCGTCTCCGGAAGGTCATCCTTGCGGATGCTCAGCTCGCCGCCGCACAGGTCGCATTTGCCCGATACGCGGGGCGGATTGAACAATACATGGAACGTGCCGCCGCAAGCCACGCAGGCTCTCCGGCCGCCCATGCGCTCGATGATGTCCTCATCCGGAACGTCAACGTCGATCGCCATATCCAGCGCGTCTTCCTTTTCGCTGAGGCTCTCGGTAAGCGCCTCCGCCTGAGCGATCGTGCGCGGAAAACCGTCAAGCACGTAGCCGTTCGCGCAGTCGTCCTTCGCGAAGCGATCCATGATCAGCGCGAGCGTCAGCTCATCCGGAACCAGAAGACCCTGGTCCATATACTGCTTTGCCTTCTCGCCGAGCTCCGTGCCGTTCTTGATGTTCGCACGGAAAATGTCACCGGTCGAGATGTGCGGGATGCCGTATTTTGCGGCAATCATTTTCGCCTGCGTGCCCTTGCCGGCACCCGGCGCTCCCAACATAACAATCTTCATAGAAGTGTTCTCCTTATCGGAACGTAGTTTACTGTATCCGCAACGAAACGGAAACAGGGCGGAACGATTCCCGTCCCGCCCGTATTGTCATATCCTGTCAGTCATTCAGGAATCCCTTGTAATGACGGACTAACAACTGCGATTCGATCTGCTTCATCGTCTCGAGGATAACGCCGACAACGATGATCAGCGAAGTACCGCCGAAGCCGAGCTGAATCTTGAATGCGCCACCGAAGATGATCGGGATCAATGCGACGATCGCAAGACCGATCGCACCGATCAGTACGATGTAGTTCAAAACCTTAACAAGATAGTCGGTCGTAGGCTTGCCGGGACGAATACCCGGGATGAAGCCGCCGTCCTTCTTCATGTTGTTGGAAACCTCAACCGGATTGAACGTAACGCTGGTGTAGAAGTACGCAAAGAAGAGGATCATCAATACGTAGAACACAGCGCCGATCGTGAACGCAAACATCTTGACCGACGAGAAGTCGAACCAGTAGCCCGAGTTGCATGCATACAGGATCTTCTGCCATACAGTGCCGTTAGCGGCAGCCGTTACGCCGAAGAAGCTGCTGATGATCGTCGGGAACTGAAGGATCGACGCCGCGAAGATGACCGGGATAACGCCCGCGGTGTTAACCTTGAGCGGGATGAAGGAGGAGTTGCCTCCTACCAGCTTCCGGCCCTGCATCTTCTTGGAGTACTGAACCGCGATCTTGCGCTCCGCATCCTGAAGAAGTACTACAAGTACCAACGTAACAAGGATGATCAGGAAAATGAAAAGCAGTACAAGGATCATCTTGACCGGCTCACCCTTCTTGTCCGAAACAAACGTCTGGAAAATGCGATAGAAAGCCGACGGCAAACCGGAAACGATGTTGATCAGGAGGATGATGGAAATGCCGTTGCCGACTCCTCTCTCCGTGATATTCTCGCCCAGCCACATAAGGAACGCGGAACCTGCGGTAAATGCAAGCACGATGATCGCGATCGTCGTGAACTTGCTGTCCACAAGGTAGCCCTGACGGCGGCTGAAACCGATTGCAATAGCCGAACCTTCAATCAACGCAAGTACAACCGTAAGGTAACGGGAGTACTCAGCAATCTTCTTGCGTCCGGTCTCGCCATCCTTCTGAAGCTCGGCGAGGCTCGGGATCGCGATCGTCAACAACTGCATAATGATGGACGATGTGATGTACGGAGATACGTTCAGCGCGAAGATGGACAACTGCTCCAGCGATCCGCCGCTCAACATTCCGATGAAACCGAGTTCCTCTACCAACTGCTTCATGGAAGCCGTAGCCTCATGCGTAACGCCGGGGCACGGAACCATGGAACCGATACGAATGACGATCAAACACAAGAAAGTAAAGAACAGCTTTTTACGGATATCTTTAACCTTGAATGCGTTGATGAACATTGTTAACATTTTACTTCACCTCAGCAGTTCCCCCAAGAGCCTGAATCTTCTCGATCGCGGAAGCGCTGAAAGCGTCAACCGTAACATTCAGCTTCTTGGTAAGCTCACCGTTACCGAGGATCTTTACGCCGTCTCTGGGGTTGCTCACCAGACCGATCTCCATAAGAGACTCTACGTTAACCGTAGCGCCGTCCTCAAAACGGTTCAGCATAGACACATTGATTGCTACAATGTTCTTGGTATTGATGTTCTTGAAGCCTCTCTTGGGAAGGCGACGGTACAAAGGCATCTGACCGCCTTCGAAACCGGTTCTCGGAGCTCCCGAACGAGCCTTCTGACCCTTGTGGCCCTTGCCTGCGGTCTTGCCGTTGCCCGAACCGTGTCCACGGCCGCGACGGAAGTTGTCGCTCTGCTTGGAACCGTCTGCCGGTCTTAACTCTGACAAATTCATCGTATGCACCTCCTTATTACTGAATCTCTTCAACCTTAACAAGATGTCTTACCTGAGCGATCATACCCTTGGTAGACTCGTTGTCAGGAAGAATGTTGCTGCTGCCCGGCTTGCGAAGGCCAAGCGCTGCAACGGTCTTTTTATGCTTCGGAATTGCACCGATGGTGGACTTCACCAATGTTACTTTTAATTCTGCCATTTCGCTACCTCCTACAGATCACTTACGGAAATGCCGCGAAGTGCAGCAACCTGCTCCGGAGTCTTCAGCTCTTTCAGACCTGCGAGCGTAGCAAGAACTACGTTGCGCTTGTTGTTCGAGCCGAGGGACTTCGTACGAATATTCTTGTAGCCTGCAAGCTCAAGCACGATACGTGCAGGGCCGCCTGCGATGATACCGGTACCTTCGGAAGCTCTCTTGAGAAGAATCTCAGCGCTGCCGAACTGTCCTACAAAATCGTGAGGAACGGAACCGTTGTTATCGATTGCGAGCTCAACCATGTGCTTGATGGCGTCTTCCTTCGCCTTCCGGATTGCCTCCGGAACCTCGGCAGCCTTGCCGAGACCGGCGCCGACATGACCCTTCTTGTCACCGACAACCACCAGTGCGCTGATACGCATGGTACGGCCGCCCTTTACAACCTTGGTGACACGCTTGATCTCGACAACCTTGTCTTCCAGCTCTAACTGGTTCGTATCAATGATTGTACGCTTCATAACCTTCCTCCTCGATTAAAAGTTCAGACCGGCTTCGCGCGCTGCGTCTGCTAAAGCCTGAATCTTACCAGCATATATGAAACCGCCTCTGTCAAAGACAACCGTATCGATACCCTTGTCGAGCGCCTTCTTCGCGATTGCCGTTCCGAGGATCTTCGCAGCATCTACGTTGTTGGTCTTCTCACACTGAGCCTTCACGTCCTTCTCAAGAGTGGAGGCAGCTACCAGGGTATTGCCCGTCGTGTCATCAATGATCTGACAATACATATGGTTATTGCTACGGAAGACAGCAAGTCTCGGTCTTTCTGCAGTGCCGGAGAAACGATTACGAATCTTCATGTGCTTCTTAGCACGAACTTCTGATCTGCATTCTTTACTAACCATTGTTTTTCTCCTTTCTACTTCTTACCGGTCTTGCCGACTTTACGACGGATCACTTCATCCGCGTACTTGATACCCTTGCCCTTATAAGGCTCAGGTCTTCTCTTGTCTCTGATCTCGGCAGCGTACTGTCCGACTTTTTCCTTGTCGATACCTCTGACGAAAATCTTGTTCTGTCCGTCAAGAACAGTCTCGATTCCGTCGGGATCGTCCATGTTAACCGGATGAGAGTAACCGAGCGTAAGCGTGAGCGTCTTGCCCTGCTTAGCAGCACGGTAACCTACACCGTTAACCTCAAGAACTTTCTCATAACCGTTCGTAACGCCCACAACCATGTTGTTGATCAGCGTTCTCGTGAGACCGTGCAGCGACTTGATTCTCTTCAGATCGTTCGGTCTCTCGACAACGATATGCCCGTCTTCCATCTTGATGGTAAGCTCGGGAGCGAGTACTCTCTCCAGGGTGCCCTTAGGTCCCTTAACCGTCACTTTATTATTTTCTGCCACCTCGACGGTAACACCGGCCGGAATGGCGATTGGCATTTTTCCTATACGTGACATGCCCGTACCTCCTTAGACTGATTACCAGACGTAAGCAAGCACTTCACCACCCACATTGAGCTGACGCGCTTCCTTGTCCGTGATAATACCTTTGTTCGTGGAAATGATCGCAACACCGAGGCCGCCGAGAACGCGGGGAAGCTCTTCCTTGTTCGCGTAAACGCGAAGACCGGGCTTCGAGATTCTCTTAATGCCGGTGATTGCCTTGACACTCTTGCTCTTGTCGTACTTCAACGAGATCTGAATGTCCTTGAAGTTCCCGACATCAACCATCTTGTAACCGTTGATGAAGCCTTCCTTCACAAGGATGTCTGCGATGGCAACCTTCATCTTGGATGCGGGAACATCTACCGTATCGTGCTTTGCAGTATTGGCGTTACGGATTCTCGTAAGCATATCTGCAATCGGATCACTCATAGTCATATGATTTAACCTCCTATTATCCTTTGCAAACTCGCAACGTAACGCTTACCAGCTTGCTTTCTTAACACCCGGGATCTGGCCCTTGTATGCCAGCTCACGGAAGCAGACACGGCAAATGCCGTACTTTCTCAGCACAGCATGCGGACGACCGCAAAGTCTGCAACGGGTGTACGCTCTTGTCGAGAACTTCGGAGCGCGCTGCTGCTTCAGTTTCATCGATAACTTAGCCATGTATTCTGTACCTCCCTATTACTTGGCAAACGGCATGCCGAACAGTCTCAGCAGCTCGCGGGCTTCCTCGTCGGTCTTCGCCGTCGTTACGAAAATGACATCCATACCGCGGACCTTGTCCACCTTGTCATACTCGATCTCAGGGAAGATCAACTGCTCCTTGATACCTACGGCATAGTTGCCGCGGCCGTCGAATGCGTTAGGGTTAACGCCACGGAAGTCACGCACGCGAGGCAGTGCGAGGTTGATCAGACGATCAGCAAACTCGTACATCTTGTCACCGCGGAGAGTTACCTTGCAACCGATTGCAACACCCTCACGGATCTTGAAGTTTGCGACGGACTTCTTTGCCTTCGTAATAATGGGCTTCTGGCCGGAGATGATCTCCATATCCTTGCAGGCGGACTCCAGAGCCTTGGCATTCTCCTTTGCCTCACCTACGCCCATGTTGATCACAATCTTGTCGAGCTTCGGGATCTGCATCACGTTCTTGTAACCGAACTTCTTCTGCATAGCGTCCGCGATCTCGTTCAAATAGGTTTCTTTTAATCTAGTCAACGTAGTTAGCCTCCTCTCCAGAATCAGTCAATCACTTCGCCGGTAGACTTTGCAACGCGGACCTTCTTCGTCTTGTCCTTGTCTGCAACGGTCTTAAAACCGACTCTCGTAGGCTTTCCGTTGTGCACGAGCATCACGTTGGAAACGTCGATCATCGCTTCTCTGTTCTCGATGCCGCCCTTAGGGTTTGCCTGTGTTGCCTTCTGGTGCTTCTTCACCATGTTGCAACCCTGTACCAAAACCTTACCGTCCTCGACGCGAAGAACCTTGCCCTCAGCGCCCTTGTCCTTGCCGGTAATGATCTTGACAGTGTCGCCCTTTTTGATTTTTGTCATTGCCATATCGACGCCTCCTTACAGAACTTCCGGAGCGAGGGAGACAATCTTCGTGAACTTCTTGTCACGGAGCTCTCTAGCAACCGGTCCAAAGATACGGGTACCTCTGGGGTTCAAATCGTCCTTAATAATCACCGCTGCGTTCTCATCGAAACGGATGTAGGAACCGTCTCTGCGGCGAACGCTCTTGACCGTACGAACTACGACGGCCTTTACAACATCGCCTTTCTTAACTACTCCACCGGGGGTAGCGTCCTTCACGGAGGCGATGATAATGTCGCCGATGCCGGCATATCTTCTCACAGAACCGCCCATAACACGGATGCAGAGAAGTTCCTTGGCACCGGTGTTATCAGCAACCTTCAGTCTGGTTTCTGTTTGTATCATAGCGCTTAACTCCTTTCATGGTAATCCGACGCTTGCCGGCGAATTACTTAGCTCTTTCTACAATCTCGATGAGTCTCCATCTCTTGTCCTTCGACAGAGGTCTCGTCTCCATAACCTTAACACGGTCGCCGATCTTGCACTCGTTGTTCTCGTCATGCGCCTTCAGCTTGTACGTTCTCTTCACGATCTGGTTGTAGAGAGGGTGCTTGACGTTGTCGACAACAGCAACCACGATGGTCTTATCCATCTTATCGCTCACGACCTTACCGGTACGTACTTTTCTCAAATTTCTTTCCACTTGAATTCTCCTTTCCGAGCCAGGTTAGTTCCGGGCCGCTTCCTTCTCGGAAAGAAGCGTCTGAATG
>JAFZMO010000105.1 GCA_017551165.1 Lachnospiraceae bacterium
TCACCTACGGCACGGATACCTTCAGCCTCCTGCTCCTTCGCGAAACGATCCGCAGCAGCCTGAGCCTTGCGGGCCTCAGCTTCACGCTGTGCCTCGAACTGCTTGGCTTCTGCGTCTTTCTGGCGCTGATACAGGATTGCGTCGGCCTTCTGCTGTGCAGCATACTTGTCGGCCTCAGCCTGCTTCTTGATCTCTGCTTCGAGGGCGCGCTCCTTGACGGCTACGGCCTTCTCCTGCAATTCGATCTCACGCTCCTGACGGGCGATGTTTGCGTTAGCGGTCGTGATCTCGATCGTCTTACGCTGCTCTTCCTTCTGGATCTCGTATGCCGCGTCGGCCATAGCCTTCTTGGTATCGGCATCGAGCTGCAGCTCGGACTTCTTGATCGCGAGTTCGTTCTGCTTCTTTGCGATCTCGGTCTGTGCCAGAACCGCTGCATCGTTGGACTCTTTGTCCGCAGCTGCCTGAGCAACCTTGATGTCTCGCTCGGACTCGGCGCGGGCGATCGCCGCTGCCTTCTTGATCTTTACGATGTTATCAATACCGAGGTTCTCAATAACTTCATTGCCGTCCACGAAATTCTGAACGTTGAAGGAGATGATGTCGAGACCCATGGCCGCAAGGTCGGGCTCAGCATTTTCCTTAACGAGATTCGCGAACTTCTGACGGTCGGAAACCATCTCCTCGAGCTTCATCTTACCGACGATCTCACGAACGTTACCTTCAAGTACCTCGCGCGCTACCGCAGCTACGTAATCGGTGGGCTTGTTCAGGAAGTTCTCGGCTGCCAGACGAAGCTTGTCAGGCTCGTTACTGATCTTAACGTTGACGGTTGCGTCTACGTTGATGTTGATATAGTCGGCGGTCGGAACCGCGTTGCTGGTCTTAACGTCGATCGGGATCAAACGAAGATTCAGCTTATCCATACGCTCGAAGAACGGGAAGCGGAAGGATGCGCGTCCGATGACGACCTTGGACTTGTGCTTCATACCGGAAATGATGTATGCCATATCCGGCGGAGCCTTTACGTAACCGGCCACAAAGATGAGGATGGCCGCGATCAGGATGAGGATCAACGCCACTCCGAGGGGCGACGAGAGGTCATCCGCAAACGACAGAAAAGCTAACATGGATGTAAATCCCCCTTTCATAGTACGGCGCGTGACACTCCGCACGCTCCGTGTTTAGACAATTATATATCACGGTAGAGTAAAAAGGAAGAAGAAAATTGTTAAATATTATTTAACATTTGTAAACGTGATTTCCGCAGAGCGGCGATAGACGTAATTCCGGCCGGAAGTTCCGGTGCGCTCCAGCACGCCCAGCGCGCATAATACGCGCACGCACGTCTGCGCGAGATCGCGCGCGATATGACAATGGGAAGCGTAGTCCGCGGAGGTAAACTCCTCCGGGAGCGTGTCAGGCAGAAAATAGACATAGTCGGCGGGCGTTCGCAGCTCTACCTCGGCGACAAGCTCCTGCGGGAAACCGTCGCTTCGGGAGGCGCGGATCTTGCGGTCCTTGCCGTAACCGTTGAGCAGCTTGAACTCCTCGACGTCGAGAAGCGCGAGCCTAACGGAGAGTCCGTCTGCCGGAAAGGAGTCGCCCAGGCTGTAGAGCTCGGCGAGCACGCGGTGACCGAAGTCGATCTTGCCGGTGCGGCGCGGCGCGGAGACCGTACCGTCCTCGGGGTCGACCCAGCGGAGCGTCTTTCGGTGCACGACAGGGTAGACGATCGTCACGGGGGACACTGCGAGAAATGCTTGCAGCTTTTTCTTAAGGAGATAGAAGTGTCTTGTCTGGATCTCGAAGATTCCCTCAGGCCGCGCGACGTCCGCGACGAACCCGGAACCTCGCCCTGCGGGCGGGAGCACGCGGAGCTCCTCGTACTCCGGGGATCCCGCGTAGAAATGCTTCAACACCGAGTGGATGGTCTTCTCCGCGAGTGTACCGATGCCGTTCGTTGCGGTCAGTTCCGCTTCGGTGCGGTCGCACACTTGCGCAAACAGCTGTTGCCGCACTTCGCATGTGCGGTGCGGCTCAAGAAGATCGAACAGCGGTTGTTGGAGGGAGGGTTTCTTCATCGAAAAATCTCTTGTCATTTATTTTCCGCATCGACGTTTACGGCCTCGTCGATCGGCGCGTAGTGGCCGACCCAGGCCTGATCGCTGATGCTGATGTGGTCGCGGTAGCGCACCTCGTTGATGATGCATCCCGGGCCGATGTTGACGTCCAGGCCGGTCACGGAGTCGGTCGTGACATACTCGAGCTCGACGTAGTCCGCCTTGATGCCGTTCGTCACGGTGAGAAAGGAGTTGCGCGAGGCCTGCTCGGCATAGAACAGCCGCGCGAGCAGAGGAAGCGGCGCCCGTTGTACGATCACGGAGCCGGCGGTGATCTCCGCGCAACGGCTTCGGTCGGAAAATTCGATCAGCACGTTGCCGGCCTTGATGGGCCCTACGGACAGGCACGCATGCGCCGCGAACTGGTTCGCGAAGAGCTTTCCGTCGTGGGAGAAGCGGTCGTAAACACGCATCGAGTTCGCCGTCAGCTTGCCGTGGCCGGAGAACCGGCCGTTCTGGATAAACTCCTGCGCAATGACAACGTCGCCGGTAATCTCCGAGGTTCCGCTGACATAGGCGGTGGAACAGATGATCTCGGGCAGGTTCAGGGAACCGTCGAGAAACATCTTGGAACAGGTCAGGCGCGGAGTCACCTTCGTGGCGCAGACAAGGCTGCCGTGCAGATGGAAGTCCTTGCATTTCAGATTGCCGCGTAGCTCGTTGTATCCGTTGAGGGTGATCAGCTGACAACGACCGCCCTTGACGACGCCACGCAGAGAACCGGGGTAGTAGTTCATTGTCAGCTCCTTTCTCCGCCCCATTTTCCGAGGGGCGATGTCATTGTTGCTATTCTATCATTCCCGCGGGGAAAAGACAAGGAAAGAACGGCGGACGGGTGGGGTTGACAAGAGGGGGGCGCGGGTGTATATTGGATGCAATCACACATTTCGGCGAAGAAGGGAAGAGTACCGATACGAATCCGTTACAGAGAAACCGCGGTTGCTGAGAGCGGTGCGGGGAACGATATCGCGAACATGGTCCCGGAGCTGCGGGGGCGAGGCGCGCAGGCGCTTAGGTTCCGCCGGGTGCGCCCGTTACCGCGTCAGGCTGTCGAGGATCCGCAGGCGCTATCCGTGCGAAGAGATCGATCCGCAGCCGCTGAGGCATAGAACTATGCGAAATAAAGTGGTACCACGAAGCTTATGAGCTCTCGTCTTTATACAAGACGGGAGCTCCTTTTGCGTGTTAAGCGAGAGTTGTTCTGCCGCCGGAGCGCACGTACAGTGAGCGAGCTTTGCTCGCGAACCTGCGCGGCTGAAGGTATCGGAGAATCAAGAGTATCATTTTTCAGGAGGACAAACTATGGCAGAGAAGAAACCGTATTACATCACAACCGCGATCGCGTACGCGTCGGGCAAGCCGCACATCGGCAACACCTACGAGGCGATCCTGGCGGATGCGATCGCGCGCTTTAAGCGCTACCAGGGCTACGATGTGTTCTTTCAGACGGGCACGGACGAGCACGGACAGAAGAACGAGATCAAGGCGTTTGAGGCGGAGCTGACGCCGAAGGAGTTTGTCGACCGGACAGCCGGCGAGATCCGCAGGATCTGGGACCGTGTCAACACCTCGTACGACAAATTCATCCGCACGACCGATGCGGACCACGAGCTTCAGATCCAGAAGATTTTCCGGAAA
>JAFZMO010000106.1 GCA_017551165.1 Lachnospiraceae bacterium
TCCTTCGTATTTTTTGTGCGGTTGGCGAACCAGCACTTATTATACCCCAGGAGGTTTTTTCCTTGAAGCTAAAGCTTACTGGGAACCCCCCTGCATAGCAGGGGGTTTATTTGGTTCTTGAAACCAAAAAAGGAGCCCACATCGAATGATGCGGGCTCCCGTTGTTTGCTATGGTGTGAGGTTGTTCCTGCGATTAACCGAACTGTACAGGGTTCAGCTTAACGCCGGGGCCCATCGTGGAGCTAATGGTGACGCTTCTCAGATACTGGCCCTTAGCCGCTGCGGGCTTAGCCTTAACGATAGCGCCCATGAGAGTCTCAAAGTTCTCCTTCAACTGCTCATCAGTGAAGGATACCTTACCAACCGCAACGTGGATGATGTTCGTCTTATCAAGACGGTACTCCACCTTACCGGCTTTAATATCGTTCACAGCCTTGGTTACATCCATGGTAACGGTGCCTGCCTTCGGGTTCGGCATTAAGCCCTTAGGTCCGAGCACACGACCAAGCTTACCGACAACGCCCATCATGTCCGGAGTAGCAACTACTACGTCGAACTCGAACCAGCCATCCTTCTGGATCTTCGGAACGAGCTCCTCGCCGCCTGCGTAATCAGCGCCTGCTGCGAGTGCCTCATCGATCTTCGGTCCCTTCGCGAAAACGAGTACGCGAACGGTCTTACCGGTTCCATGAGGAAGAACGACAGCGCCACGAACCTGCTGGTCTGCGTGACGACCGTCAACGCCGAGACGGATATGAGCTTCTACGGTTTCGTCAAATTTTGCGGTAGCGGACTTCTTTACCAAGTCAACTGCGGTAGCGGTATCATACAGCGTAGCGCGGTCGATGTTCTTGGCAGCGTCCATGTATTTCTTTCCATGTTTCATAATTCAAACCTCCTAGTGGTAATGTCGGGAGCATATCCCTCCCACTGATCAACTATTGTCAGTCATCAACTACAGTGATGCCCATGCTGCGGGCGGTACCTGCGATCATGCTCGTTGCTGCTTCGATGGAACCTGCATTGAGGTCGGGCATCTTGAGCTCGGCGATCTTCGCAACCTCGGATCTCTTGATGGAAGCAACCTTCACCTTGTTCGGGGTTCCGGAAGCCGTCTCAATCTTGCAAGCCTTCTTGAGAAGCACTGCAGCCGGGGGCGTCTTCGTGATGAAGCTGAAGCTCTTATCCTGGTAAACCGTGATCACAACGGGAATGATCATTCCCTCCTGACCTGCGGTTCTGGCATTGAACTCCTTCGTAAACTGAACGATGTTGACACCGTGCTGACCGAGAGCGGGACCTACCGGAGGAGCCGGGGTCGCTTTCGCAGCCGGAATCTGTAACTTGATGTAACCTGTAACTTTTTTTGCCATGTTAGCATACCTCCTGAAAATGTGGTGTTATCGGAAGATTCCTCCCACGTACCGACGCGCGCCTGCGCGATGGTAGCCATCGTCCGCTGCCTGGACGAACGATGAGATTACTTTTTGAGGATCACCTCGTCGAAACTGAACTCGGCGATCGTTGCGCGGTTGAACATGGTCACCTCGACCATAACCTTGCGCTTGCTGTTGTTGACGGCCTTGATCTCGCCAACCGAATTTCTCCAGTTGCCGCTCTGGATGATGACTTCCTCGCCCTCTACGAACTCGGGGATCACCTCCGTACCGTCCTCCAAAAGGCCCAGATTGTTAATCTCCTGTTCCGTCAACGGAACGGGCTTCGATCCGGGACCGACGAAACCGGTCACGCCTCTGGTGTTCCGAACCACGTACCAAGTGTTGTCGTTCATAACCATATGAACCAGCACATAGCCCGGGAACATCATCTTCTTCTTCAGAACGCGCTCTCCGTTCTTCGTCTCCAGTGTGTCCTGCATAGGGACACGAACATCAAGAATCACGTCCTGCAACTTGCGGTTGACAATCGTTTTCTCAATGCTTGTCTTCACATTGTTCTCATACCCGGAATAGGTATGTACAACGAACCACTGCGCTTCTGCCATATTGCCACCCTGTCCTTACTTAAGGATAATACCAAGTATCTGCTCAACACCGAAATCAACAGCCTTGATCAGAACTCCGAGAATCACGGTGATAATGACAACTGCGACGGACTCTTTTGCCAATGTGTTACGGGTAGGCCAAATAATCTTGTTCCACTCTGCCTTAAGCCCCTTGAACCAGCTTGTCTTAGCCGGTGCATTAGCGTTATCGCTCATGACTCAACCTTTCTCCAAGCAATATTACTTGGTCTCCTTGTGCAACGTGTGCTTCTTGCAAAATCTGCAGTACTTCTGGGTCTCCATCCTATCCGGATGGTTTTTCTTTTCTTTCGTCGTGTTGTAATTACGCTGCTTGCACTCGGTGCAGGCCAATGTAATCTTAACTCGCATAACTCTCACCTCCGTATAAATTTAGGCATAAAAAAAAGACCTCTTCCATAGCCTCACTACTATAGCACAACCCTTTTGCGAAAGTCAAGAGAAAAAATCAAAACATTCGGGCCGGTAGGCAAGGCTTACACGCTGCGGGGACGCATTTTCCGAATGCACTCCCCGCAGGCGTTGAGTTCCTTATCAAATAACCTGTATGTATTTGCGCCACAGCCGCTTCGGCAGGCTGCACTCCGCGAGCGCCTCCCTGCGCAGCGTCCGGTACAGCGAGAGCGCTTCCCTGCGCTCCTCCTTCGTGATCCGCTCCCCGGAGTACGCGGCGCGGCAGCCGGTCTCATACAGCCACGCAAAATCCTCCTTGTGGCCGTAGGAAGCCCCCGCTCTCTCCATGAACGCGGAGTCGGCCTCGCAGCGCTCGTACGTAAGTCCCCGGATGCGCAGCACGCGTCCGATGTCGCGGCAGATTGAAGCGAATGCGGCGTTCAGATCCTCGCGGTTCGCGTATTTGGCGCGGATGCGCTGCTTGTGCGAATAGCGGACTCTGAGGAAAATGATCGGTGCCGCGATCACGGCGAGGACGATCAGCACGCGCACCAGCACGCGAAGGTGCTTGGCAGCGTTGCGGCGTCCCTCGGACGGCCCCGGATCCCCGTTCGGGTTATTGTTTCCGCCCGGCGTCGGCGTGTTCTTATTCACGGAAGGCGTCGCTGTTGCCTTCGGCGTGGGCGTTGTCTTCGTTCCGCCCGGCGTCACGGACGGCGTCTGCACCGGCTTCGGCGCCTGTGTCGGCGTCGGTGTGGGTGTTTCCTCATCGTAGAAGCCTGCCTCGTTGAGCGCACGGTCCATGTCGTCGACTGCGGTGATGTTCGTCACCTCCACCGGATACCAGCCGTAACCGTCGATGAACACCTCAACCCACGCGTGAGCGAACTGGTCGGTGACCTCGATCGAGTCGTAGGACACCCGGTCGGAGCTGAGCCCAAGCTCGCGGCTCAGTACCTGCACCGAGGGGACATCCCCCGTCACGCGGTCGCGCTTGACGTTGCTCTCGATGGCGTAGCCCTCAACGTAGCGCGCCGGAATGCCCATAGCGCGGAACAGCATGACGCCTGCACTCGCGAAGTACGAGCAGTAGCCCTTCTTATTTTCAAACAGAAAATACTCGATAAAATCCTTGTTCTCCGGCAGAAGGCCGGGGCGTGTCGAGTACGCGTATCCCTCGCGCAGGAAATCCTGCACCGCGAGGATGCTCTCGAAGATATGGTCCGGACCGAACTCCAGCACATCGTCCCCCGTGACCAGGTCGCGCACACGGCTGCAGGATCCCGGGATCGTCAGATAGTTCTCGTACACGTACTCGGTGTAATCCGACATGTACTGCCTGTACATCGGATCCAGTGTAACCCACGAGGTCTTCACCGGCTGATCGAGCGAGGTCGCACACGCTGCAATGCCGGGCAGCCGAAGTCTGTTATAGTAACTCATCACAATATAGTTTGCTGCCTTCTGCGTCTTTTTATACGTGAGAATGCCCTCACCGTCCGTGATGAGCTCCGCATGCTCTCCTGCGATGAGCGCGTTGTACGGGAGCAGCACGAGATTGCTCTCGCCGGTCATCTGTACAGAGATCTGCGCGCTCGCCAGAGCGAACCTAAGCGTCCGTCCGGAGTTTCTGCCCTGCTGCGCATTCTCGAAGATCATCTGCTCCACCAGCGCTGCCGCAGAGGTCAGGAAATACACTTCCTCTTCCGATTGGCCGTCCTCACCGATATAGCCCTCGATCACCTTCCACGAGGTGCCGGTGTACTCTCCGTACGCGCCGGAGCGCAGGTACAGCGTTCCGTAGTTCGAGGGGATCGTGACGACGCCGACCGCGTCGCCGCTGAACTGCAGGCGGTCTGTCTTGGGAAGCTTGCCGTACCCGAGACCGGTGCGCTCATTTTTCGCATTCTCCATCGGCGAACGGTTGCGTCCGAACAGGATAGGGAACTTCGACGTTAAGAAGTTGCCGATCGCGTTGCGTCCCTCCGAATCGCGCAGCTTCGTCTCATAGAAATCTTCGGAAATGATCAGACAGGCGATCAGCAGCATGACCGAGACGCCCACCGCCACCATGGCGCGGTACCGCGCCCCCGCCGCGACGCGCATTCCGTGCGAGTTGTACGTGAGCAGAAAATAAACCGTAAGGCCTACGTACAGGCAGATGAACCACACGGCTCCGAACACATCGAGAAGGATCGCCGCCCAGAGGAACAGAAACGAGATCATCAACCACGGAAAACGTGTCCTGCCATCCGAGGCGGAATCACTCAGCAGAAGTAAAAATGTACTCGGAAGGATCAGGAACAGCAGAAGCTCCAGATCATCCGCCCCACTGCTCTCATACAGCTTGATCTCCGTCCCGTAGTAGCGGTTCGTCGCCTCCGCCACCGCGTCAAAGCAAGCCCGGAAACCTTCCATCGTCGCATCGAGATTGAGCACGGCGAGCAATGCGACCGCCGCGATCAGCGAGATGCGCGCTATGGTCTGCGCCGAGCCCTCCAGGTAGGCAAACGCCTTCAGAAGCACGGTAAGGATCAAGGTCGCGATCAGGAGTGCAACGGGGATGTCCACGTCGCACGCGTCGATCAGGATCCAGACAGGAAGCCACGAACCGATCCACGCCGCACAGGTGCGGACCGCAAAATCCAACCCGCTGAACTTGGCCGTCTGTCTCTTCTGTCTGCCCATGGCTTCCTCCTTTCTCTGCCCCCCGGCAGGTATCGATGATCGGATGTTATTCCGCGTTTAAGTCTGCGCTCACGGATCTCGTGTGTACCGTCTGTATGCGGTACCCGTCCTCTCTCATGACCACGCTACCGCCCCGCAGAGCGTTGCGCAGCCGCTCGGCCGCGGCGCTGCCCGCCGTATCGGCCTTGATCTCGTACACGGTGACGTTGGAGTCATAGCGAAGCTGCGCAAGTCCCGCCTCCGCGGCGGGCGTGAGCTCCGTCGTCGCATAGAGAATGTTGCGGTACCGCTCCTTCGCGTAGAGAGATGCGTACAGCGACGTGACCGAGGTCGTCCTCTCCGTCGGTCGCATTTCAAAGATCTGTGTGAGTGCGAGCAGAAAATCCTCCTCCGTCGACACGCGGTAGCGCCACGCGTTGCCGGATTCGTTGACCCATGCGAGATAGAAGATGCGCCGTGCACCGATCATGTTGCGCGCAAGCGCGGCAACGGTCGTCATCAGCGCGTCGTAGATCTCCTCGCCGTTGCGGCGGGGAAGTTCATAACAGTCGACAAGAAGCAGCGTGGACGTATCGATCGGCAGACCGAGCTCCTTGACGATCAGCTCGTCGCGCGCCGCGGTGAGATTCCAGTGAATGCGGTTTTGTTTGTCGCCGGGGCGATACTCGCGCACGCCGAACACCTCGGACGGATCGTCGCCGGGGCGCGTCGTGGAGTACTCTTCCTCCGCGATGTATGCGTAAGGGTTCTCGCGGACCGGTGACACCGTGACCTCAACTTCGTCGGGGTAGACGTCAAACGCGGTGACCGAGTGCTCGATCCGCGCGTCGGTCGCGAACAGGCCGAAAGGTGCGTACAGGCGGACGCTGCGGAGCGTCAGCTGCAGTCTTCCGCAGTGCGTTACGTAGAGGTACAGGTCGCACCGGCTCTTGGAGCGGCCGGCGACGGCGGTGCGCATCTGCATGATATCGCTGTCATCGAACAGCATGTCCTCGTTGGTGACCGTGATCTCCGCGTGTCCGCACGGCACACGGCCGTGGTTCGTGACGGAGACGTGGAACCGGAAGCGCTCTCCCGCATGGCATGCTTCCGTGTCCGCGTGCAGCACTGCGACGAACTTTCGCCGGAGCAAAAGCACAACAAAAAGGCTGACGATCGGAACCATCAGCCCGAACACGAGCATCACGACAAAGATGCGCTCCGTAAAGATCGTCGCACCCACCGTGAGCATTCCCATGATCAACAAATACAGCACCCAGTTCAAAATCATCGCGTCGCTGCCTCTCTACCCTGCAAAGCGGTCGCTCCGTCAGGCGAAAATACGCGGCGGCACCACACTGCGGAGCACCTGTTCCGCAATGTCCTGCTCGCTCACGCGGTTCATGCGCGCCACCGGCGTCAGCATGATGCGGTGCGCCGTCGTTACGGCAAACACCTCGCTGATGTCCTCAGGGATCACATACCCTCTGCCGTTGATCAGTGCGTTGGCCTTCGCCATCGCGATGATCGCGAGCGATCCTCTCGGGCTGATACCGAGTGAGAGCATGTCGTGGTTGCGCGTCGCGTTTACGAGCTCCGTGACATAGTTATAGAGACGGTCATCCACCATGACGGAATCCGCCTGCTGACGGAGCGCAAGAAGCTCCTGCGCCGTCATCACCGGACGAATGTCGTCGATGGGATTGCCGGTCTTACGGTCCTTCATCATGCGGATCTCCTGATCCTCAGACGGATAGCCGATGCTCACGCGGATCATGAAGCGGTCCAGCTGGGAATCCGGAAGCATCTGCGTTCCCGCAGCACCTACGGGGTTCTGCGTCGCAATGACGATGAACGGCTGCGGAACGCGTCTGGTGATACCATCAACGGTGACGGTACCCTCCTCCATGACCTCGAGAAGTGCCGACTGCGTCTTTGAGGACGTTCGGTTGATCTCGTCCGCCAGGTAGAGGTTACACATAACGCTGCCTGGCTTGTACTCCTGCACGCCGGTCTCGCGGTTGTACACGCAGAAGCCGACCACGTCGGACGGCATGACATCCGGCGTGAACTGCGTACGGCGGTACTCCATCGCCATCGTCTTGGAGCATGCTACCGCAAGCGTCGTCTTGCCGACGCCGGGCACATCCTCCATCAAAATATGTCCGCCTGCCAGAATGGCCGTCATCACACGGCGGATCACAAGCGGCTTACCGACCACTGCCTTGGCAATCTCCTGCTCTGCCAGGTGCAGCGTCTGATAGGATACGGTTCGGGTCTCCTCCATAGGAAATCTCCTCGCTATAAAATATTGCGCATAGTGCGCATACGCACACGGACTGATTATACCACACTCTCCCCCGAATTACAAAACACTTTGGCGTGTTCACCAAAGATACGCAAAATAAAAGGCGACACCCGCGAGGATGCCGCCGTAAAATGCATGTTCGGAATTGCTTTACTTCAGGATACGAACCTGTCCGATGATCGGAAGATCCTTAGCCTTGCCGTCGTTAACGTTCTTAACGCCGATGATCACGTAGATCAGCCAAGCGATGTCAACGAACCAGAAGATCCAAGCGATGAACCAAGGAAGAATGCTGCTCATAATACTTGCAACCGTGATCGCGATCGCAAGAACAATACCCTGGTTCGCATGGAATCTGGCGAACTTGCTCTGCGGAGCTGCGAAGATCGGAACGAGGAACAGAAGCCAGAAGTACGACAGGAACGCCATCGTCTTGTTCTGCTGGATATCGTTGGGATCCATCTCTGCGGTATGATCCGCAGTATTGTCAATGAAAGCCTTCGCCTTGGAAGCGAAATCCTGATTGTCCTGAGCCTGCTGGGGAACCGGCTGTACAGGCTGAACCGGCTGTGCCTGCTGAGGAGCTACACCCTGTTGTGCACCGCACACCGGGCAGAATGTTGCGCCGTCCTGAAGCTGGGCGCCGCACTGATTGCAAAATGCCATAGCAGTATCCTCCTGAATGCATATTCATTGTTTTCTTCCGTACGTAGCCCGCAGGAGTTTCACTCACGCACGCACATACTTGAGGAAAGTATAGTCTATTTTCCGAAAAAAGTAAACCCAAACGGTGAAAAAAGTTCACGGTTTTTTCACAGGGAGTAGTACTTTGTGTATTTTTCGCGGAAATAGCGGAGCAGCGGCTGCGCCGTCGCCTCCTCGCCGCACACACAGCGGAGCACGTCCTTCGGATAGCGTGTGTTTCCGTACTGATGGATCCTGTCGTTCAGCCAGCTGCGGATCTCGCCGATGCGCCCGTCCGCGAGCACCGTGTCGATGGATCCGAGGTCCTTCTCCATCGCCTCGAGGAACATGCCGTCGTAGATGCTGCCGAGCAGATACGTCGGAAAATAACCGAAACTGCCGTCGCTCCAGTGCATATCCTGCAGGATTCCCTCCGCGTCGTTCGCCGGAACCACGCCGAGATACTCCTTCATCAGCTTATTCCAGAGCGCCGGGAGTTCCTCCACGCTGACGCCCTCGCGGAAGATCGCCTTCTCGATCTCGTAGCGGAGGATGATGTGCAGGCAGTAGGTCACCTCATCTGCGGCCGTGCGGATCATGCTGGCGCGAACGTGGTTGATCTCACGCGCGAACTCCTCGAGCGAGATGTCCTTAAACTGCGGCAGCAGCTCCTGCACCTGCGAATAGATCGGACGCCAGAAGTTGATGTTTCGCCCGAGGATATTCTCGAAGAAGCGCGACTGGCTCTCGTGGATGCCAAGATACTCGCAGCCGCCGGCTGCCGTACCCGCGAACTTCGGGTTGACATTTTGCTCAAAGATCGCGTGTCCGCCCTCGTGGATCGCCGAGAACATCGGGTCGATCGCGTCGTCCTCGCGGAAGTGGTTGGTCACGCGCACATCGGTCGACGAGAGATCCAGCGTGAACGGGTGCTCCGACTCGCCGATCGTGCCCTTCTCCCAGTCGAAGCCGATGTATGTGAGAAGAAGCTTCTGCACCTTACGCTCCGCGTCGACGTCAAACGGTCCGCGGAACTTCGAGTCGTCCGGCTGTTCCGCCGCGAGGATCTCGTGCACGAGCGGTACCAGCCCCTCGCGCAACTCCGTGAAGATCCGGTCGATCGTCGCCGAGTCCATGCCCTTCTCATAGTCGTCAAGGAGCGCGTCGTAGATCTCCACGCCGGGATGCGTGTACGACTTAATCTCCTTCACGGTGTCGATCATGGTTTGAAGATGCGGCGCGAACTTCGAAAAATCGGAGTCCCGCTTCGCCTCCTCCCAAGCGTGCTCCGAGGCTGCCTTCGCCGCCACGGCGCGCT
This sequence comes from Lachnospiraceae bacterium, assembly GCA_017551165.1. Classification (GTDB taxonomy): domain Bacteria; phylum Bacillota; class Clostridia; order Lachnospirales; family Lachnospiraceae; genus ISDg. The sequence continues at coordinate 9,415 of JAFZMO010000106.1, forward strand.
TGAACACCTCCTCGGGGATGCGGCGGCTGCGCTCCTGGTCCTCGCGCATCGTGCGCACGATGAACTTCCAGTCATCGTCGAGCTGTTCCCACTCCTCGCCCTCCGAGAGCGCGTTTAAAAGCTCATACAGCTCATCGGAGTTGCCGATGCGGAAGGACTCCGTCTCCACGTAGTCCATCGCGTCCAGGTGCCCCTCAAAGCCTCCCTCGGGCATGATGGTGCGCATGTCCCAGTACAGAAGCTCGCTCAGCATCTCAAAACGGTTCATCCGCGCGATATAGTCCTTCAGTTGATCCATCTTTTCGCTCATTTATTTTCCTCTTTCTCACCGCGCGACGGCGGTGTTGTATTCCTTGGAAACAACACGGCCGCATTTCTGCGGCCGCGCGTTATTACCATATCACATTGTCCGATCCGTGTCCAGCCAAAGCGTCACGCGTTTGTGTTCACACCGATCATCAGCCGACCGAATTTCCGCGGTTCTCGCGTCTTCTGTCGATGACAACCAACACAACCGTTGCCGCTCCGAGCAGGATCAGCCACCACATGAGCACACCCGCATCACCGGTCCTCGGCGTCGGATCGGTCTTCTTCTCACCGCCGTCCTTCGTGCCCGGAGTCTCCTGCTCACCCTTCTTCTCGGTCTTGCCATCCTTCGGGTTCGCATCCGGAGTCTGCTTCTTGCCCTCGTCGGTGTTGTCCGACGTAATCTTCGGAACAACCTGCGTCTCGATCTCACCGCAGTTCTTGCATACGCGGCGGATCAGGCCCTCCTGATCGGGCGTTGCCTCGCGAACGACCTCCCAGCTGCTCCAGTCATGGATCACTTCCGGCTCGTTCTGCTTCGGCTCGTCCTTCTTCTCGGACTCCGTCTTCTGTTCAGGCTCGGTTTTCTGCTCGGGCTCCGTCTTCTGCTCGGGCTCCGTCTTCTGCTCGGGCTCGGTCTTCTGCTCGGGCTCCGTCTTCTGCTCCGGCTCCGTCTTCTGCTCAGGCTCCGTCTTCTGTTCGGGCTCGGTCTTCTGCTCGGGTTCCGTCTTCTGCTCGGGCTCCGTCTTCTGCTCGGGCTCCGTCTTCTGCTCCGGCTCCGTCTTCTGCTCCGGCTCCGTCTTCTGCTCCGGTTCGTCCTTCTGCTCCGGTTCGTCCTTCTTCTCAGGCTCGCTATTCTTCCCGGCTACGGTAAATTCGTCCGTTGCCACAGCGCCCTTGCGCTCAGACGTCTCCTTGATCGTCACACGAACAACATAGTCACCGGCTTCCGCGGGAACCTCTGTCGTGTACGCATCATCACTGTCACCGGCCTTCTTGTACTCAATAACAATCTCGTCCTCGGGGATTTCTACTTCCTTGCCGGTAGCATCCTGTACGCTCACGGCAGGCTTTTTGGCGTCCTCGCCCTCCGTCCAGTCGTCCTGAGCTACGCTCGGCTTGATCTCATCCTTATCCTTCACAACGATCGTGATGATCCCGGTCATTTCTTTGTGGTTGTCGTCCGCGGGGATCGTCACCTCAACCTTGATCTCGCCGGGCGTTGTTCCCGGGATCAGGTTGCCGTCGGCATCGATCCGCGCCTCCTCGGAGGCATCGCCGTCCGAGATGATCTTGTAGCTCAAATCGTCCGCATCAGCTCCGCCAACGAACCCGTTCAGGTCGATCTTGTGATCATCGTCGTCAAGCGTGTTGACCTTCACCACGTGATCGTCGCCGTCCGGATCGTACACCGCCTTACTGGGCGCCTTCGCGATCTCGAATTCTGTTGCCGTCTGACCGCCGCAATGATCCTTGGTCTCGGAAACCGTCACCCGAACGATGTATTCTCCGGCATTCTTCGGGACCTCCGTCGTAAACTCGCTGTCCGACACTCCCGCCTTCTTGTATTCAATCCGAATGTCATCGTCATCGTAGGTAATACTCGTGCCGTCACAATCGATGACTTCGATCTTCGGATCGTTCGGCTCATCGCCGTACGTCCAGCCTTGGATCGATACGTTCGGCTCAATGGTCTTCTTCTCCGTCACGGTCACCGTGATGACCTCCTCACGGCCGTAATAGTTGTCGGAATCATAGATAATGACACGCACTGTCACATCACCGAGAGTATCTCCGCTCGTAAATGTACCATTCTTCGGATCCAGTGTGCATCCCTTCGCATCACCATCGATCACGAAGGTCACAACCCCCTTCTTGAACGTGACATTTTCCGAAAGGTCTACGGTCTTGCCACCGCGCATCACATTTTTCGTATTGGTCACTTCCGCGGGATCCGGTGCCTTCCGGATCTCAAAATCCGCCGTTGCCTCAGCCGCGTTGTAGTTATCGGTTTCCTCGACCTTCACGCGCACCGTGTATTCGCCGGCTTCCGTCGGAACCTTGTCCGTGTAAGTCGAATCATCCGCGTCCTTGACCTTGTATTCGAAGGTCTCGGCACCTCTGCTCACATTGCCCTCCACGGTTGGTTTCTTCGCCGTCTCCCCGTAAGTCCAACCGTCATTTTCGACGCTGACCGTCAACTCATCCGCCGGGATCGTCGCCTTCTCGATCTTGAATTCCTTCTCGCTCGAAACCGCTGACTGATAGTTGTCCGACTCCGCGATCTTCGCGCGAACTACGTACTCACCCGCCTCGGTCGGAACCTTGGTCGTGTATGTCTCGTCGAGACCGTCCTTCTTCTTGTACTCATAGACAACGCAGTCGTCACCTGCCACGATAGACGTCACGTCACTGTTCTTGTTGTCTTCAACCGTCACGTAAGGCTCCTCAGCCGGATCGTTGTAAGTCCAATCTTCGATCGTCACGGTTGCCGTGATCGGTGCCTTGGTGATCGCAAAATTTACCGGCTCCGTTGTGGCGCTCGTGTAGTTTTCCGTCGCCTCAATCTTCGCGCGGACAACATACTCTCCGACCTCAGTCGGAACCTTGTCCGTGTACTCTGCATCAGCAGCGTTCTTAGCCTTGTACTCGTATGTCACCTTTCCGTCGCCGGTGTTGCCCTTAACAGAAGGCTCATTTTTCGTCGAGTCATACTCGCCGTACACCCAGCCTTCGATGCCAACGGTCGCGTTCAGCTGTGCAGGGCTTATCGTAAACTCCGTCTCCAGCACGGTCTCCGCATAGTCCTCGGTCTCCGCGATCGTTGCGCGCACAATGTACTCGCCCGCATCCTCAGGCTTGTCTGTCGTAAACGGTGCATTGGGATCGTTCTTCGGCTTGTACTCGTACGTCACCTTGCCGCCCGGATTGTTGCTCACGCTCGGGTCCTTCGGCGTCTGTCCGTATATCCAGTCGTCCATCGAAAGATCGGCCGTAACTTCTGCCTTCTCCGTAACCTTGATCGTGATCTCACCCTTCTTGCCTGTATGGTTATCGCTGTCAGCCACCAAGACCTCGATCGTGATCGTTCCGGTCGAAGCACCCGGCTTCAGTTTTCCTTTGTCATCGATCGTTGCACCTGTCGATGCATCATTGTCCGAGACGATCGTGTACGTAACATCACCCTCAGCTCCGGTTACAAACTGATTAAGATCGATCGTATGGTTATCGTCCGGCAGAGTATTGACCGTGACCTCATGGTCATCACCGTTCGACACGATCACCGCCGGATCAACCGACTTAGCGATCGTAAACTTCTCTTCTTTCGACCGGCTGCCCTTATAGTTCACGGACTCCTCAGTCACCGCACGGACGACATAGTTTCCGGCCTCCGTGGGAACCTCGGTCGAGAACTGCGCACCGGGCGCGTCCTTCTTATATTCATAACTGATGGCGCCCACATCCTGCGTCACGTCCTGATCCTTGTGCTTAACGGTAGCGATAGGCTCGTTCGCCGTCTCACCGTACTTCCAACCCTTGATCTGAACGGTGGTCTGCGTGTCTGCCTTTCGGATCTCGAAGTTATCGATCGCTTCCGCGCCATAGTAATCATCCGTCGAATCTACTGTCGCGCGGACAATATACTTTCCTGCTTCCGTCGTGCTCGTGATAGTACTAAACCACACGTCCGAGCCCTCTTTGCAGTATTCAATCTTCGGGGTTGCTCCGCCTGCATCATTGACTTTAACTCTGGGATTCTTGGGAGTCTCACCGTATGTATAATCTTCCATCTTGACTTCAACCGAAGCTGTCGGAAGTTTCACTATGGTTACCGTGATGGTCTCCGTTTTCTCCTTGTAGTTCTTATCTCCCTTCACGGTCACGGTAATTACGGAAGTTGCAGAATCCGAATCACCTAAAGCACTCGCTTCGAATCCATCCTTTCCTTTGATCCTGCCGTGATCTGCACCGCTTGTGACTGTGTAAGTGACTTCCCCTTTCGCATCAGCCACATGGTCTTTCAGGTTAATCGTCTTTCTCTCCTGAACCGTGATCTCCTTGCTGACAACAACAGGATTTTCCGCCTTCTCGATCGTAAAATCACAGGTGGCTGTCGTCTCTTTATACTCCGACGTCTCCGGGATCACGGCGCGAACCGTATACTCGCCGGCTTCTGTCGGAACTTTCTTTTCGAACCGGTTCTCGCCCTTCTTGGCGTACTCATATACAACCTTGCTCTCGTCGATCGTCACCGGATTGCCCTGTGCATCCGCAACGGTCACGGAAGGAGAGTTTTTCGAAGCGTCGTAAGCATCAAATGTCCAACCGGTGATAGCTGCCTCTGCCGTGAGATCCTTCTTACCCTCAACGGTCACCGTGACTTCCTTCACGGTCTTGCCGGTGTGGCTTTCGCTATCCTCCACAGAGATCCGAACGACAACCGTTCCCTCGGTCTTGCCGGGAATCAAAACGCCGTCCTCCATCTTTGCATCCGTTGCGGTCGTTCCGTCCGAAACGATCTCATAGACAACGTTGCCTTCGTTGTCCTTCACAAGCTCGGTGAAATCCACCTGGTTCGTGTCGCTGTCCTTCGTGTTCACAGTCGTTGTTATCGTGTCTTCGCCTGTGTACGTTGCGGGATCCTCGGCCTTGTCGATCTTGAAATTCTTCTCGGCCGTTCCGCCGCAGTAGCTGTCGCTCTCCTCGATCCGCGCACGCACCGTATACTCACCGACCTTGGTCGGAACCGTCGTCGTGTACGTCGAGTCATCCGCGCCCTTCACCTTGTATTCATACGTCACCGCAGCATCGCCGGGGTTACTGCCGTCCGTGAGTGCCGGTTCGCTCGGGGTCTCTCCGAACTTCCAGTCGTCGATCGTCACCTCCGGTGAGATCGTATTCTTGTCGGTCACCGTGACGGTGATGTATCCGACCTTCTCCTTAAAATTGCCGTCGCCTGCGATCGTAACCTTCACTTTGACGTCGCCGATCGTATTGCCGCTCGTGAACTCACCGGTCGTCAGATCAACCGTACATCCCTTATCCTGTCCCTCAATCTCATACGTTGCAGTGACGCTGTCGTCGCTGAGAAGCTTGGACAGATCCACGGTCTTTCCGTCACGCATCACGCTCGTCGAACCCTCGATCGTCACCGGATTCTCCACCGGCGTGATCGTCAGCTCACCGCTCTTGTAATCGACAATATAGTTGCCCTGAGTCTGCTCGCCAGTGAGCATGATCTTATATTTTCCGACGTCCTCGCCGCTTTCGCGGCCAACTAGATACTTGATCACATCAGCGCTGTCCCCGTTCTTGATCCCGGCAACCGTCGCCGTGAGCTCGGGGTCATCCGCACCGTATTCCTTCGTCTGATCATCCGCGGTTACCGTCGCCAGCGCACGTTCAATCTTGAAATCCGCCGTTGCGACACCGCTGTTATACTCGTCCGTCTCCGCAACCGTTGCGCGCACGGTGTAATCGCCCGCGTTCTTCGGAACACCCTTCGTGTACGTCGAATCCGCCGCACCCTTCACCTTGTACTCGTACGTCACATTGCCTTGGCCGGGGTTGCTTCCCTGCGTCAGCTCCGGCTTGTTGGCCGTGTCGCCGTAGGTCCAATCCTCCAGCTCGATTTCCGGCGTGATGTCCGCCTTCTTCGTGTTATCAAATTTCGGAAAATCCTTGCTGTATGCAGAGTCATTTTCCGTAGACTTCTTGTAATAGGTCTCCAAAAGACCGGTCTTAGGGTCGCGCTCGACCTTGCAGTCAACGATGATCTTGTTGAGCGCATAGCCGGACGGCGACGCCGTCTCCTTCAAGCGGTAATAGAACACATCCCCGTCCGCGGAGCAGTCGATGTCGTCAAACACAACCTCGGCGCGCTGCTCCTGCTCATTCCACGTGAGCGACTTGGGACCCGCTGCCTTCGTCGTGCCGTCCGCTTTGTACAGCGTGACCTCCGTAGCGCCGAGAAGCTCGTCGCGCTCCGTTGCAGAGAGCTCTGCGAGATTCTTTCCCTCGTACGTCTTGATCACACCGAAGTCCGCCGTGTTGATCGGCTCCGGATCCGGAAGATTGTGGATTGTTCTGATCTTGTGGGACTCACCCGTCACGAGAGCCTTATCAACCGCAATAACACCGTTGATCCCCTTGCTCTCCAGGCTCGCATACGGAGCGATCAAGGTTCCGAGGAACGCCTCCGAAAGCTTGATATGTCCGCGATAGTTTCCGTCTGCCGCCGAGGAGTCATAGAAATTCCAGTAGATACGGTTGGTGTCCGTGTTGTACACATTTTCCCCGGGAGGATTATCAGACGGATTATTGTTATTGTCGAGGAACGGCGAAACACCGCCGATCGTGAGCTTGTCGTATTTCATCGAAAACGAGTTCTTACCCACCATATCAACGTTGATCAGCAATCCGGAGTTTGAATTTGCCGGAAAATCAACCTTAAGCTGTGTTTCCGAAAGCAACGCAAGCTGCTCTGCCGTAAAATTCAGCACGACAACGTCTTGCGTTGCCTTAACATCAATCTCGCACTTGTTTTGCTCAAGATGAACACGGACCTCTTTGTTTTCCCCCTGGGTCACTTCCTTCGTCGGATTCTGAAGCAGAATTGTCTGAACTTCTACCGACGATTTCTTGGCAGCAAGCTGACCGCTGTAGTAACCGATGTTCTTCTGAAGGTTCACGAGATCAATATACTTTTGTGTGTCCGTATCCTGGAAAATCTCATTGGCACCTACAAGCATATGTCCGTTGAGTGTAATGTTGTCCTTGCCGTTTACGTAGAACGTACCGACCACCGCATCGGTTCCGACATAGAGCGGACCGAAGGAGCTACCAAACACGATCGTTCCCTGGTTCTGCTCCGTAGGCGTATGCATGGCAAGATCCTGAAAACTTCTGACATAGTTCGGCAGGATCTCCCCGTTCTTACGATACTCCTTGCGGATCGAGCACTCGTTCTCATGGTAGGTCTCGCTCTTCAGAGACCCCGCCAAAATATTGGTGTGCTGATGGCCCTCAATCTCGAGTTCACTGAACCCGATCAGTCCGTACTGGGCCAGAAGGTCCTCGACATTCTCCAATTCCGACGGCACCGTGTACGTCACGCCCCCTGCCGCCTGCGCCTGCATTCCGGGCATTACCCATTCCGGCATTGTGAACACCACCATGGTGATCGCAAGGATAATGCTCAACACCCGTTTCGCTGTCTTACGCATATAACACCTCACATAAAATTGATTATTTAATCCCCCGTGCGTATCGGTTCCCCCAAACGTCGAGAGTAAGATTCTTGTCAAAAAGGTAACAAAAACACATATAGGCCTATGCGCCCAATCGTTGATGATGCCACAGCAGGCCTTGTTTTGCAAGCACTTTTTTCGATTTTTGACGTAAAATACGCAGAATTTACAAACTTTTTATAAACGAACGCAAAAAACGCCGTTTCGGATCAACCGAAACGGCAGCAATTCTACAAAACCGTCAATTTTGGCGGGCATTTTCCGATGAAAAGAACAGCAAAACTCCTATCCGCGCAGCGCGACGACCAGCTTGACGCGGTCATGGATGCCCGTCTTGTCGTAGATCGCGGATATATAATTCTTTACGGTACCCTCGGAAATGTACAGCCGGTCGGCGATCTGACGGTTCGTCAAACCCTCGACCAGAAGCGACGCGATCTCCTTCTCACGGTCGGTCAGTTCGTCGCAGATGCTCTTCGTTCCGCCGCCGTTCATGAGCGCGGTCAGGCGCTGCATAACCTTGGGGTCGAGCACGCTCACACCCTCCATGATCTGGTGGATCGCCCCGAGGATCGCGTTCTTGCCGCTGTCCTTCAGCAGGTATCCGTCCGCACCGCCGCGGATCGCGTCAGTGATGTTCTCATCATCGTAAAATGTCGTCAGCACAAGGATGCGCACGTTCGGGTACAGCTTCTTCATGTGCCCGATCAGCTCGATGCCTCCCATGCCCTTCATGTTGAGGTCCACGAGCGCGATGTCGCAGAACGTGCCGGCGAGCACGTTGAGAGCCTCCGCGCCGTCGTGCGCCTTGCCGACGATCTCCATGTCATGAAGCGAGAGGATGACCTCAAGGCTGTCCAGCAGCATCGTCTCATCGTCCACCAAAAGTACCCGGTACATAGTTCCTCCTTATCGCGAGCCGTCGCCCGCGCGCTTTCCGCCCGTGGGCAACTCCACTTCGGTGCGAAAGCCCGAATCATACGCAAATTCTGCGTGTCCGCCGCAACGCCCGGCGTAGGACGCTATTTTCCGAAGACCGAAGCCGGCCTCGATGCGCTCCTGCCGCACGTCCTCGTTGAAATCGCTCTCACCGTCATCCTTCACCGTCAGCCGGACATGCGCCGAGTCGGCCGACAGCAGGACCGTAAAATGCTTCGCCCCGCCGTGCTTGACGCCGTTCGTCAGCGCCTCCTGCAGCACGCCCGTCAGAAACTCGATGTGCACGCGGGGCACGGAAATGTCCTCCGCATAGCAATCGGTCACGATATCCACGGTGCGCTCGGTGTCCATCGTGAACTCCTCCGCCGCGTTGCGCAGATACCGGATCAGATCGGACAGCGGCAGCTCGCCGCCCTCCTCGTCGAGGGCTCGCACCGCGCTGCGGATCGATTCCAGACTGCCGCGGATGCGGTCATTGGCCTCGTTCATGCGCCTTCGCGCCTCCTCCGGCTTCGTGTCGTAGAGCATGTCCGCCGCATCCAGCGTCATGACGGCCGCCGTGATGGAATGGCCGACGCTGTTGTGAATGTTGCGGCTGATGTTCTCGCGCTCCAACAGTCTTGCGTTTCGCTCCGTCTGGTAATTCTGAATCGACAGTTCGCGGTTGATGCGGCGCTCGTTCATCTCGCTCACGCTCGCCTTCAAAAGGCGCTCCTGCGCCGCTACCTCACGCTTCTTCACGCTGTCCGCGTACTGCTTGAGCGCCAGGATCAGCCAGATGATCGCTGCAATGATGGATGCGTACAGGATCATCTCCGCGGCGGTCCTCGCTTCGAACTCGCTGTGGTTTCGCACGATCGCACACGCAACATACATCACCGAAGCGACCGTGGCCGAGGACACCTTTTTGATCCCGTCCATGCAGGCAAACGCAAGAAAGCCCCACCAGCTGCCGCACAGGATCGCGAGCACGGTGACCAGTGCGAAAATGATCACCTGCAACCTCGTGGCAGTCTCCCGGTTCTCTTTACACAGACTTTGCGCCGTCAGCGCGATCAGCAGAGCGCCTGTGGTCGCGATCACCTCGAACGGATGCCCCGAAAATATGGTACCCGCGATGCCGACCGCCAGCACGGCAGTTAAGTTGATCAGCGTAATCAGCATTTGCTCACCTCGTATTCCTCGATCAGCCTCTCGATCCCCTCCGGCGTGCGGAGCTGATCGCGGTCGATCCTCGTCGGCTGCAGGAAGATGCCCTCGTCCTCCAGCCTTGCAAAAAGCTCAACAAACGCGAGCGAATCCAGCAGACCGCTGTCGATCAGGTCGATCCCCTCCTCGTAGACGGCGTCGTCCTCACAGACCTCCGCCAGCATTTTCCGCACATCAATCATACTGTTTCAACGCCTTTCTGTCCAGCTTCCCGTTGTCGTTGACCGGAAGCTCCGAAACAATGGAAATTTTCTTCGGTACCATGTATGCCGGCACTCTCCGGCTGAGTTCACTGCGGATCGCCGCAGCATCCGGCCCGCCCGGCTCGACCGTCGCAAACGCCCGGATCGCGCTGACCGTCCCCTCCGCATTGAGGTTCGCCGTCACGGCACAGTCCGCAACACCGTCGATCGCCAGCAGATTTGACTCGATGTCCGCGAGCTCGATCCGATAGCCCATATACTTGATCTGGCTGTCCTTCCGCCCGCCGCAGTACAGCTTCCCGTCGCGGATATCACCGTAATCCCCGGTCCGGTAACCGTTCACTCCGTCTTTCGAAAAATGTCCGCCCTCCACGCCGCCGAGGTAGCCGCCGAACACACTCGCCCCGCGCAGCACGATCTCACCGTCCTCGACCGTGATCTCCGTCGCCGCAGACGCAATCTCCCCGACCGGGAGCACTTCCTCCGCGGAAAGCATCTCCGGCGTGATCGTCACCGCGGACACTGCACTTGTTGCCTCCGTCGGCCCGTACGCGTTGATGACCGAAAGCTTCGGAAAATGTCGGAACAGCCTCTCGACCGTCCTCTTCTCCAGCCGCTCCCCGCAGAAGTACACGCAGCGAAACTCCGGAAAATTCTCCTCCGTAAACGCGTCGTTTAAGAGGCACATCTTCATGCACGTGGGCGTCATGATCGCCACATTGATCTTCTCCCGCTCAAACAGCTCGAAGATGTGATCGTACTCCGCCCGCATGTCCGCCTCGTTGGCAATGAGCGTATGCCCGTTGCCAAGCGCATAATAAATGTCCGCAACGCTCAGGTCGAACGCAAAGCTCGCCTGGTTTAAGACATTACAGTTTCGATATTCGCACAGCGGGGAGATCCCCGCGATCCAGTTTGCAAAGTTCCCGAGATTGGCCGCCGTGATCGGCACGCCCTTCGGCTCGCCCGTACTCCCCGAGGTAAAGATCATATAGGCTACGCGGTTCTCATCGAGCTCCCGGGCGAACTCCCCGACAGGCAGTTCATTTTCCGAAGAACCACTCAGCCCCTCCAGCTCGCGAAGCGTACACACCGCAGCTCCCGGAGCATCGATCGGCCGGTCGGTCAGCACAAGCTCCGCGCCGGTCATCTCCAATATCTGCGCCACGCGCCCCGCCGGCGTCTTCACGTCCACGGGAACGTATGCCCTGCCCGCGAGAAGACACGCGACCATCGCGATCACGGTCTCGCAACGCTTGTCCTGAAACAGAACAACCGGCGACGATCCCTGCCGCCGGAGGCATGCCGCACAGCGCCGCGCCTCGTCCCACAGTGTCCCGTAGGTGATTGCGCGGTCGCCGCACTTGTATGCGATCCGGTCCCGGTTGGCATTCGCCGCCGCTTCCATTCGTTGTATGATCGTATCAGTCATTTTGAATCTGCTCCTCGGGTATCAGGCTGTAGTCGTACATGACCTCCGAGTGGTTGTCGAGGATCAGTTCCTTCCGGATCGTCTCGCCGCTCTCGCGGTCGATCACCAGGCGATACACCTTGGAGATGCGGAAGAATTTGTCGCCCTCGCGCCGAAAATGATGGTCCTCCTCGACCAGGCGGTATCTCTCCGGGAACGGTTTCTCACTGCGGAGCTCGCCGCACAGTTCGCCGTTCTCGCACCACACGAGGATCTGCACGTCCTGATCGGTCGTGTTCGTAAAACGGTAGTCGAGCCGGTTGTAGCAGATCGACGTTCCGGTTCCGAACGGCACGCGGCGCCGCTCGTCCGGGAACAGCGCGTCCGAGTGGTGGTGAAGCTCCGTCACCGTGAGCGGGCTGTTGAGAACAAGCCAGTGGATCATGTTGCCCATCTGGCACAGGCCCCCGCCGATTCCCGACGACATGCCGCTGCGGCAGATCATCAGACCTTCCTTGTACCCCTTGCGCTTCGTCGGTCTCCCGCACGTCTCCCAGTACGAGAACGTCTCCCCCGGATGGATCACAAGGCCGTTGATCTTCTTGCATGCGAGCTCGATGTTCGTGACCTTGTTTTCCTGCAGCCGGATGTCCACACCGTTCAGGCGCCGGATCAGCACCGAGCTGTGGCCCTTGACGATATTTTCCAATACTTTCTCCGAACGCTCCTTCGCGATCCGCTCCCCGTCGAACAGATTTTTCACCTTGCGCTTGAGAATCTCCTTCTCCAGCGAGATCCGGTAACACCTCGGACCGAGCGTACAAAACAGCCGTCTAGACATAATGCAAATCCCCCAAACCACATGTATTGAGTTTGTTATAACACACGGATATTACAAAACAATTACATAAGATTTACAAAAGTCTTAATTTTTCAACCAATTTCGTTTTTCCTTTCAAGGACGGAAAATACTCCTTCCGTCACCAGCACGGCAACCAGATACAGCACGATGCTGAACGCGATGGAAAATACCGGATACAGCGTCCGGTTGCCGATTCCCTGCATGACCTTCGTGAGGTCGTTCGCGCCGATGTATCCCGCGACGGTCGTCCACTGCAGCAGTCCGATCATCAGCCGCTTCCACTCTCTCCTCGCACCCATGAGACGCTCCGGGACCGTCTTCGTGACAAACCCGCGGAAGCTTCGCTTCGAAGAATCAGCCTCAGGATTCACGGAAGATTCCTCCTCCGTCAACAGCTCCGCAATGCTTCCTGCGCCGAACAGGCCGACCGCAAGCGCCGCGATCACCGTCGAGGAAATGTGGACCGCACCGAAGATACCGTAATCGAGAAGCAGCATCGCAAGCAACACCGGCGTGCTCCGCAGAAGGAACGCAATGCCGCGCACAACCGCTGTCGGGAACCGGCGCTTCGCAGTCGCCCCGTAAGCGAGCAACGCGCCGAACGCCATCGCGATGATCCAGGCGCACAGCGTGATCACAGCGGTGATCGCTGCCGCGCGAAGGATCAGGCTGTATGCTCCGCCCGAGATCAAATTGTCTTTGACTGCCGACAGAAGTGACATCGATCCGTCTTCCTCCTTTGCATTGACTACCAACCGGTATTCCATAACATCCGCGTACCCGACCGACATCCGGTACTTCGGGATCTCCATTGAATGATTCTCGCTTGTCCCGTACGCCGCAAGCATGTCGATCTTGCCGGCCATCAGCCGCACCAGCGCCGTCTCGCTCTCCAGGACTACGAACACCGGGCGCCGCCCGATGCTCTCCGCAAACCGCCCCGCCAGCTCTGCGGCCATGCCGCCGACGCTGCCGTCCCTGGCCACGATCTCCAGCGGCGGTACCGCCCCCGTGACGCCGATGTAAAACGGTTCGCCCTCCTCGGAAAATGAAGGCAGCTCCGTTCCGACGCCCGTCGCCCAGCGCTCCCTCGCCGCGTCGATCGTCCCGTCGCCCGCTGCCGATGCCAGCCACTCGTCGGCCTTCGCGCGTTCCATGTCCGAATCCGGCGCGAAGGCAAATCCGAACGAAAACCTTGTATTGCCGCCGCCCGGCGTCTCCCCGGGCCCGAGCTGATCAAACTCGCCGTACCTGCACAGGTATTCCGCCGTCAGGTCCACCGCCCACATGGCGGAAGCCTCTCTCCTGCGAAGTCTCTCGACCGCCTCATCGAGCGTCCCCTCCGACTCGTATGCGCCGAAGTCGACGCCGAAGTAGGTATCCAAGAACACCTTGACCGCATTGTCCGGCGATTTCACCGAGACGCCGGTCACCTTCAGCCCCTTGAGCTGCGACGTGTCTTCGAACACGCGCATGTCGCCCGCGCGGCCTCCCCACGGCAGGGCAAGCGTCAACAGTAACACTGCTGCCGCGATCACCGAGATCCACTTGTATTTTGCGATCCTCATTGATCCCTCCGCCGTTTTATTTCGCCTGCCGGCATTAACTCATTTTCCGAATATTAACGAAGCTCCACACCCGCGATATACTCGCTCCGAAGCCCGACCGCCAGGTGATTCTCAAAGATCACCGGCGTCGACTCGATGTTGGATCCGAAATTCACCTTGTCAAGCACCTTACCGGTCTCCGCATCCATCAGCAGGATGTCGCCGTTTCCGCAGCACTGGCAGAGCTTCACGGAGCCGTCTGCCGCGTAGATGAGGGCCGGCGAGCTCCATGCGTCGCACGAGAGCTCCTTCTGCCAGATCTCCTCGCCGGTCTGCTTATTGATCGCAATGATGTAGGAGGTGTCCACCTCCGGCACCTTGGACACGGCATAGTAGATGTAATCCGACACCTTCCCCTCGCCGCTCGCGCCGGAGGAGAGAAAACCGCCGGCCAGACCGAGCACCGTGTGGACCTCGTATGCCTTCTGCCATACGACCTCCCCGGTCTTGGCGTTCAGCTTATAAAGTACCGCCGTGCCGAGGTGATGTTTGTCGTAATAGTACTTGAGCGTGGTCGCCACGTAGAGGAACACCTCGCCGCGCTCCGTCACCTCTAAAACGGGGCTCGAGTTGATGTCCTCGCGCAGATCCTGAACCCAGACGGGCTGCATCGTATTGAGGTCAAGGCATTGGAAAATGCCCCCGTTGTCCCCGAAGAAGAGGTACTGCTCCCACACGACCGCGCTCGATTCGGAGCCGGAACCATTGCTCAGCTCCGACGACTCGAACCGCTCCTCCGCGCTCTTCGACTCGTATTTATATCTGACAACCTCGTCCGGATCGATCGTGAGCGTACCGGTCGCCGCATCGTAAGAGCTGTTGAGATGGACCGTGTAGAGCACGCCGTTCTCGCCGGCGCAGATCACGGTGTCCGTCGCAACGCTGTAGATCGGCGAGCTGTCGAAGCCGTGCCACAGGCGCGGCGCAAACGGATCGTCCGCCGCGAACTCGTACAGCTTTGTGCCGTCGATCAGATTGTAAATAAAGATGCGCGCGCTGACCTGCTCGCCGAACGGTCCTGTCGCGGAATCGCCGGACCCGCACACTAAGAGCGGGTACTCCGGGTGCAGCGAGCATGTCCCCTTGAAGCACATGCCGACGTTGATGGCCGGCCGCGTCTCCTCCCCGGTCTCCATATCCAGAAAATGGATCTTTCCGTCCATTCCCGGGTAGATGATCTCGACAAGCCCGTCCTTCTGCTTCGCCTCGGGGTACAGGTTCATGTGCTGCTTCATCTCTCCGTCCCAGCGCACCGCGAGCGGCTGTCCTGTCCAGCCGTTGCCGGACCAGTAGTTCACGCCGTCGCATTTGAGGAAGCGCCCCGTCTTATAGCGCCACGTCGCGCCGAACCGGTTCTCCGCAAGCGCGGGCGTTCCGTACGACGTGACGTCCCTGCGGTAACTTCCGCGATACGTGATGATGCCCTCATGACTCGGAAAATGATCGAGATACTCCTCCGTGAATCGGATCGCCTCATCGCGGTTGTATTCCGCGACCTCCTCGCCGTTCACGGAGATCGTCGTGCCGAGGAACCATTTTCCGGGGTCCGTCTGCTCGGTCGCATACGGAACTGCCGCGTCCGCGCCCTCCGCTGCCGACGCATTATAGGCCGTCTGCAGCGCGCCGCGAGTCTTCACGAAGAAGTTATAGACATAGCTTAAGTTGCCCTTGACCTTGATCAGCAGGGCAAAGAAAAATCCCAGTACGGCCAACGCAAAGAAAGCTGCCGCAATCGCCGCAGCTCTTCGGAGTTTACTTGTCCGTTTCTTTGCTTTGATGGTCCCACACCTCCGTACCGAGTTTAGGACATTATATCAAACCCCACTTTTCTTCGCAATGCCTTGCGGACAATGCGGGTTACATTTTCCGATCAGAACTCCGTCACATCCGCCTTGCACATCGCGCGTCCGCGCAGCAGGATCGTCGGGATCAGCACGCAGATGTTCGAGACGATCAGACCGACGACGCCGATCTCGGACCAGTACGGCAGGTATCTTCCGCCGGGTATGTAATACAGCTCATTCAGCATGAACGTGAGCAGTTCGACGAACCCAAGGCCGAACACGACGGAAACCACATCCGTGATCAGGATCTCCGAGGCGACTTTGCGGCGCACATCGCGCTTCGTCCGCCCGATGGCACGGTAGATGCCGAACTCATACATGCGCTTGTTGTAATGTCCGGAGATGACGGAATTCACAGACACGGAAAGCACAAGGGACAGCAGTATAAGCGCCAGGTAGAAGATCAGGTCGATCGGTTCAAACTGAGAGTCGATATCGTCTCGCCAGGATTTCTGGATCTTGCACTGTGTACCTTTGCAGGCGCTCATCACGCGTTCCATCAACTCCGAATACGAAAGCGTCTCGCTCAACACATGTGCCCTCGTGAGTTTGTCTTTCGGATACTCTTCCACATAAAACACAGCATAGGTATTCTCATCGATCAGTCCGTCGAGCGTATACGTTCCCGAGAGCCCATCGTCCTCGTCCACGGTATCGCCGAGCTTCAGGCCCTTATTGTTTGCCATCGCTTTACTGAGTACAAGGCTGCCGTTGCGAAGATTTGCAAAATCGCCGTGGTATCCGACGATCCGGAACGCCTCCTGCATTTCGTCGGCCGTGTTGAAGCGTGTCGCGTAACCGCCCATCGTGAATCCCATCGTACAGACCCAGTCCATGCTTGGCTCCCCGTAGCCGGAGTGCAGCATGACCGTGAGGTCGGGATCGTTCGTAAGCTTCTCAACAACTGCGTAGTAATCCCTGAAATCCTCGTCGTTCACGGAAGCTTCCACTTCCACCACTCTCTCGGTGAAGTCGATGATCCCCTCCCAGTAATAGTAGTTGCTCCGTATGAAATTGCCGCCGAACAAAAGAAGTGTCGTCAGGAAGAACATGGCGGCGATCAGGAGCGAACGGCCTTTGTTTTCCTTCACGTAGTACAAAGCGGAATACGGTTTCATAATGTCCCTCCGTCACTGCTGATCTCGCCGTCCCACATCTCGATGATGCGGTCCGCGTCGCCCAAGATGCTCCGATCGTGCGTGACGACAAGCACCAGTCGGTCGGCGGAATACTCCTTCAAGATCCGCATCACGTTAAATGCGTTCTCATGGTCGAGCGATGCGGTCGGCTCATCGGCAAATATGACCTTCGGATCGTTGATCATCGCCCTCGCGATCGCCGCGCGCTGGCACTGTCCGCCGGAGAGTTTCGCCGGACGCTTGCCGATCTCGCGGTCCCCGAGCCCGAGCTCTGCCAGAAACTTCTTCGCCTTCTCCTGCGTCGCCGCGTCATTGTTCACGGCTGCGACCATCACGTTGTCAAACGCGCTCATGTACGGCACAAGATAATGCTTCTGGAACACGAAACCGAACTCCCGGCGGCGAAGCTGCTCTCGCTCCGCGTCCGTGATCGTCGTGATCTCCGTGTCGTTGTAGCACACACTGCCGTCTGTCGGCTTCTTGAGTGTCGAGAGGCAGTACATCAGCGTGCTCTTGCCGCTGCCGGAAGGTCCGATGATGCCGATGAGACCGCGGTCCGGAAGCGAGATGTCAAGGCCCTTGAGGGCGTACATCTTCTCATCCGTGTCCATGTCGTAGATCATGCTCAGGTTCTTGATAGTAAACATTGTTGTCGCTCCTTATATTCTACTGTAGTAGTATTGCATTATTACTTGGGTTTGCGCTGTTCCAGCCGAGTTTTTGGCTCAGTCTTCCAGCCGGTCGATCGTCTTCATTTTCCACAGGCTGACCAACACCGGGATCTGCAGCAGTCCGAGGATCAGCAACATGATCGCGGCGAGCTTGGCGATCATTCCGGGATACCAGGCCTCCGAGATGATTCCTGCGGGATCCAGCACGGCCGTCTTCAGGAGTATCGCCGACGGAACCGCAAGAACCATGCCGATCAGGAACCCGATCCCGAAGATGATGAACATTTCCCGCATCATCATCCCGTACACCTCCCACCGGCGATAGCCGATGGATGTATACAGGCAATACTCGTTCACACGGTTTCGCAGGAACGACACGTAAGCGATCAGCATCGTCACGGCGACGAAGAACATGACAACGGCGGAGATCGTGTTGATGATGTTTGCGATCAGCTCGTCGCAGTCCTCGCGGAAATGCTCCCGGTGCGCCGGCAGATCATATACGATATCGCTCGCGCTGAGCTCCACTCCCATCTCCTCAAAGTATGCCGTGAGGTCCGCGTTTGCCTCATCGTACTGTATCACGTAATAGGAACCGCTGTTGTAATGGTGGTTCGGCATTCCCACGCTGACCATGATATCCGACTCGACCTCACCGACGATGCGGAATGTCTCGCCGAACGCTTCCTTTCGGAACCAGTCACCGATCTGCATTTTCCGATTCTTCATCACCATCGAGGAGACGACCACCTCGCCTGCCGCACCGGGTAGGCGACCGTCCACAAGCTTCGCGCCGGTGTGCTCCAGATATTTCTCAATCTCCTCCCTCGACTCATACAGCGGGAACTCCTCGCTCCACATGCCGATCACCGCCTGCAACTGCGCCTGCAGCACCTGCGCCCAGGTGATGTCATTGACGCCCTCTTTCGCGCGCAGGGTTTCCAGAAGCACCTGCATCTTCTCCTTCACGTCGCCATCCTCCGCGCCCTTGACCTTCGACTTCTCGAGCGTCTTCTCGCTGATGCTGAAGAACCCGACCTTCTTCGGGAACTCGAGAAGCATCGGCTTGAAGCCCTCCACCGAGGTCATCAAGAGCACGTGTACGATGTAGATCACCGCAAACGACAACGCCAGCGCGGAGATCATCGTCGCGGCGCTTCGCTTGTTGTTTTTCACATAATTCCATGCGGACAGATTGGATTTCATCTTTCGCAATATCTCCTGTTTTGTATTCGGGCGGCGTGTACGCCCCCTCTTCCTCTTATGCCCCTATCCTAAATCATCCCCCGGAAAATGAAAAGTGACCGCGGTCACGATTTCCTCCCGGAAAACCATGACTGCGGTCATAGATGTCTGTTATGAAACTTCAGTCGTACTCCTCCCACCACCGTTCGCGGTAGTTTGCGATCTCGTCGTAGTCGACCGTCTGACCGATGCGCGGCGTCGCCAGGTTCAATCCCTTCTCCTCCGCCGCGGAACTCACGCGGATGATCGAATCGTCCCATGCGACATTGCACAGACAGTACGCGCCCCAGTGAACGGGGATCATCCATTTCGCATGCGCGTCGACAGCCGCCTGTGCGGACTGCTCCGGGAACATGTGCGTCATCGACCAGCCGGTGTCATACTGTCCGCACTCGGTCAGCATCAGATCCGGTTCCCCGTACCGCGCGTACACGCGGGCGAAAACGTCATAGTACCCGCCGTCCCCGGTATAGTACACACTGTGCGCATCGTCGCGGAAGAAAATGCCGCCCCAGAGCGTGGTCATGCTAGATAACCCGCGGCCGGAATTGTGCTGAGACGGTGTGAGCGCGTACGTCACACCGTCGATCGTCGTCTCCTCCCACCAGTCAAGAGCCGTGATGCGATCCTCCGGGATCCCCCAGTTTTTCAGGATATCGTCCACCCCGAGCGGAACGATGTATTGCTTCACCTTGTCGACGGTCGCGCGGATCGTCTGCTCCTCCATGTGGTCGAAATGGTCGTGTGAGAGCAGCAATACGTCTATGTCCGGCAGACTCTCCGCCGTCACCGGGCGCTCCGCAAACCTCTTCGGTCCCACAAAAGAAACCGGCGATGATCGATCTCCGAACACGGGATCGATCAGTATGTTGACCGTTCCGAGCTGCACCAGCGATGACGAGTGTCCGAACCAGGTTACTGTCAGTCCGCCCTCCTTCGCCTTCGTAAAATCCGGCGTTTCACAGCGGAGCATCTCTTTCGGCGTTCGACGGTCACTCGCCGGGAGCATGGCGCCCGTCATCATAATGTAGTCATTTTCATTTTTGAACTGCCTTGTTACAACAGCGTTTCCGGTATTGCCACCGCTTTCCGTGGGCGTTGCCGCGGGTGTCGACGTCACGTCACTGCGGCTTCCCCCTGACACGGGAGGATCGCTCCCGGTCTCCGGCCGAAACCATCCGAGGCACATCGCGGCTATTGCGACTGCCGCCGCAACGATAACGATCGCTCCGATTGCTATTCCCGTTCTTCGCCTCTTCATCTCTCAACCCTCTCCCGTCATGCTCATCACAAAACAATTGGTTCCGGTCAGGTTCATCTTAGCATATCTGCGAACGGATTCACAATGGCATATATCATTCTGCTCAAATGAAAAAAGGGTGACAGGGGAACCGTCCCCCTGTCACCAATGTTCAATCCGTTATCGGTTGTCTCGCTCCCTCTCATAAGCTGCGAATATCCTCTCGCGCCCCGCGTCGGACACATCGCCTCCCGCACTCTTCACAAGAGCCTCGATATCGGTGTCGCTGTACGAACCGCTCACGAACGTTCGGCCGTCCGCCAGCGCAGTAACACGCGCGTTCTGCCTGCGAAGCGTATATGCCAAGGCAACGATCGCGGCACCGAGGGCCAAAGCGATCGCAACGATCACGCCGCGCGGCATGACTTCGTATGCTTCCCGGTTGTTCGCATATTCCGTAAAGGAGAGCAGCGAGGGATTCGGCTTATAATTATAAAATTCTTCGTTTGCCGAATTACCCGTGATCAGATAATCATCCACATTATATCTAGCTTCGTAAACTTCCATTTCCTCACGCGACATGCTTGCGTCGATCCGGATGCAATCACCGTATCGCTCGAACAGATCCGCGATTACCTTCTTCTTTATTCTCTCCGATGCTGCCCTGTCGATGTGCACGTTTACAAAGTTTTCACGCTCATTGATCCCTGTGCCTATGACAATGTTCTCATTCCCGTTCTTTCCGAAACTGTAATACCAGTTTTTGTCTATATCGAAGCGCACCGCCTCCAGTTCAGGCATGGAGTATTTCGCGTCGATGATCTGCAGTTTGATATCTTTCGGCCAGGCTTCCAGGATTGCTTCCCGGTCCGCGTCTTCGGTAAGCACAAGAATCACTTCCGTCGGGTTCCTCCAGTCGTTTACCACACACCCTGCATACCCGCTCTCCGGATCCGACTGCAGTCTTGCCCGGATCATTGTCATCCGGTATGCAGACGTCGGCTGGTACGTATCATCCGGTGTCCACCCCTCCGGTGTCGGTGTCGGCGTGGCGGTTGGCATCGGCGTCGCGGTCGGGACCGGTCCGCGGGCCTGCGATGTCCCGCACGTGATCCGCAGCATCGCAAACACAGTAAGTGCGGCGATCAAAGCAAAACGAAACTTGTATAGAATTTTCATGCGTTTCCTCCGTTCATCATTTTCCGCAATTTCTTCTGCGCCTTGCGATATCTCCGATAGACCGCCGACAACGACATGTCCATAACCCCTGCGATCTCCTCGAAGGAGAGTTCGCCGTTGACATGCAGCGTAAATATGTCGCGCTCCGTCGCTTCGAGGCTCTCGATGGCCTCCGCGATCGCAGCCTCATTCTCCCACGCGAAGCTGTCCGGGCTGTCCTCCCGCACGTCCGCCGCGACTTCCTCCTGCAATTCCTCGTGCGACCGCCGGCGAAGCATCATCAGTGCCTCGTTGCGCACGGTCTGCAGGATGTACGCGCGTCCGTTGGATATCTCTTCGATGTTGTCCTTTCGGAGCAGTTTCAGAAATGCGTCCTGTACCGCATCCTCCGCATCCGCACGGTTGTGCAGGATCCGACAGGCAACGGTGTACATCGGGCGGCTCATCTCCGCGTACAGCGACGCGAACGCCTCCCGGTCCTGTTTCATGGTGTATAGCCATTGTGTGAGCAGTTTATTGTCAGCCGGCATTGCAATAACCTCCTTCACTGACTATGATGCGGAAAATGAACGGATTTTTCGCTCTTTGGTAAAAAAAAGGGTGGTGACAAAAGAACCGTCCCTTTATCACCGCCCTCGTCAATTAATTACTCTTTCGATACAGCATTGATAATGCTCATGATGCAGGCAAACACGATGCCGGCGATCGGCCAGACGAGCCAGGAGATGCTCCAGCTGTCCCACAGGAAGCTCCACAGAAGATAGCCGCCCCATACGAATACCCAGTAGATAGTCGCGAAGGCGCTGACCTTCGGGCTGCGCTCCTTCTGTGCGACGGTGAAATCACCCTCCTGAAGGAGTCTGTCGTACATGCCGATCGAGGAGCAGGCGCGAACCAGCAGGTTGACGCCGATGCTGACGAACACGATCAGAAGCGATACCATAAAGAGGATCCAGTACTCCTTGACGTTCAAGACAGAGATCGTGACGACCGGGATGACACCGACGATGATGAGGATCACGCCGAGCGCGATCTTCGCGGTGTTGGACGACTCACTCAGTTTCTTGCGCTCCTTCACCATGCCGGACACGCCGTAGAGCGTCTCGATCCGGCCTTCGTCAAGATAGCTGAATTGTCTCATCTTCATACCATCGGTAATAAAGAAGAACACGGCAACCGCCACCATCAGCACGATCGCTCCGACGCCGAGCGCAGTCGCGACCGCCTCGGTGATCGGGCAGCCGGGAACCTGCGACAGCCCTAACAGCAGGATCAGAATGGCAGGCCCGAGAATGCACAGGCTCACCATGTTCGCACGGCGGGGCGTTACGCTCTCCGCCATCAGGAGATAGTCGTTGGCCTCCTCCATGGAGACTTTGACTACATTTTCCGTAGGTTCTATGCTTTCTACGCGTGTAGAATCGTTTGCAATATCCGCAGGCTCCAACTCATCTTTCAATAAATAGTCGGTGGAAACTCCGAAGATGTCCGCCATTCGGATGATCTTCTGGATGTCCGGGATCGCCTGCGCGCCCTCCCATTTGGAGATCGACTGCCGCGACACGGACAACTGTTCCGCGAGTTCCTCCTGCGACCAGCCGAGTTTTTTTCTTTCGTTAATTATCTTATCAGCGAGAATCATATTGTATCCTTTCCGCAGGATCGGCACCCTCCCCTGCTTTGCGTTTTTGTGTGTTCGCTTAAGCAAGTTCATCGTACCATAGCAGACGGTTGCACGCCATAAATCAGACTTTTCAATTTGTCAACCGACGGTTGCATTCCCTATAAAATATGGGTTTGCAGGCTGTTAACCAGCGCATCGGAGCCATTTTCCATGTGCGCGATGTACGTTAAGACCATATCCTCCTTCGGAAGGACATAACACCTCTTCCCCCACTTTCCGCTCAGGTAAAAACCGTCCCGGTATTTCCAAAAATAGAACCCGTAGCCGCCCTCGCGGTTTTGGATCCACACCTTCGTCGCCGTCTCGATGTACTCCTTCGAAACGATCCGCTTTCCGTTGTACTCTCCGCCCGCAAGAAGCATCCGCCCGAGGCGGCTGAACTCGTTCGTCGTGAGCTCCAGCCCGGACGCGCCGTAGAAAAAACCTTCCGGGCTCCGCTGATACTCCGCACCCACGATGTCGAGCGGCTCGAGGATCCTATCCCGCACGAGCTCCCACACATCGCCGCCGATCGCTCCCGCGAGCGCCACGCCCACGAGATACGAGGGGATGTTGCTGTAGTCGAACGTCACCTCCTGCGGCCGTTCGATCGGGCATGCGAGCGAATACCGCAGCCAGTCGTCGCCCTCCGGGCGGAACGGAAATCCCCCGACGGACATCGTCAGCAGTCGCCTGATCGTGAAAACGGAAAATGTCTCCCGCTGCACGTCGCTCATCTCATCCACAACGTCCCTCGGGAGATATTTTAACACACACTCGTCCGGGTCGATGAGGCCCTCCTCCCACGCGATACCAAACGCTAAGGAAAGAACGGACTTCGTCGCCGAATAGATCGGAAACCTCGTCTGCGTCGTGTCGCCGTACGAATCGGTCAGCACGCCGCCCCGGTACACTTCAATTCCTTTGACATCGAGCTGCATCCGCTCGATGTCGTCGATCCAACCCTGAAAATTCATTTGGTTTTTCCCCACTCTTATGCTTTATTGCAAATTCCGGTCCTTCCACATCCGAAGGCCGTCGATCAGCCGTCTCACACCGTCCTCGCACAGCGCGCGCGGACATGCGACATTCATCCGCAGATGCTCTGCGCCGGTGTCCCCGAAATGCCGTCCGTCGCTCAGGAACAGCCCGGTCTTTTCTCTCAGAAAATGTGCGATCTCCTCGCTGTTTCCGTTCATCGCCGTGATGTCGATCCACAACAGATAGGTGGCCTCCCCCGGAACCACGAACACTTCCGGAAGCTCCGCCCGCAGCGTGTCGGCAACCAGCCTGCGGTTCTCAAACACGTACGCGCGCATCTCGTCGAGCCACGGTCCGCCCTCGGTGAACGCCGCGACAGCCGCGGTTTCCGCAAAACTTCCCGGCTCACCGCACTCGTCGGTGTTGACCGCCCGCCAGATCTTGTGGCGGAGCACCGGGTTCGCCGAATAGGCCGCCGCCGTGTGAAGCCCCGCGAGATTGAACGTCTTCGTCGGCGCGATGCAGGTGATGCTCACCTCGCGGCACGTCTCCGACACGGAGGCAAACGGCACGTACCCGCTGCCGGGTGCCGTGATGTCGCAGTGGATCTCGTCGGAGAGGACGATCACGCCGTGTTTCTTCGCGAGCTCGCCGACCTTCGCCAGGTCCTCGCGCGACCAGATATTGCCCGTAGGGTTGTGCGGGTTGCAGAGGATCATCAGCGATGTCTGCGGATCCGCCATGCACCGCTCGAGCTCCTCGAAATCCATGCTGTACTCGCCGTTTTCATAGCGAAGCGCGCACTCCTGTGCGCGGCATCCGTTGTTTACAATACAGTTGTAAAATGTCCCGTACACCGGCGTCTGGATGAGCACATTCTCGTTCGGCGTCGTGAACTTGCGGACCGCGGACGACAGCGCGGGGATCACGCCGGTGCAAAACACCAGGTTTTCCTCCTCCATCGTGAGTCCGTGGCGGTCACGCCACCAGTCGACATACGCCCTGCGCCACTGCGCGGACACGTCCGCATAGCCGAACACGCCGTGCGCAAGCCGCTTCGCAAGCGCCTCCCAGATCTCGGGCGCGGTCGGAAAATCCATATCCGCCACCCACATGGGAAGCTCGTTCGCGCCGACGTCCCATTTTACGGAATCCGATGAGCGTCTGTCAATGATTGTATCAAAATCGTATTTCATGGTCCTCCCCCAAAGGCAGTCTCATCTCATCCACTCCGGACGGTCGGACTCCTTTGCAACGTCATTGCAGATGATCCTCGTCTTCGACGGATCGATCTTGTCCTTCTCGATGATCAGCTCTCCGATGCTCTCCGCGCGGATCGTGCCGGAGCCGGGGTTGAAGACGCTCTCCACCTTCGACGTGATCTCCGCATCCACGTTCGAGTACTCGAACACGAGCGTCGTGTTGATGAGCTTGCAGTTCTTCATCACGAGATTGTCGATGTAGCACATGCCCTGCAGACTCTCGATCGTGCAGTTCACAAGCGTCAGGTTCTTCGAGTTCCAGCCGAGATACTCGCCCGAGATGAACGAGTCGTACACGGTGATGTCCTCGCTGTTCCAGAACGCGTCCTTCGTCAGGAGCCGTGAATTGCGGATCACCGCGCGCTTCACGCCGTCGAAGGAATAGTTTCCGTCGAGCGTCAGCCCGTCGACGTCCATATCGGAACAATTCATCGCAAAATAATCCCCGTTCGCCACGGAGACGTTCTTCATGCGCACGTCACTGCACGTCCACACCGTCTCCTTCGCGTTCGTAAACGCGACGTCCGTAAGGCGGATGCCGCTGCTCCTGCGGAAGTTCTTCGGTGCCTGGATAACCGCGTTCGTCACCTCGATGTCCTCGGTGTACCACACGCCCGCGCGCGCCATCTCAAACCACGTGCAGTCCGTCGCCTTCACGCCGTGGCAGTACCACAGCGGATATTTCCAGCGGAACAGAGAGCCCGTCAGCTCGATGTTGCGGCTCTCCTTGAGGGGCGACTCGCCCCCGTCGAACACGCAGTCGACAATCCGAAGATCCTCGCTTCCGAACAATGCCCTCTCGCCCGTCAACAGTTGTTGTTTCACTTCTCTCATGCGTTTTTTCACAGCGACGCGTTGCACGCCGCTTTCCTTTCCTGCTTGATACCATGATTATAGCATGTCCCCGTGCAGGGAAGTAAATGCAATATGTTTCCGATGTGTTGTGTTTTTCTCGGAAAATGAGCCCTCTCACTCAAGGATCGTGATGCGCCCGTCCACCTTCGCGTCCAGTCCGCTGTTGGTCGCAAAATACTCCTCGATGATGTTGTTGACCGACGTCGCCACGACGCGCGGTTTCATGTTCGTCTTGACCTCCTCAAGCGGAACGCCGAAGAACTCATCGAAGTTGTTGTAGTGGTAGTCCTGGATGCCGAGCTTGATGCGCATGTCGTCGACGACATCCTCGCCCTTGAAGGTGAACGACTCGATCGTGTGCGTCGACTTGCGGTATGTCACGCGAAGCGCCGAGGAGATCTGGTAGAACTCCGTCTCGCCGACCCAGGCATCGTCTCGGAACAGGTGTTGGAAAATCCTCCGCAGCTGCGCGCCGGTCACCTCCACGAGGTACAGCGGACCGTCGAACGGCGTATTTTCCACCATGTCCTGATACTCGATCACCGGACCGAGCTCCTTCTTGCGGATGCTGCCCGAGCCGAACAACATGACGTCGTAGCTGGCCTCCCACGCCATGATGTCGGCGTAGAGGTTGCCCATCTCGGTCTCCTGCTCACGGCAGGGATGCGTAAGCTTGCGCGCCCAGCGCGTCACGACGCGCTTGTATTTGCTGTCGGTCTGCGTGCGGTAGCTGTCGATCAGCTCGTCCATGATCTCGTCCTTTGGCGCGGTCTCCGCATTGATCGGAACGCACTTCCACCGGAGATCGAGGATCTCCTTCTTCTCGGTGTCATACTGGATGTCGAACTGTCCGATGACGCCGGTGCCGGTGCCCGCCTGCACGATCGGGATCCCGTTCACGACCTCCGCCTCCTCCATGAAGGTGTGCGAGTGGCCGCCTATGATCATGTTGACTCCCCAGTCGGGATCGAGCATCTCCGCGAGCTTGCGGTCGTTGTCGATGCCGATGTGCGTGAGCAGGATCGTCATGTCGGTGCGCACGGTGCGGTAGTTGTCACAGATGATACCGACCTCCTTCGCCGCCGATTCGAGGTCGATGAAGGTGCCGATGATCTTTTCATTTTTCGTCGACGCGAGTACTTCCTCCGTGAGGATGCCGATGAACATGATGCGCATGCCGCCGACTTCAAGGTTGATGTACGGCGTAAAGACGCGCGCGTTGTTCATCGTGATGAAGAGGTTCGCATTCACGATCGGGAACTTCGCACATTTTTCGAGGAAAAGAAGGTGTGCGAAGCCGTAATCCACCTCGTGGTTGCCGATGGTGGCCACGTCCGGGCGAAGATTGTTCATCAGGTCGATCGTCGACAGGCCCTGATACTCCGAGTCGATGACGGAACCGCGGAACATGTCGCCCGCGATCGCGTAGATCACGTTCTCGCGCTGTTCGCGGATCTTGTTCACATACCCCGAAAGACGGCTCAGTCCGCCGGTCTCGGCGCCGTTTTCGTCCGTCTTCGGCAGAAAATCGCCGTGCAGGTCGTTCGAATGTAAAATGGTCAGTTTCCGTATTCCGTTTTCGCTCATAGTCCCTCCAAGTCTGTCGTGTGTTGTCCAAAAGTACCTTAGGAGTATTATACCATATCCCGCGGTCGGAACATAGAGGGAATTCGCCTTCACACGGGCTTTTTTGTGTATCCCTTGCGACAATTCGCTTTTTACATCTCCGCGTTGTCCACCGACGGACAAAGGCGCCCGCATCGCTGCGAGCGCCCTTGCTTACGTCACTTACTGTTGTCTGTATTACTTATTGCCACCGATGCTGTTTTACGACCGCTGGTCGGGAGCCGGAAGCTTGAATGTCACGGTGAACGTCACCGTCTCAAACGTATCCGTATACTTCGGGGTGAACGTTACATTGATCGTGAGACTGGTTCCGGTATAGTCAACGACCTTCATATCCTTGTACGACTTATCCTTGTCCGAGAACTTGATCGTTCCTTCCAGCTCGCCGTACTGTCTCAGCTTCATGTTCCGTAATTCCTCATCCTCCGTGAAAGTCACCCAGTAATAGTACCAGCCCTTGGTATCCTCGGTGTACGGAGTAGGGATCACCCAGCAGTCCACGAGCTGACCGAACGTCCTCAGGCTTTCCATCTCCGTGAAAAACCCGTTGAAAGTATCGTTCGTGTAGTCCGTGTTGATCAGCTTTCCGAGATCGATGGTGATCTTGGTCGTGCCGTCGAGTTGTCCGATGTCTTCGCCGACACCGTTCTGAACTCCGACCGAAACCTTGATCTTCTCGTCCTTGCCGGCACCGCAGTGTGAGCATTCATAGTGCTTGTTTCCGGCTTTCCAATCCCTGCAGGCCTCATCGCCGTCCGAGTCCGTCACGTATACGGGACCCGGCTTCTCGGTGCTCTTCAGTACCCAGTCATGCCCGAGCTTGTCGATGGTGACCTTCTTCGTCTGCGTTCCGAATGCTGCATTATTGAACACCGCGGTGTACACGATCTCACCGTCGCTGTCGCAGGAAGCATCCTTCGTCTTGTTCGACGTCGTCGCTACGGTCTCCTCCTCAACCACGGAGGAATCCACACGGCTTACGCGCTTCGCGGTCACGGACGAGTAATCCTTCGACCACGAGTACGTCGGCTCCTTCCAGTCGGGACTCAGCTTTTCGACATTTTCCAATGTCTTTGTCTGCGTCTTGAACGCGGAGTTCTTGAACTCAGCGGTGTACGTCGTCTCGCCCATCGCGTCCAGTGTCGCTTTCTTTGTCACCTTCGCGGTTGTCTTGACCGTCTCGGTGACCGTATGTGTCTTATCGCGGATGCATGTGACGGTTGCCGTCACGCTGCTGCAATCGCTCGACCAGGAATAGGTCGGCTCGCCCCACTCGTGTCCTACCGGAGGCAGATCCTCGTAGAAGTACTCCTTACAATCAGGGCACTGTCTTCTCTGCTGTCCTCTGGTCTCGCAACCGGGCTCGGTCACGATCTCGGGATCACTCAGCTTTCCGTGCGCGTTCGGATCGATCTCCGTCTCCTCATCCTTGGTCTCACCGCAGAGTTTGCAGGTGTAACGGCGGATGCCGGGCTTCGTGCAGGTCGGCTGCTGGATCAGCTCCCATTTGGTCCACTCATGAGCACCGGACGACTCAAGGATCTCTTCCTTCGTGTCTCCGCACATGGAGCACTTGTAAACCACAAGACCGTCCTTTTCGCATGTCGCGTCCGTCTTGCTCTCAATCTGCCAATCATGTTCTCCGGTCGCCTTCTGGACAACTTCCTCGGTAGCGCCGCATTCCTTACATGTGTAGCGGATCACTCCGTCTGTCGTACAGGTCTGTTTGGAGATCTCGGTGCCTTCATCCCACGTATGTGCGGCGTCATTGATTCCGAGATCAACCTCCCAGGTATAATCGCAATGGATACACTTCCATACGATCTTACCGGGTGTCGTGCAGGTCGCCTTGACTTCCTTCGACTTGTCCTCCTCACCGACATGTGCCGACAGAGGAAGAGTATGGCCGTAGCATACCCGGAAGCCACAGTCGTCGCAGAAGTAATCACCCGAGTAACCCCAGGACTGGCAGGTTGACTCCACATAGCCTTCCAAATGCACTGTTCCGTGCTTGTTGTAGGTCGGCTCCAGCGCGTATCCCGCCATCACCATGGAGTCGCAATCCACGCAGTACGTGTCGCCCGTGTATCCCTCGACGCAGCAAGGTTCCTTTGCGTTGCGGATCTCGGTGTTTCCGGTATGGTTATACGGATCGATGTCGATTGGCTTCTTGTATGTCTCATCAACGGCATCGCAGTACATGCAATGTCTTCCCATCACTCCCTTGTCAATGCAGGTAGCCGGAGTGATGACGTACTCATCCCAAACATGTGCTTTGGGATCGATCGGGATCTCGGTTCCCTCCGCGATCAGACCGCACACGGTACAAACAGCGCCCTGATGTCCCGCGGACCGGCAGGTAGCCGGAACAATACCGGTCTCATCCGACCACTCGTGCTTATGCCGGAATGCCTTCACGGTAACGCTGTTGCGAGGCATGATGAAGTTACTCTGCATCACGGTTCCGTCCTCGAACTTCCAAACAAGATCAAGATCGCCGTCCGCCGGAAGCTCCGGTCTCACAGGCACCGTTCCGATCTCGCAGAACGTTTTGCGTTCCTTGTCGTCGTAGATCCACGTGATCGAGGAGAATCCGATGGATTTCCTGCCGTACAGGGTGATATTGTCCTCGTCCGGCCACAGCGCACCCGGGAGCAGTTCCGTCTTGGGATCGTCCTTCGACGTGCGCCAGATCCACGTGTACCCTTCGACAGCAAGTTCCTTGGGAACACTCTGGTAAATACCGTCGTTGACTCTCACTCTGGTCTGTACAGTCGCACCGTCCTCCGTGATCCAGTTGACCGTGCGCTCCTCGCCCAGGTATCTCGCATACGCATACAGTTCACCCGTCACCATGGTTTCCGCGGTGATCGGAGTGCCGTCCTTCGTCTCCCATTGTGCGAAGACGCAGCCGGACTTCTGCGGTGCGGTAGTTTCAAACGTTACGCGGTCCGCAAACCGCCCCGTCGTCGTCGCGATCTCGGTATCCCCGTCCATCCAGTGGATCGGGACTTCCTTGCCGGTCAAGACGCCGATGACGACATTGTTGATGTTGTTGACCAGCGTGTCCTCCGTCACCTTCGTCAGCTTGCTGAAGTCTTTCTCTCGAACCATCTGAACCGCATCGTATGCCGCATAGCAGAGGTTCACCTGTCGTGCCTGCTTATAACTGATCTCACCCATCGGGCAGGGATAGATATACCATTCGATGGTGTAGTCATTCGGCCGGTAATTAGCGAGCGCCTCAGGAACAAAATTCATCACCTTCTGGTTCTGAAGGAGCCAGTCGTATCTCAGGTTGAGGAAGTATCCCTTCTGGGCATTCGATTCAAAGGATGCACGACTTACACCGTCGTTGTAAACAACCTCATTCGTCTCCGGATCAACCGCGATCCACAGCGAGACGATATCCTGTTTCTTAAAGTATACGCGGATCACGGTATCGCTGCCGCGCATCGTAAAACATGTTCTTCCGCTCTGGTTGGCAACCGCCGCCTCATTGTCGTCGTGGTATTTCCAGAACAGATTGTAGTAGTACGTGTGCTTCGCCTGCGCCAGCTTCAGCTGTTGGGATGTCTCCTTGCGCTTCTTATCATTTGCCTCGGACATATCCATCATATAGTTGTTGTAAGCAGTGTGGTCGCGCGCTTTCGCAGCCTCCAACTCGTTGATCGCCTCGGTATACAGTTTGTTGAGCTCCTCCTCATCCGGGAATCCGAGGTAGAGCAACGTGTAGCCCGGGAACGTATTGTTGCAGAATTCCGGAGTGATGTCCACGAAACAGCAAATCCCGTCATAGCCGGAAACCGAACCGTTGCCGGCCAACTCAAAGTCGCGGGTATCCTCGCCGTCGTTGTAGTTCTTCTGCAGGAAGTATTCCACTCTCGCGCTCTGCATCGTTCCCTTCCAGTGAACGTAAACCGTGCGCTCGAACACCTCGGTATTGAAACCGAACGCGTGATTCTTAAACTTGAATACAACCTTGCCGTAAACCTCGTCCTTCGTTCCGTCGATCGGACAAACGTAAATCTCGTTTGTTCCCGGAAGATACTGGAAGGAGGATGCACCGGGAACTACCGTGCCGTTCTTACCGGTGAGATCATAGCATTCCACGGTAAAGTTATCCTCATGGTTCTGCGTCCAGGAACGCTCCGTGCTGACGACAAGTCCGTTGGTCTCCTCGGTGTCAACAACGTTGAGGATCGTCGCCGTATACTTCACGGCACCTTCGGTACAAACATGCTTGGAGTCCATGTTCTTCTCGACGACCTTACCGCTCTTCAGAACCATCAGCTTCATGTTGAAGATCGAGTCGTCGATCTTCACGGTATTCTGTCCGTTCGGGATCTCCACGCTCAACTTCGGATCGCTCTGTTTGATCACGAAATCCAAAGGGAATTGCTCACAACCGAGCTTTAGCAGCGGTGTTTTCGTAGAGTACAGACTCCAGCTCTTGGACGCCATTCCTCCGCCGATCTGCACCTTCACGCTGATATCCGTGTAGATGCCCATCTCGAAGTACAGGGATCCGCTCGCGCCGTGCTTAGCGGGCTCACCGCCCTTCTTCTCGTAATATACGTACAGGAAGCCGTACAGCTCAGCGTACACGCCGGCCTGTGCAACAACACCGACCGAATCCAGGTCCGTGCTGAAGATACCGACGCGCAGGTCGAGGCTGACGCCCGCCTTGAGTCCGACCATACCGAATGCATAGAAGTCGGCGCGGAACGAGTTCGCAAGATCCTTCACGTCGGAACCCGACGGAGCGGAACCGACCGCATTGGCATCGTACTCGGGACCGCCGCCCCAGATCTTGGCGCGGAACGCGTAGGAATACCGCTTTGCATTCTCATAGCTCACGCCGGCACCGATCATGGCGTTGATCTTCAGCTGGACGCTGAAGTTGATCTTCATACCGACATGGATGATACCGGTCGGATCGATCGGGATGTCGAAGCTTCCCAGATCCACATCGACCAGTTTGATGTACTGCGAATCGTTGGAGAGCATGTTCGAGTACTTGGTCGGGAGATCCCCGCCGATTCCCGGCGAGTTGAACTCCTGCTTGCCTTTCTCAGTGTCACCGTCTCCGGTCATCGGGACTGTGACGCCGTAGCCCTGGCCTTTTTCCTTCTGCTTCTTGGACTGCCTCTCGAGGAAGTCACCGCCCTTGATCAGCGCCTTCGCTGCCTTCTGACGGGCCTCGAGAGAACTCATGTCGCCGTTGTCGATGAAACCGCCGACCATCTCCGCAAAATCCTTGCCGGCATTCGCGTTCGGAGCCGCCTCCGTCTTCGCCGTCACCGTTACGCCGAAACCGGTATAGGTACCGGCATCCAGCGCTGCCGTGATATCAAGGCTCGAGGTGAGACCTAACTTGTTCTTGTGGCGCTTCACCTGAACGGAGGGCGTCAGCATGATCTCCTGCTCCAGCACGATCGCCGGCTGAATAACCAGGAATCCGGCATCGCCGAGCTTGATCTTGATGGTAAATGTCACGGCCGCCTCGCCGCGCAGACCCTTCTTGCCCGCAAAATGGCTGAGCTTGTAATCGAGGGTGAGTGCAAAATTGATGTCGCTGACCTCAACCTTGGAGGCGCCATCCGCCAGGTAGCGGATCTGATCCAGCGTCAGGTCCTCCCCGTCGGTCTTAAACTTCATGTTCTTCAGTTCTTCGCCGTGCTCCAGCGAATCGAAATCGATGTCATCGCCCGCGATGATGGTCATGAACAGATCTTTCGTCTCATCGACGATACCGCTGTCGGCGATCTGCTTCCGCATGTCCTCCTCGAGCTTCTTGGCATCGACGTCGGACATCTGGATCTCCACCTCGGGAAGCGTGGCCGCCAGCGCGACCTCGGACTCCGTGAGCTCCTCCTCGGACACAACCGTGTAGGCAAATGTCGTCGTCTTGTTCTCACTGTTCTCGGTGATCTTGGTGATCCGACCGTGTCCGGTCAACTTGAAATCCGAACCGCCGAGCTTGCCCGTGAAGAATGCAAGGTAATCGCCGACCTTGATCTTCGTCGTCCCGTCCAGTCCGTATTCCTGATATGCCTTGCCATCAAACTTCAGATTGCTGTTCGCAACCGTGATGGCCCCGTCGCCGACGGAGCCGTCATCCGGCACCGGGATGATGTTGTCCGAAGCCAGGATCTCATCCAGTCCGGCGTACTCATATCCGTAGGAACCTCCCGTCTTCACGGAGGTGATCTTCACATACGCGACATCGCTGTTCGTCAGACCGTTCGCGTCGTAGGTTCCCTTGTGAACGGCAACCACGCTGCCGACTCCGAACTTCTCGCTGCCCTTGTAGGTCATGATGCCGGAACCGGTATTTTCCGTAGCCTGGAGGTTGCCCTCGTCATCATTTTCCAAATTCAGAACACCGCGGAACTCCACGCCGGTCACGTCGTCCGCGGACACATGGATCACGCGTTCATCCACCTGAATATCGGCAACCTCGACCAGCTCGATCGTAAAGTTGTACTCGACAACCTCGTTGCCGGTCACAGCGCCGTCATACACAAAGCGGAGCTTCGATGTGTCTGAGATACCGACGGAGTACAGGAAACCGCCCTCCCACTCATCGTCGTAAGAAGTGATGATCCAGTGGTCGCCGCGCACCGTCTTCTCGCTGTAGAGAATATCCTCAAGGATCCTCACCTGATCTACGGTGAGCTTGAATTCCTCGCGCCATACGCGCTCCAGACTGTCGTCCTCGCTGAGGCCGTAGCGTGCCAGGAGTTCTTCCTCCGTCACGGTCGCAAAATCGATATCGAGCGTCCTAAGCATCTCCAGCGCCTCATCGCTGAGATCCAGGAACTGCTTCTCATCCTCGGATACATAGTTTTCCAGGCTGAGATGGTTCCAGACCATGTTCGCCTCGTCCTCCGAGAGCTTGATCATCGGATCGCCCGTGTTCTTCGTCAATCCGTAGATCATATCCCTCAGGCTGACCTCTTCGCCCTCGCCCGCGCTCTCGCTCTTCTCAACACAGGCCCAGACAGCCTGTGCGGTCTTCCAGTTCAAGCCGGCCGACTTCAGCCATGTGATCTCTTCCTCTTCGCGCAGGGATCTCAGGTTGAACGGAACTGCTACACCCGCACGACCCGAGTTGATCACGGAGACCGCCCTCAGGACTTCGTCCTTGGTCAGGCCGTACGAAACCAGCTCAACCGCGTACGTTCCCGGGACCTTGGTCTTCGCGACATAGTTGTATCCCTTGACACCATCCGAACCCGCCGTGGGGGAGAACTGCGGATACAGCGTGATGTCATCCGTGATCTCATCCTCTTTGTTCGCACGCTTTGTTCCGGCAGCGTCATACGTCCACGCAAGGAACATGGAGCTGTATCTGGTCGGTACCGCGAGCTCACTGATCTTGGTTCCCTTCGGAACCAAGGTGGTCTGCGGCATCTCCGTATTCCGGCGATCCAGCTCGGACACCGTCGGCGGAAGCTCAAAATTGACGGTGAAAGGACCCGTCTTCAGATGCTCCCCTGCCTCCTCCGTCGGAGTCGGGGTCGTTGTTCCGGTGGGATTGTTTTTGTTCTTATGCAGCGCTATATACAGCACGACGCCGGCTACAACAGCGACAAGCACTGCAGAAGCTGCAATGATCCAAGTGCGCTTTGATTTCATTGTGCATCACCCTCCAATTCCTCTTTCATCCGGTTATAGATCAATGTGATCGGAACCGCGACATTCAGGTTCTGTCCTTCGTCGTAGGTTCCGCTGACCATGCCGATCACTTCACCGCGGCTGTTCAGCAGCGGACCGCCGCTGCTTCCGCTCGACACCGGCGATGTAAACAAATATCTCATCGTAGTATCATTGCTCCAGATACCGCACAGGTTTCCGACGGTGACCATGTTCACCACGCCGAACTGGCTTCCGATCGCAACCGTCTTGGCACCTCTCGCAAGATTGACTGTCATCATTTTCAGCGGCTCGATCTCCGGATCCTTGGCGAAGCGGCAGATCGCAAAATCATTCTCGCTGTCCCCCATGAGGACATCGCGGATCTCAAGCGTCGCGCCGTAGTCTGTCGTTGCGATCATGTGATCCATGTTGGCGATCACATGGTACGCCGTGACAACATACTTACTGTCATAGAAGACAAATCCGCTTCCCGTGCCGATGCGGGCACCGCTCGCGTCATAGACTTCGAGCTTCAGGACCGAGGACGCTGTGGCCTCAATCTGCCACGGCATGTCGATCCACTCCTTCTCAACCTCCGGAACCGGATCCACGATCGGACCGCCGGGCTTTCCCACAGCTCCCGTGGGTGCGTACGTATCCGGGGTCGGTGTCGCCGCCTCCGCGGTCGGGGAACCCGCCCCGGGAGTAACCGTCGCCCCCGGGGTTGCAAGCCTTCTTCCCGGCAGGAAAATGATCACGCAGATCAGCGCCGTCAAGAGCGCCGCAGACAAGCTGCTCAGGGCTACGACCCTGCGGTGGTACCGCTCGTTCCGGATCATGCTGCCCCTCCGGACGATCTTCTCAATTGCTTCGTCGGTTGAATACTTCATGGATTTTCCTCCCGTAAAAAAGCTGTATTTGAAACACTTTCTAACCCTTTGTTGCAGTTTCCCGCCGATTTTCCCACCGGATTTTGGAAATTTTTGAGAATTTTCCGAAAAACTTTTCTTCGGAAAATGTTCCGCCGCACGAAAAAAAACCACCCCCGCGTTTCGGGAGTGGCCGTAAGACTCTGAATTACTTATATTGTATTCAGGAGAAGCTGAAGCCCTCCTTCTCCATGATCTCCCGCAGCGCCTTCTTGCCGCGCTCCACGAGATGATAGATCTGTTTCTTGTTCTTGCCCATGACCTTCGCGGCCTCCTCGTGCGACATGCCGTCGAAATACAGGAGCATCAGCACGCGGCTGTAATCGGGATTGATCTGTGCGAGCGCCCCGTACAGCTGCCGGTTTCTCTCCTCCTCAAGGATCTGCAGGTCCGGCGTCTCGCTGCGGTCCGGCTGCTCGTCGTCGACGGGCACGAACTCAACGCGCCCCGCCTTTCGAAGATGCATCAGCGCGAGCTTCTTGCCGATGGAAAACAGCCAGGTCTTAAACGTGCTGCGCCACATAAAGATGGATTTGCCCGCGGAGACTTCGGCGAAGGAATCGATCATCAGTTCCTCCGCATCGGCAAGGTTGTGGACAAATCCGTTGATGAACAGGATCAGTCCGTCCCGGTGCCGCTCGAAAAGAACGCGGATGTCGGCTTCGTCCTGATATTTCAGGTAGCGATTGTACAATTCTTCATCCGTCATACTCGTCTCCGTCTCGCAATCCACATACTTCGGTCAGTTTCCTATACCCCAATATTGTCACAATTGTCCGACTTCTGTCAAGTAACACCCTCGCCGGAACTTCCCCGTAAGCTCCGCCTCTGCCGAATTATTCGGCAATCCCGTAACGTTCCCCGTCAAGCCACACGCCGATGAGCTCATCCGACGCCGAGTACACCAGCTTGAGCGAGAAGAAATCCCGATTCTCCGCGAGCAGGCGGAAGAACACCTTGTCGCCCTCCCAGATCGGAAGCTCGCACACGCGGTCAATGTCGACCCACGTAAGCTCCCCCTCGTCGCACTCGCACGGCTCGCCGTCCGCGGTCGCCGTGTACAGATGCATGTACTCCACGACATCGTCTCCGTAGGAAAATGTCACGATCCCCCGCGCGCGATAGCTTGTGAGTGTCATGCCGGTCTCCTCGGCCACCTCGCGGCGCAGGCACTCGTCCGGGCTCTCCCCGTACTCAAAATGTCCGCCGACGCCGATGTACTTGTCATGATTCATATCGCCCTGCTTCTTCACGCGGTGCAGCATTAAGTATTTTCCGTCCCGCTCGATGTAGCACAGCGTGGTGAGTTCCGGCACACGGTCCATCCTGACTCCTTTGGAAAACGTCCGCCGTTTAATGCGGTCATTCCCTTATTTCACTAAGTTCTACAATTGTATTACAGAAGCATCCCGACGGCGTCCTTCCAGCCCTGAAGCATCGTCTCGCGCTCCTTTGCAGCAATCTGCGGGCGGAAGACGGTCTCCGCTCCGGTGCACCGCTCGATGTCCGCCTCGTCGGCCCAGAAGCCGGTCGCAAGACCTGCGAGAAATGCCGCGCCGAGCGCGGTCGTCTCCACGCACTCCGGCCGGATCACCTCGGTGTTGCTGATGTCGGCCTGCGTCTGCATCAGATAGTTGTTGTTGCTCGCGCCGCCGTCCACGCGGAGCGATGTCACCGGCTGTTGTACCTCCATTCCCATGGCAGTCACGATGTCGTTCACCTGGTAGGCGATCGAGTCGAGCGCCGCGCGGATGATGTGGTAGCGCCCCACGCCGCGCGTGAGCCCCACGATCGCGCCCTTCGCCTCCGGTTTCCAGTACGGAGCGCCGAGTCCGGTAAATGCCGGCACGATGTAGCAGCCGTTCGTATCCGCGACCTTCTGCGCCAGCTCCTCGGTCTCCGGCGCCGTGCGGACCAGGCACAGCTCGTCGCGCAGCCACTGCACGACCGCACCGCCCATGAACACGGAGCCCTCCAGCGCGTATGTGATCTTTCCGCGGCGTCCCCAGGCGATCGTTGTCACGAGACCGTGCTCCGACGCAACCGGCGTCTCACCGGTGTTCATCAGCAGGAAGCATCCGGTACCGTACGTATTCTTGATGTCGCCGGCGCGGAAGCACTTCTGCCCGAACAGCGCCGCCTGCTGGTCGCCGGCAGCTCCTGCGATGCGCACGTTGCCGCCGAGGTACTCCCTCGCGCACTCGCCGTACACCTCGCTGTTCGGAACAACCTGCGGCAGCATGTTCATCGGAATGCCGAGCCACTCGCAGATCTCCTCGTCCCAGCGCAGCGTGTGAATATTGAAGAGCATCGTGCGCGACGCGTTGCTGTAGTCGGTCACGTGCCGCTGCCCCTTGGTCAGTTTCCAGATCAACCATGTCTCGACCGTGCCGAACAGAAGCCGTCCCTGCGCCGCCTTCTCCCGCGCTCCCTCGACGTGATCTAAGATCCACGCGAGTTTTGTCGCCGAAAAATAAGGGTCCAGCACCAGTCCGGTCTTCTCGCGGATCCGGTCGCGGTATCCCGCAAGGCGCTCGCAGTAGTCCGCCGTGCGGCGGCACTGCCACACGATCGCACGGTACACCGGCAGTCCCGTCTCGCGGTCCCACACGATCGTGGTCTCGCGCTGGTTCGTGATGCCGATGGCGTCGATGTCCTTCGCGTCGATGCCGGCCTTGCTCATCGCCTCGACCGCCACGCCGAGCTGTGCGGACCACAGCTCCATCGGATCATGCTCCACCCAGCCGGGCTTCGGATAGTACTGTGTAAACTCCTTCTGCGCCACGCTCACGATCCTCGCGTTGCGATCGAACACGATCGCACGCTCCGAGGTCGTTCCCGCGTCAAATGCCATGACATAGTTGCCCATACTCTACTCCTTACGAAGCGTTTCTGCGGAGACGCTCCAGAATCTCGCGGCAGGAGATCATGCCGTCCGTGCCGAAGAGACGATTAAACAGTTCCTCAAACTCATCCATCGAATAGCGGATGACGATCGGGCTCAGGCTGTCGAGCTTGCGGAGAACCTTCTTCGCGATCATGTCGTCGACCGCCTCCGCCTCGGTCCCGCCGCAGGCGATGTAGATCGGAACGTACTCCTCCATTTGCCGGCGGATACGGTTACCGTAGGTGATACGGAACTGGCGGATGAGGAAGTTGTCGAGCTCGCGGATCTTGCCGACCATCTCATCCGAGAGCCGGTACTCCGCCTTCGCGCGATTGAC
Source organism: Lachnospiraceae bacterium (assembly GCA_017551165.1). Classification (GTDB taxonomy): domain Bacteria; phylum Bacillota; class Clostridia; order Lachnospirales; family Lachnospiraceae; genus ISDg. The sequence continues at coordinate 48,704 of JAFZMO010000106.1, forward strand.
AAGAGCCGTAAAATGCGTGAACGAGATCTTGTCGGAGTCCACATAGTTCGGTGCGAATGTCTCCGCCTTCTTGTCGAGGTTCATGACCATCGCACGGTCGTACACCTTGTCGGAGATGGCGAACGTCGAGTCGTCGTTGTTGGCCGTTCCGATGAACCACACATTTTCCGGAATGCGGAGCATACCCTTCTCCAGCAGGAGCGGGTCGTCCGCCATCGTGTCGGACACGACCTCGAGGTAGCGGTTCGCGGGATTCAGCTCCATCTGGGAGAGGAAGTCCGCAAAATAATACTCCACGCGCGCGATGTTCATCTCGTCGAGAACCACGACGTAGATCTCGTCGGTGTGGCGCGCCTCGTACAGCTTCTTGAGGAGCGTGCCCTCGCGGAACTTCTTCGTGAACTCGTTGAAGTAACCGATGATGTCGGAGCGCTCCTTCCACATGGGCTGCACGGAGATAACCGTGGACATGTTGGCGAGGTAGTTGCCGAACGCCGTTGCCATCGAGGTCTTACCGGTACCGGACAGACCCTGCATGACTACCAGGTGCGAAACGCCGAGCCCCGCGATGAACTTGCGGACATCCTCCTCGCTGTAGTACAGCCCGAGGTGCGAAGCAGCGTAGTCGCGGAAGTTGCGGCAGATGTCCGCGAGCGACAGCGTGTCGTTGTACACCGGCGGCTGATAGCCCGTGAACCAGCGGTCCATCGCTACGAGCGAGTGGAAGCGGTACATCGTCTCGTCATCCTCGTCCAGGATGGGATTGCCGTTGGCGTCAACCTTGCCGGCGTTCGCGCGGGCGTCGAGCTTCTTCTCTGTGTTGACCATGACAAGCACCGTGATCACCATCGCTCCGATGCAAAGAAACAAAATGACAAAATAGATCGTGAGCGCAGCTCCCGAAGACAGAAACTGCCACAGTTTCTCAAACAGCGCTCCGAACAGTACATTTTTACCAATCATAGTATTCTCCCGATATCGGCCTCAGCCGTTATTTCATTTCCAGATCCCCGTATTTGTAAGAGATGTAGTAGTTCTCGTTCACCACTTCATCGTACTTCGAGTAGATGTACACCTCGCTCGGCTCGTTCCAGACAACCCCCTTGCTGTCCTGCCTCATCGAGAGTGTGACCTCGATGCGATCCCCGCGCGCCAGCGTTCCCTTGGAGATGAACCAGCGATCGCTCGCCAGCACGGAATCATCCTCGGTTCCCTCTCGTCCGAAGGTCGTGATCTCGATCTCACGGCGCCTGATCACGACAGATGGATTGCCGATATACACCTTGTACTGCGATGTCACATCGTTGCCGCTGCCGTCGTAGACGTGGACATCGGCCTCTCCGGTGTAGCTGCCGACCTCCGGCCCGATCTCGCCGTCAAAATAACACTCCACTTCGATCTCGCAGTCTACGGGGAGATCATTTTTCAAGACGTACCACGGGCACATGTTCGGAGAAACCTCCTCGCCGTCGTACTCGCGCTCGTTCTTGCCGAACGTGATGATCAGATCGAATTCCTCAGGCTCAAAATTGGGATCCCCGAAGTCGAATCCGTCACCGTCAACGGTATCAAATCCGATGAGTTTTCCGCCGCCGATGCCGAGCTCTGCCATGCCATTCGCCGCCCCGGGAGTTACCTCCACGGGGATCCAGCCGGTGCCGTCCAGGTAGATCTCGACCCAGGCGTGACCGTCCGTCGTATAGGCGGTCGACCAGCTGTTCTTCTTGCCCTTTGCGCAGACGCCGACCGCGTATCTCGCCGGCACGCCGTACGCGCGGAACATGAGTGTCGCAGCCGTCGCAAAATGCTGGCAGACGCCGCGTTTCTCCTGTGTCAGGAACCAGATGACCATATCCTGATCCCTCGGTATCGTGTAGTTGAAGCTGTAGATCGCCGCGGACGAAATGTAATTTGCGATCCCGTCGATCAGACTGTCGAGATTCCCGCTCTCTGCGACGATATCGAGTCCTGCCTCCGCTCCGAGCTGCAGCAGAACTTCCATCACATCATCCGGCACATCCAGATAATGCGCATACACATAGTCGTCGTACTCCGAGATCCACTCTTCCCGGCTCTTCGGAAAACTCATGGTCTTCTCGCTGGTCGGGACATACGTGCGGAAGATCCCGGTGCCGTCATCCGCTCCCGGTTCGTATTCCGAGACCATATAGTAGGGATAGATGTCGCTGAGCAACCGGTTGTTCCGGATCGCGATCGAGTTTTCCCTCTGATAGTCGTCCCGGAGCGCATGTCCGGTCAGGTAATCGCTCTCAGGCAGGTAGGGGTCGCTGCCCTCCGGATTGTTCCAGCTTCGTCCGTTGTACTGCTCGTACGCAGCCTCCTTGAAGTAGTACAACCGGCCTACGCTTCCGCGGAAGTTGAACAGCACCTCGCCCTTCATGGCGCTGATTCCGGAAAGCAGATCCATTCCGCTTTCGGACAGGTCAAACGACTTCTTGTCCGCACCTACGAACTTGTCCGCGTTGGTCTTCACCGTGAGCTGACCGTTCGCCATCTCTACCTCGTAACAGTAGGACACATCCCCGTACTGCTGATTGGTGATCGTGTAAGAGAAGACGTTTTTGCTGCTGCCGACCTCCGTGCGGCTTCCGTAGCAGCGCACCTCGAGCGTGTCGCCCTCCGCAATGCCGTCGCCCTTCAGTTTATACTCATCCTTCGTGAGCGGTGTTCCGTCGTATTTCTTGCTCGCGGAGGAGCTTGTGATCTTGATCTTTCTCTTCAGGAAACTGAGCGTCACCTCGCCCACGGTGATGTGGTACATGTGCGACACGTCGTTGCCTTCCGCATCGATCACGGAAAATGTCGGTGTCACCTTGGTGGTGCCGAAGCCCTTCTGCACCGCGTCGCACACCAGGACGCCGGTGTGTCCTTCCTTCAGCTCTCCCCGCGTGATGTCATAGCCGTCGCAGCGGACTTCCTCGTTCGGATCGCCGTTGTATTTGACGGTTTGGCTCTTCGGTGAGATGAACAGCTCCACCCGGATATCCTTGATGTTGCCCGTGTTGCTCTCGATCAGATAGCAGTTGTTCGCGCTCGATCCGTTCTCGTGCAATATGACGCATTCGCTGACCGTGTACGGCAGATTCAGCGCGTTGGTGACGTATCCTTCCGCATCATAAGCCTGATCCAGCGTGAGCTCCGAGATGTAATCCCCGTATACAAGGCCGGACACCTGCATATCCCCCGTCTTCACGATGTCCAGACTGACATCGCCGACGATCTCATAGTTCTTCATGGAGAGCTGCAACTTCTTCGGCGTGATCTCAAACTCATCACGGCCGATCTCATACCGTATACCGAGGAACGAGACGCTCTCCGCTCTCACCTCGTATTTGCCGACCTTCCAGGGCACTTCCGTGGTCCAGCCACCGCTGCCGCCCTGTTCGCGGTACCAAAATTCCTTGCCGATCGCCGTCGTCTTCACGGTCGGTTTCGGGGTGTTCCCGTATTCGACCGAATCGCATCGCATCCTGGTGAGCCGGAAGCCGATGCCGAACACCACCAGCAGGATCGCCAACAGCGTCAGAATGCCGATGATCAGCGCTTTTCGGTACTTGCGAAGGAATTGGCCGAGTCGCCGTATCCTATGCTCATACTCCTCATACTTCATGTGATCAATCCCCCGTTATTTCGTAATACCCATAGTAATACGCAATCTGATAGCAGGTGGACACGTCCTCACTGCGTCCCTCCGCCACAATACTGATCAGCTCCGCGCGGTTGTCGCCGACCTGCGGCGTTGCGCTGTTTGCGAGCTGCTGTGTCGTCCTTACGGACAGTTTCTCGCCCTCCGCGAGCGAGCCGTCGAGCAATTCCCAATCCTCCGTCACGGGATCGGAGCCGACCGGACGGTTAACGTCGAGCGTGCGGATCGCGATCCGTCTCGGCTGTATGGTGAGCAGACCGGGCTCGATCTGGATCTCGTACATCTCCGTCAGTTCCTCCCCCTGCTCGCCGAAGATGTGCACCGCGACGTTGTTCGAGGCGCTTCCGACAAGCGTGATCGTTCCGACCGTCTTGCACTCCAGGCGGTGTCCGCTTCTCACCTTGCCGTACTCCAGATAGTAGTCGCTGCTGACAAGCGGTTTACCGTCATACTCCTTCGAGGCGCTGCCGGTGCGGATGCGGATCACGTCATAGCGGATCGTCAGCGTACCGTACTCGTACTCGATATCATAATTGTCGGTGATGTCCTGATTTTCCGAATTGTAGATGTTCACCTGGAACCGGTTCTCGTAGACGCCGGGCTCCTTCTTCGACGGGAAACCGGTCGCTACGACCGTGTTGCCGGTACCGATCCGGCTGTGGTTGTAATCGATCTCCTTGTTCTCCAGCGGAAAACCGTCGTACACCTTCGCCGAGGAATATCCCTTGATGACGATCTTCGGCTTCATGACCTTCAGCTTGCCTGCGTCAACCTTGATCTCATATTGGTCCGAGACATCGATGTCCGAGTCGTCGAGCACGCGCACGTACGCGATGTTCTCGCCGGTTCCGATGTCGGTCTGTTCGCCGCGGACTTCCACCTCCATGTGGTGCCCTTCCGCGAGATCGCCCTCCGCAAGATACCACTGATTGTTCTTGAGCGGCACTCCGTTGTACTCGCGCTCCGCGCTGCCCGTCTGGATCACGAGCTTCGTCTTCCGCACGCGGAAGCTTCCGGTCGCGATGATCATTGTCATCACGATCATCAGTCCGATCAGCGCGACGCCGATGGAGCCGACCAGGTAGATCGGCATTTTTTTCTTCTTCATAGCTCTCCCCCGATTAACTAGCCAGCTGCCGCAAATACTGCAGATACTCGCGGCACTGAGGCATGGAATTCTCGCCGAACAACTCGTCGAGCCTGTTTGCGATCACACCGCCCGCCTTCGCCATGACAACCGGGTTCTGCCCCTCCAGCTTGCGGAGAAGCTTCTTGACCAGGAAGTCGTCCAGCGCCTCCTCCTCGGCGCCGCCGCAGGCGATGTAGACCGACACGTACTCCTCCATCTGCTTGCGGATGCGGTTGCCGTACGTGATGTGGTATTTTTCGATCATGAACCGGTCGAACTCCGCGACCTTCTCGCGGATGGCCGGCGACATCTGATACATCTTCTTGGCGCTGTCCACAAGCCACTGGAAGTACGAGAACGGGATGGCCGCTCCCGCGGATTCCGGCGCGATGAACGGCTGCGCCTTGCGGTCGAGGTTCATGACCATCGCGCGGTCGTACACCTTGTCGGAGATGGCAAATGTGGAGTCGTCGTTGTTGGCGGTCCCGATGAACCAGACATTTTCCGGAAGACGGAACCGGCCGCTCTCAAACAGCTGCGGGTCCTCCGGCCACGTGTCGCTCGTCATCTCGAGATAGCGGTTCCTCGCATCGAGCTCCATCAGGGACAGGAAGTCCGCAAAATAATACTCGACCCGGGCGATGTTCATCTCGTCGAGAACGATGACATAAATGTCGTCCGTGAACCGCGCCTCATACAGTGTCTTGAGCAGTGTGCTCTCGTTGAATTTCTTGGTGAACTCGTTGAAGTACCCGATGACGTCGGAGCGCTCCTTCCACATCGGCTGCACCGAGACGACCGTGGACCGGTTGCCGAGGTACTCGCCGATCGCCGTCGCCAGCGACGTCTTGCCGGTGCCGGACAGACCCTGCATGACCATGAGGTGCGACACGCCGAAGCCGGCGATGAACTTCCGGATGTCCTCCGGCTCATAGTACAGCTGCAGCTTCGAAGCCGCAAAATTGCGAAGGTCCTCGCACATGCGGTCGAGCGAGATCGTCGTGTTGTACACAGGCGCCGTGTGCTCCTTCATCGTGCGGTCCAGACCGACCAGCGCGCGGAAGCGAACACCCTCATCCTCGTCCTTCTTCGGACGGAACAGGATGAATCCGAACCGCTCCTTGGCGATGGTGACCGTCATCACGATCAGAACGATCGGGAGCACAAGAGCAAGCAGCAGTACGAGGTAGACGGTCTCCGAGTGGATGAACGTCCCCTTGCCGAACACTGCCGCGAGATTCTCGCTGTCGCCTGCGTTGTGGATCCCGACCAGGATAAAGATTACGCTGATCAGCGCAATGATACCGACGACGATGAACAGTCGGTAATAGGAAAATCCCTTCTTTTTCTTCTCCATCGATGTTATTCTTCCTTCCCCCACAGATATTTCTTACGGATCTTTCGCTTGGCCTTCTTCCAGTTGCGGCCGTACACGCGCTCAAACGCGGCGCGATCCTTCTCCAGCTCGAGGAATGCCTCGCGCTCCGAGTAGTCTGCGTCGGCCTTTCTGCCGATGTACTGCTCCGTCATCGCGATGACGCGGGCATTCAGTGCGCGCCGCAGATCCTGCTCCGAGGCAAGGTTGCGTGAGAGCTCCTCCACCTGGCTCTGCAGCTTCGCCAGCTCCACGCGCGACTCCGCTGCCATGATCGAAGCCCGGCGGCTCATCTCTCCGCTGGTCTTGCGGACCTCATCGATCGTGTTGCGAAGAAGATCCTCTCGCACGGCTGCCGTCTCCGCGCTCTTCTTCCACTCCGCCGCGACGGCGAGCTCGTCCCGCAGCTTCTGCAGGTTCTCCTCGTACATGGCGGTCTCGGCGCTTAGGAGGTTCATGCACTCCTCCACCGTGACCTCCGAGCCGGACATCCTCGCACGGATGTCTGCAAGCCGCTCCTCGCGCGCCCTGCGCTCCGCCTCGCGCTTCTCTTCCTCCTCCGCGAGGTACCGCGCCTCAAGCTCCTCCGCGCAATCGCGGCCGTACTTGTAGTTTAAGTACATCGCAAACAGAGCAAGCTCGGCGATCTCGCCCTTCATCTCCTCCGGGAACGGCGTGCGCGTGTTCTCGTGGCGCGTGATCGTGAAGCCGTCGCCGGTATACGTGCTCAGGAAATCGTACAGGTCCACGACCTCCTTAAAATGCTGGTCCATGCGCAGGACGTTCGTCCTCGTGATCGGCGGCGTCACCATCGGTGAATGTGCCACCTCCTTCATGAGCGGCATAGCTAACAGCGTGGCGATCTCCCCCGTCGCCGATTCGATCCTCGCGATCTTCTTCGCGAGCGCATCCTCGTCCTCCGTCATACCGCCCGTCTTGTCGGTGAGCCGAAGCTCAAACGTCAGCTTGCCGCCGGTCGCACGGATCGTCTTGTCGCAGCTCGTCGCCATCGCCTTCTCGTTCCAGGCCTGCGAGATCTTGACAAAACGGTAGTCGAGGAAATCTCTGGTGCAGCAGAGAACCATGTACAGCACGCGGTTTTCGTACACGTCGTACTTGCTCTCGTTCTCGTACACCTGAAGCTTGTCGGGCACCAGGTCCTCGCCCTCGTCGGGCACGTGGGTGATCATCTCGCTGTGTCTCGCAAGATGCTCCACGGACGAGCGCGACACCTTGCGCACGCGCTCGATCGAAGTGATGTTGCCCTCGGACTTGATAAACTGGCGGTCCTCACGGATCGCCGCCTCGAGGTGCGGGATGGCTCGCTCGATCCTCGCGATCCAGTCCTCCTCGATCGTCACATCGAAGTACACGCCGGCCAGCTTCTCGCTCTCGGTACCGGCCCGCATCAGCGCGTCGCGCAGATGACGGATTTCCTTCGACTCGCCGAGCGCCTCATGAAAGCGCTTTGCGGCCCGATGGTACTGATCCATTACGTTGTGACTCATACTCCTTCACTCCTCCACACAATTGTTCTTCTGAAAAGTCCGAAAACGTGTTTTTGCGGGAATTTTCCGAAAAACACCCCAACTTGTAGTATACGTTATCGGGTGTCCGATGTCAACAAATAAGGCCCTCTTCCGAGGGCCTTTCAGGGGCTTGTTGATTGCTTTATGCGTTCTCCTTTGCAGCGAGCTGTGTCTCGTGCATCTTGAAGAAGTCCACGCGCGGCTCGAGGAACTTGAACTCGTGGTTTGCGGGGTCCTCGAACAGGTCCGTGAGCGTTGAGAAGATGTACTCCCAGTTGTAGATGCGCTCGTCCACGTTCAGGTACTCGCGGATCTTCTCGCAGCCCGTGGGCGCGATCGGATGGATCAGCGCCGTCGCCACGCGGATCCCGTAAAATGCGTCCGCCAGCGTCTGTGCCTTCAGCGCGACATCACCGTTCGCGTCGGCCGTGCGAAGGTTGTTCACCAGCCGCTTGTTCATGTTGCGGATCAGCGTGTCAAGCACGTACGTGATCTTGTGGAACTGATGGTCGTACATGTTCTGCTCGTACGTGAGGATCGTCTCCTTCGCCTCGTCAAGCACATCCTGCGAAACCGGCACGGCGGGCAGCTTGCCGTCGAAGTCCTTCTGCAGCGTGTAGAAGCAGGTGCGGATGATCTTGTTGAACACGTTCGTGAGCAGGTTGCCGTCCTTGAGCACGGGGTCCGCACCCTGGCGCTCCTCCTCCGGCAGATACACCTGCGGATCGAACGAAACGCTCTTGTTGGCAAGGCCGAGGCTCAGGAAATGCATGCGCATCTGCTCGGCAGTATAGTAATCAAGAAGGTCCTTGGCCATCGGCGGCTTGATCGAGCCCGAGCTCGACGCCTTCTTGTTCATGAAGAGGATGTGGTTGTTGGGCACGAGGAATGTCTTCTTCAGCCCGAGCGTCTCCCACATCGCCTGCTGCGCGATGCCGTAGAAGGAGATGTTGTCCTGTCCGATGAACTGGTATACGGTCGCATCGTCCGCGTTCCAGTACTTCTTCCACTCGTCGGCGTCAGCGCCCTTGCTCTCAAGGTATGCTCTGGAAAATGAGATCGGCGCCCACAGCGACTCCGGCCACACCCAGAAGGTCAGGTCCGCAAGGCCCTCCTTCTCCGGGAACGGCACGCCCCACTCGATGTTGCCCGAGAGGCGGAACGGAACGAGCGTCTTGCCGGTGCGGTAGTTGATCTCCATACCGTCGAGAACCTTGCGCGCGGCGTCGCGGTCGTCAAGGTTTTTAAAGACAAACGTATAGGAATTCTTGTTGTCATCGAGGATCTCGTGTGCCGGAAACTTCGCGCGCAGCGCGTCGAGGTCCTCCACAAACTTCTTCTGCACGTAGATGTACGGAGGCTTCAGGAACTCCTCGATCGTGGTGAGCATGAATTTTCTGGCGTTCGAGTTTGCGCGCAGATCGTCCACGTACGCCTGGATCATCGGGATGCAGTCCTCGAGCTTATAGTACCAGTTGGTCACGTCCACAAGCTCCGGCGTGAGGCCCGAGAGCGTGCTGTGCGGGTCGATGAGCTCGGTCGGCATGTACTGGTGTCCGAGATCGCACTCGTCCGCGTACGCCTTCTCGGACTGGCAACCCTGGATCGGGCACTTGCCGATGACCTGGCGGCCGTTTAAGAGACACTTGAACTTGGGATCGTAGAACTGCGGCGAGCTCAGCTTCTCGAGCGTCCCCTTCTCATAGAGTCCCTCAAAGACCTCGCGGGAGACCTGCTTGTGGATCTCGCCGGCTCTTCCGAGCGCAGAGGCTGCGAAGAGATTCAGGCTGATCTCGTAGCGGTCGAGCGTCTCCTTCTGCGCCTCGTGGTTCTTGCGCACGTAGTCCTCGATCGTTCCCTCGAAGGTTCCGGCCTCCTTGGCCTTGCGGTAGCCCTCCAGGATCGGTGAGCCGTAGCAGTCGGTACCCGAGACGAAGATGACGTTGTCCGCACCGATGCGGTCGCGGAGAAAACGGGCGAACGTGTCCGCATGCACGAACACGCCTCCGATATGTCCGAAATGAAGTTCCTTGTTGCCGTAGGGCATTCCCGCGGTCACTACCGCTCTCTTGGGAAATACCGGGCGCCTTCTGGGTTCCTTAACGTAGTCCATACGATACCTCTTCTTTCACTCATTCGTATATGCAAAACCGATGTTCGGGATCGGCTTTTGATCGATATAATGCCGTGTCGGCCTTCTTGAAGATCTCCGAGTAGTCTTTCTCGTCGCCGTTGTACACGGCGATCCCGACACTGATGCTCACCCGCTGTCCGCTCTCGGGCATCGCGACGTGCTCCGAGGCCCCGGCGATCATGTCCGCCGCGATCCCTGCTGCGTTCTCGCGATCGTCCGTGTTCTTGAGGAACACGATGAACTCATCCCCGCCGAAGCGGCCGACGATCTCCTCGCCCGCGAACCGGTTCCCCAGATACGTTCCGAGCTGCACGATAACGTTGTCCCCGGCGTCGTGTCCGTACGTGTCGTTGATGGATTTGAATTTGTCGACGTCCATCATGAACATGACGCCGCGGTCCGTCTCCTTATTCGCAAGGAACTCGTTGATCTCGCGGATCAGCGCGCCCTTATTTTTCAAACCGGTCAGCTCGTCGGTGTCCTTCTGGATGTTGATCTTCCTCGTCAGGACAAACTCGCGGATCCGGACGGCGTCGGCGCCGATGTTGAGGAAGATACCCACGATCGTGAAGATGATGACATTGATCAGATCGTACTGCCAGACCTCATACGGCTTCACATGGTACATCCACACCAAAAACACGGTGGATGCGACGCTGAGCTCGATCGTCATGTAGATGGGCCTGTGGACCGTGCTCATCGGCATGATCAACAAAAATGCGATAAATGTCGTTGCGGGCACGTTCGGCTTGTTTTGCGTGATCAGGCACGCAAACAAAAGAAGGAGCGAGATCGACGCATAGATGAGAAACTGCGCGATCCGCGAATCGTTCTTCAGCCGGAAGAAAAAACACGCGGCGATCACGGAGTACACGAGTCCGATCAGATAGAACCACTGGTTGGAGCTCATCATGTCGCTGAACAGGGAGCTCACATACAGAAACGCAAACGCCGTCACCATCAGGAGGGAGAACACTCTCCACACCGTGTAGTTGGAGACCCTTGCGTCGCGGCTGATCGCATCGTACTCGTCCCGCTCGAGACCGCAATACAACAGATAATTCCGTAATTTTCCGAATACTTTCATGGATACCGTACCAAATCTTATTATTTTCCTGCGGAGGTCATCGTCACAACCGTCTCGACGTGCGTTGACCTCGTAATTGGAATACAATTCTTTACCCTTTACACTGTCATGGGAACACACATCTCCACCGGACTTTTTACTTAATCCATACTTGGATTTTGTCTGACCCATGCTATCCCTGAACCCGTTTTTGTATATAAA
>JAFZMO010000107.1 GCA_017551165.1 Lachnospiraceae bacterium
CTTCCCGGAGACTCTTTCCGCTGCCTCTTCTGTCTTTCTTTCGACTGCCTCTTCCGTCTTGCTTTCCGCTTCCTCAGCCGCTTTCTTCACGGTCTTTTTCGCAGCCTTCTCCACGGCATCATCCGCCGCAGACGCTGCCTCTTCGATATCCGCGGACACTTTTTTGGCAGTGCTCGACGCGACGCTGTTCACGGCCTCGCTTACGGTATCCGCCGCTTTCTTCGCGGCATTGTTCGCCGCTTTGTCCGCCGTCTTCGCTGCCGTTACCGCCTCTTTCCTGCCCCCATCGGAAACCGTATCCGCCTCGGAAGCAGGGATATGAACCCGTTCCACCACGGAAGTCCGGACAACTTCCTCGATATTTTCATTCAAGATGTCATCAATGTTCATTGCATCCTCCGCCCATGACGTCTTCGACCGCTGCTCTCAGGCATTCCTGCCTCTTGATCCGCGGCGCGCGGGTTTGCATCCCGCCTGATTCATTATCTTCTCTCTTCCTTACAACGTCCCTTTGCTTAGCTGAGTACGGTCTCGCCGCCCTCGCGGACAAGCGTGATCTCCTGCGGCGCAACGCCAAGAAGTTCCGCGCTGCGCGCATCCGGCTGGGACATGCCGATGTAGATGCGGTACTCGCCCGAAAGCAGCACTCGCAAGCCACAATCATTATATACGCCGAAAGCCTGCTTCGCAAGAGGAATCGTAACATCCTTCGACTCTCCGGGCTGCAATCTCACCTTGCAAAGGCCCTTGAGCTGGGCGTTCGGTCCGTCCTCCAGGGGAGCCTTGACATAAACCTGAACCGTCTGCGCTCCGGCTATGCTGCCGGTGTTGGTAACCGTGACTTTGCAGACAACGCCGTCGTCCACCGACCCCTCTGCCCTTGCGTCCGTGAGCGACCATGTCGTGTAGGACAGGCCGTAGCCGAACGGGTAGAGCGGGGCCTGCTTCATATAGCGGTATGTGCGGTTCTTCATTGCGTAATCGGTAAATGCGGGCAGCTCCTCCGTCGTGCGGTAGAACGTCACGGGAAGCTTGCCCTCGGGGCAAGCGCGACCGAAGAGTACGTCCGCAACCGCGCGTCCGCCCTGAGCACCGGGATACCACGCATCCACGATCGTGGGGATATTTTCCTCTGCCCACGGGATCGCCAGCGCGCTTCCGCCGAGCAGCACAAGGATAACGGGCTTGCCGCTCTCCGCGAGCGACTTCAGCACATTCTCCTGCAGACCCGGGAGTTCGAGACGCGGCTTGTCGCCGGACGCGAACTCGTTGCCCTGGTCACCCTCCTCACCTTCGAGGCCGGGATCGAGGCCCATGACAGCGATCACAACATCGCTCATCTGCGCTACTGCCTTCGCCTCCGCCATGCGGTCGTTCGGGCGACCGAGGCCCTGGACGCGGTCGCGGAACAGATGGCATCCTTCCGAGTAAACGATGCGAGCGCCATCACCGGCAAGCTCACGGATACCGTCGAGCACCGTCACATACTCCGACGCGGTTCCCTCGTAGTTTCCGACAAGCGCCTTGCGGTTGTCCGCGTTCGGCCCGACCACACCGATCGTGCGGATCTTCGAAAGATCGAGCGGAAGGGTGTTGTTCTCATTTTTCAAAAGACAGATCGTGCGGCGGCTCGCCTCGAGATTGAGCTGCCGGTTCTCCTTCGTGTCAACCTGATCATAGCCGATCGCATTGAACGGAACTTCCTCTTTCTTATCGAAGAGACCGAGCTTCATTCTTGTGGTGAACAGTCTCGTCACCGCGCGGTCGATCGTGCTCTCCTCGACAAGACCGTCCCGTACGGCCTGCAGAAGATGCACATAAAGGTTGCCGCAGTTTAGATCACAGCCACGGTTCATCGCGAGCGCGACCGTCTCCTCCTGGTTTTTCGTGACCATATGGAACTCATGGAAATCCTTGAGCGCCCAGCAGTCACTCGTCACATGTCCGCGAAAGCCCCACTCACCGCGGAGGATGTCCACGAGGAGCTTCTTGCTGCCGCAGCACGCCTCGCCGTTCGTACGGTTGTACGCGCCCATCACGGCCTCCACGCCCGCTTCCTGAACACACGCCTGAAACGCCGGAAGGTACGTCTCGCGAAGATCCTGCTCTGACACGACCGCGTTGAAGCTGTGGCGCTGATCCTCAGGACCGCTGTGCACCGCAAAATGCTTCGCGCACGCCGCGACCTTCATGTACTTACCGTCGCCCTGCATCCCCTTGATAAAGCGTGTGCCGAGCCGGCTGCTCAGGTAGGGATCCTCACCGAAGGTTTCATGGCCGCGTCCCCAGCGGGGATCGCGGAATATGTTAACATTGGGTGACCAGAAGGTCAGCCCCTTGTAGATGTCAGTGTCGCCATACTGCTGTTGCATGTTGAATTTGGCGCGGGCCTCCGTCGAGATCGTGTCCGCTACCTGCGCCAGCAATTCCTCGTCAAAGGAAGCGGCCAGACCGATGGCCTGCGGGAACACGGTCGCCACTCCTGCACGCGCAACTCCGTGCAGCGCCTCATTCCAGTAATTGTACGCCGGCACGCCCAGTCTCTCGATCGCCGGTGCGCTATAAAGCGTCTGGAATACTTTCTCCTCGAGTGTCATCTCTCCCACAAGGGCTTTCGCCCGTTCTTCGAACGTCTTGCTCTCGTCAAGCCACGGTTTTGTATTCATACGGTTCCTCTTTCGTATTACGTTCTTTGATATTGTATTCGGTTAGATATGGTATTCGGACTGATAAAACAGTTTGTAAAAAGAAGAAAGGCTGTCCCGAAGGACAGCCTTTCGGATAATCTCAGTGGAGATTATTTAACTCTGGTCGCATTGAAATCGTTGATTGCGCTGTCGATCTCAGAGCTAAGGGATGCAAGCAGCTGTGCAGGCATCTGATCGCCATCGAAGCTGTAGTAGAACTTCGACTGGATAAGACCGTTGCTGTTGTCATAGAGACCAGGAACGATGTAAGCAGGGTTCGAGAACGGCTCAACCGGTCCATTGATCATGAAATCAATCGTCTCATTAACGGCTCTGGAGTCACGGAACAGAGGCTCATAGTGACCCTTCCAAGCACTCGGATCATCCTTAACTTCAGGGCTCTTGTCGGTGAAGATGTTGTAAGCGAAAGCGATATCGTTAAGCTTGGACTTGGTAGCCTCGCAGCTAGCGATAACGTTTACATTCTCACGAGCAACCGGCTGGTAGTTCGTAGCCTTAGGTCCCTTAGGGAAGCATACGAAGCCCCAATCGAAGTCAAATGCACGACCGATAACGTTGCCGTCATCATCCTTAAGGTCAGCGATGAAAGCTTCAGATCTGTACTGATCATGAGCGATCATAACGCACTTCTGCTCCTGCCAACGAGTCTCGAAGAAGTCCCAAGACTGCTCGTCTTCACGTGCCGGACGGGAGATACCTTCCTGATAGAAGCTGTAAGCCCAGTTCAGGTCGTCGATGATTTCCTGGCTAGCACAGTTGTTAACGTACTTGCCATCAGCATTTCTCGTAACTACAGCGTGGCAACCGTTGGAAACCATTGCCATCTCTGCGAATACGGAGTTCTGAATAAGGAAACCGTAAACATCGGTAACACCATCGCCATCCGTGTCCTTGGTAAGGCTCTTAGCGAATTCCTTGAACTTGTCCCAAGTCCACTCGCCGCTTGCCTGCCAATCGTAAGGCTTCTCTCTGTACTCCTTACCGAGGAACTTCTCGATAAGGTCCTTGTTGAAGTAGATACCGGTTCTGGGCTCCTTGCCGTTAGCAAAGCCGTAGATAGCGGTACCAACAGTCATGGAGTCGATCGTTGCCTTATTCCACTTCTCATCCGTGAAGTCGAACTCAGC
>JAFZMO010000108.1 GCA_017551165.1 Lachnospiraceae bacterium
CCGTTCACACCGAACGGCAACAACCGTGATCGCCTTATTTTTATGGATTCGCGGCTGTTTGAGTTTCCGTGCCCCGGCACGGGTGACTACCGCGAGCCGTGTCTGATGGTGCTTGACGAGGACGGCATGTCCACCTGCGATCTGCGCTTCAAGGAGTACCGCACGATGAAGGGCAAGCCGCAGCTCCGACAGAAGGGTGTCAGCTGCATCCCGGCGACGTACGCGAACGCTTCGGAGGCGGAGACACTCGTTGTCACAATGGAGGACACACACTGTGATATCCTCGTGGAGCTTACGTACACGATGTTCAAGGATATGCCTGTCATCACGAGAAGCGCCCGCGTCATCAACCGCGGCTACAACGATATCCGCATTCAGCAGCTGTTGTCCGGCTGTGTCGAGTGGGATTACAGCAATTTTGAGATGATCACCTTAAACGGCAACTGGGCTCGCGAGCGCGCGATCTCGCGCGTTCCGCTTCACAGCGGCAAGCAGTCCGTCGACAGCAGACGAGGCATCTCGTCACACCAGCACAATCCGTTCATCGCCTTAGTGGACCCGCATACGACCGAGGAATCCGGCGAGGCGTATGGCTTTAATCTCGTGTACAGCGGCAATTTCTTGGCGCAGGCGGAGGTGTCCACAAGCGGTTATACGCGCGTTGTGATGGGCATCAACCCCTATGATTTTTCGTGGCTTCTGCGCCCGGAGGAGGACCTCACGGCGCCGGAGCTTGTGATGGTATATTCGGATGCGGGCATCGGTGCGATGTCGCGCACGTTCCACGATCTGTACCGCAAACACCTGATCCGCGGTCAGTGGAAGGACAAGATGCGCCCCGTGCTGATCAACAACTGGGAGGGCACGTACTTCAACTTCGACGAGGAGAAGATCTACGCGATCGCGAAGTCTGCCTCCGAGATGGGGATCGAGATGCTCGTCCTCGACGACGGTTGGTTCGGCAAGAGAAATTATGACGATTGTTCGCTCGGCGACTGGTATGTCAACGAGGAGAAACTGAAGGGCGGCCTCAAGCCGCTCGTGGATCGCATCAACGCGCTCGGCATGAAGTTCGGCCTGTGGTTTGAGCCGGAGATGGTGAGCCCCGACAGCGACCTGTTCCGCGCGCATCCCGACTGGGCGATCCAGATCATCGGGCGCGATATGACGCAGGCGCGTGAGCAGTACGTTCTCGACTACTCGAACCCCGAGGTTCGCGAGAATGTGTACGGCCAGATCCGCGCGATCCTTGACAACGCCAACGTCGAATACATCAAATGGGATATGAACCGCGCGCTCTCCGAGGTTGGTTCCACGACGCTTCCCCGCAAGCGCCAGAGAGAGCTGTGGCATCGCTACGTGCTCGGCGTGTACGAGGTGATGGACCGCCTGACGACGGACTATCCGTACCTGCTCCTCGAGGGCTGCTCGAGCGGCGGTGCACGCTTTGATCCGGGTATGCTGTACTTCGCACCGCAGATCTGGGCATCGGACGACACCGATGCGATCGAGAGATTGAAGATCCAGCACGGTACGAGCATTTGCTACCCGGTTTCCACGATGGGCGCGCACGTGTCCGACTGCCCGAACCATGCAATCGGTCGCACGACGCCGTTCGCAACCAGAGGCGACGTAGCCATGGTCGGCACCTTCGGCTATGAACTCGATGTGACGCGCATTCCCGAAGCGGACCGCGAGGCCATCCCCGGACAGATCGAGAAGTTCAAGAAATACAACCCGCTGGTGCGCATGGGAGACCAGTACCGTCTCGGAAATCTTTTTGAGGACGATTCCTTTGATGCGTGGATGTTTGTCGCGAAGGACAAGTCCGAAGCGGTGTTCACCTTTGTGCAGATCCTGAACCGTCCGTCGATGCCGTCGCGCCGTATCCTTCTGCGCGGCCTCGATCCGAAGCGTTCGTACCGCAACGAGGACACCGGCGAGGTGCGTCTCGGCGCGACCTGGATGACCGGCGGCGTGATCGTCGGGGCATTCGGCGATTTCGCGAGCAGAACCATGCATTTTACGGCAGTTTGATGAGGTAGATATGGACGTAATTAAACCATACAAAAGAGGTTGCGGATATTCCTACGCGCTCGGCGCGTTCCCGACGTTTGAGATGCTCAAGAAGCGCCCGGAGTGTGCGATCGGCGTGTTCGTGCACAGCTCGTTTCCGGAGCGCGACAAGATCGCGGCTCTGTGCGAGGAGCACAACATTCCGGTATGGGACAACGACAAGGCAATTGCGCGTCTGAGTGATAAGGAAAATGTCTTCGTCATCGGCGTGTTCCGCACCTA
>JAFZMO010000008.1 GCA_017551165.1 Lachnospiraceae bacterium
AAAAAACGTCTCGCCATAGCTATACGTGCCAAAACTTAACGGTTCCATTCCGATCGCGCCCACAACTTTATCGTACACGTCATATTTGTTCTCTCCGAGCTTCGGTTCGCAGGTCATAAGCACATCCAACAGTTTTCGGATCGTCGCCTCATCGTTCACATCGATGAGTAACATCCTGGCGAGCCAGTACTCGTCCGACCACATATCCGGCTCTTCGGTGACGGGCGCCTCGGTAACGGGTTTTTCCGTAACCGTGACCTCGATCTTCGTGTCCGGTTCCTTATCGTTGTCCTTCGAGTCGTCCCCGTTTTTGTGGCTCAATGCAATGTAGATACCGACGGCAACAGCACCTGTACAAATAAACGCAATAATGGCAATAATCAGTTTATGAATCATAATCCCTGTCCCTTTCTCTATCGCTTCAGCTGCGATAGCGGTCGCGGCCTCCCCCATGGAAGCCTCTGCAGATGCGGACAGGTCAACAAGTGAAGCCGGCATGGGCTTAAACGGCACCATCTCAGCTTCTTTCTTAAACAGCAAAGCTAGGAACGGCAGAGCCACAGCATACAGCTTCGTATCAGTTTCTTTTTCATATCTCTCGACCTCCTTCTTGATTTTCTTTCTGGCATACGCAAGACGCCACAGAACGGTCCCCTGCGGGACTCCCATGGCTTCGGAGATCTCTTTTGTGCTCATCTCGTCAAAGTAGTACAGAATGATCGTGTTTCTGACATCGTCCGACAGCGACTTCCCGATGATGTCCATGATGATCTTCCGTCTCTCCTCCGACTCCACGATGGATTCCGGCAAAAAGTCTTCCGGGACATACTCGACATCCTCGAAAAACTCCTGCTCCACCGCTTCCGTCCTCGTCCTCGAAAGAAGATTCAGACATTTGTTGGCACAGATCTTCTTCAGCCACGGCACTACCTTCGTCTTATCCTGCAGTGAGTCATAGGATTCGAGCAACGTCACAAACGTCTCCTGCACGACATCCTCTGCGTCGGCCTCGTTCTTCAGAAGAGAAATGGCCGTCCAGTACACCGCACGATACGCCTCATTGTAGATCCTTTCACATTCCTTGGGCGTCATTTGTCTTGCCTCCTTATCCGCATCTACTTAATAGACACATGACGGGACGATATTATTGGCTTTATTTGTAAAATTATTAAATTCCATACACCGCGACTCCCAGTACCGCCGAAACCACGATCAGCAGGATGGGAGACATTTTCCTTTTTGACACCTTCCTCGACCCAAAATAAACCACTGCCAGTACCACCGTCAGGATCACCGACCATTTGTGTCTCCTCTATCTCATGATCGCTTCCGCAACCTGCGGAACAGTCATGTCATCGGTCTCAAAAGCATCCTCTGACGACGAAAAATACTCAAGCGAATCCAGGCTGATCCGAAGCCATTCCTCGGTCCTCCACTCGCAAGAATCATCCTTCTTCCAGCGGTCGATCAGATGCTCCCTGTCGCAAACCAGCGTAACGCTCGTTAACTCAAGCTGCATCTCCGCGATGCCTTCTTTGATCCTCTTAATGACCTTCGCGTCGTCCATCAGCCATACCACTACGATCAGCCTGCAGGCGGAGCATCGGCTGTAATTGTCGATCATGTGGAGAATGTTGTCGACGGCCATCGCCCTGGTCTCACTGTTCCCGACAAACGGATGGATATCCATGCACCAGTCCCCGTCGATAAACGCAGTTCCGGCATTGGTATCCGCGATGTATTTCCCGACCGTGGTCTTTCCGACGCCCATCGGTCCGTTGATCAAAATGACTCTCACGGCTTCCCTCCCCAACAAGCACCTGACGATTGCCTGCTACTCCTTTCTTTTTTCCTGCTTCTTGACGGCTTCCCTCATCGTTTCATTGGCTTCCTCGTCCCAGACCGTTCTCTCGGGGCCGAGAGTGCCGTACATCGTATTCTCAAACGAATAGGTCATTTCCGCCGTCTTGATCAGCCTTTCGTTCTCCACATCATCGCCGAACGAACCAAGCTGATCGTAGATGTCCTTCGTGATCTCATAATCGTATTGCTCACGCCCCTCACGGCTCGTGTACATGATCTCCGCAAAGTAGCGCCCGGTATCCGGGTCGTAATACGCGGTCCAGTTGTTCCCCTTCTTCATCGTCGTCATCGTTTTCATTGTTTTTCCTCTTCCATCTCGCTGATCATATCTTCCAGTATTTCGACGGCACTCGCTACCATCTTCGGGCAAAATTCTTTGAACAGGCCGGTTGACCTTGCATACTGAACCCCCTCCGGCGTAGTGATATCGCACCCCAGCAACTCGTTGCAGATACACGTTCCGTTGGCCTGTGCAAATCGATCCATCAGTTCGACATTGATCCGGTTCGATCTCTGACGCTCCTCCCTGTCGCTCATATGCGTTTCGCCGTACAGTAAGCCAAGGACCATGAGCGCCCCGGTGCAGGCTCCGCATACATTGCCCTTTCTCATCCCGCTTCCGAAGCACGAGCCCAGCCGAAACGCCATTTCTTCCGTAATCCCGCATTCTTCGGCGAAGGCATACAGGACAGACTGCGAGCAATGCATGTCCTTGTGAAAGCACTCCACCGCCTTACTTTGTTTGTCCGTCATCATTTCTTCCCCCTGTTTTCGTGAGATCTTTTATCACCTCTCCCGCGATGATCAGTCCCGCCACCGAGGGGACAAACGCCGTGCTACCGGGAATCGATCTGCGGCCGGCTGCGGGCTGCTCTGCTCCGGAAGCATTGAGCCCGTCAGACGGACTGTCCGCTTCCGCTGCAGGAGTGATCGGTTCCTCCTCCGAATAGACGACCTTCAGCTTCTTTACGCCCCGTTTCTTCAACTCGCGGCGCATTACCTTCGCAAGCGGGTCCATATTGGTTTTGTAGATGTCTGCGACACGGAACCGCGTGGGATCCAGCTTATTGCCGGCTCCCATGGAACTCATGATCGGAATCCCGAGTTTCTCACACTGCAGCACCAGCTCGATCTTCGCCGTGACCGTATCGATGGCATCGACCACATAGTCGTACTCCTCAAACGGAAAATCGGATGCATTTTCCGGAAGGAAGAAGCAATTGTATGTGTTCACCGCTGCCTCCGGGTTGATGTCCAGGATGCGCTCCTTCATCACTTCCGTCTTGTATCTGCCGACGGTCCTGCCGGTTGCGATGATCTGGCGGTTGATATTGCTCAGGCACACCTTGTCGTTATCGATCAGATCCAGCGCTCCGACGCCGCTGCGCGCCAGCGCCTCGCACACATATCCGCCGACGCCGCCGATTCCGAACACCGCCACGCGGCATTCGGACAGGCGTTTCATCGCGGCTTTTCCCAATAATAATTCCGTTCTGGAAAACCGGTTTTGCTCTTCCATGACTGCTCTCCAAACACTTAAGATTCTTTATTTCTCCTACACATGGAATCGTCTGCGGAACTCCGCTGCCACGGCTCTTCCCTTGAAAATGACGGCTCCCGCGAAGAGAACCACGCTGACCATCAGGCAGATTGCCCACGCAAGAGGCATCTCGTCTCTCGCAAAATAACAGATGACACTCGGCACGACTCCCAGGAGAAGCCCCGAGAGAAGGTACGCCATCGTATTGCCGTTTTTGTCGATCATCGCGAGCACGAAGTTGGCCGTGATCGTGGCCGCCAGCGCACTCGGGACCACCAGATCCAGCGTTACCTTCATAAAGCCGAAGAAGTAGGCTGTGACACACCACGTCGCGATCGTGATCAGCACGAGCATGGTCACCTTGCCGGCAGACCCGGTTCCCGGCTTAAACTGCCGCATGATCCCGAACTCGATCACCATGAGCCACATGGCCAGCAACAGACTCCAGTGCAGCTTCGGGTAGCCCGGCAGCCGCAGGCCGACCATGAAATCGAGACCGATCCCGACGATCAGCACGCCCCACGCGAGAAACAGCTGAAATTTGTAAAACAGAGTGCGCTTCTTCTGCGCCTCAAACTTCGGGTAGCAAGGGTCCTCGCCGGTCCCCATCAGCTTGCTCTGGCACAGAGGGCATTTGACGAGATCTCCCTCGATCCCGACCTTGCAATAAGGGCATTGTCTCATTTGATCACCTCCGTCGCACACACGGTGATGTCCGCCCCGGACGCGGAGAGGAACCGCACAAAATTCTTCACGACGCCGGTGTTCATGTACGCCGAGGAAACCCCGAGCGTCAGCTGATCCCCGTAGCCGAACATGGTGGAGAAGATCGTGTTGGTACTGCAGAACCCGCTGTAATTTGCGATCCGCTCACCCAGCGACCTCGGGGGCTTCTGAACCCCCATGTTGGAAAATGTCATGGTCACCTTTTTGTTCGCTTTTTTCGTAAAATGCCTTACCACCCACTGCTTAATGAACAACGGCACCACTCTGACCGGAGCCACATACTCCATGGTCTCGAAGCTGTCCATCTGCTTCTTTACATTTTCCTCGGTCAACTGACTCTTGAGCGTCTCGTCAAACTCCGCAGCGAGCTCCTCCACCGTGATCTCGCTGTCAAAGACATGCGTCACGTTCACGCTGTTGAAGAAGTTTCGCGCCGTCTTCGAGGGGTAGTAATTGCGCAGGTTCACCGGCAGGGATATGGTCACCGGCAGATGGCGTTTCCGGGACGGCATCTCGTCGCGGATCGCCAGCATCCAGAGAGCTCCCAGGTAGCTCGTCAGCGAGACCTTCAATTCCTTCGCCCTCGGCAGGATCTGCGAGGTCGGCATATGGATCTCGAAAAACTGCAATTGATGATACGGGAGCTTCAGTCCTCCCGGGTGAAACGCCTTCTCACGCGCCGCTCCGTGGGAGAGGTTTTTGCTCCCGAAGAACTGCCGGTAACTGTCCTGGCTCAGGTCTCCCTCGGAGGCCCCCGAGTGGACGGTCACATCGTCGAGCTCGCCGGGATATTTTCTGCGGAGATACTCCAGCACAATGATGTTCAGAAACTCCATGGCGCCGGTTCCGTCCGCCAGAACATGCGAGATATCCAGGTTGATCCGCTTTCCGAAGTAGGTCACCTGGTAGTGCAGCATTGTCTTGGACGGAACATAAAGAAGCGGACAGATCCGGTCGTCCTCCTGCTTCACCACCGGCATCAGGTCCGTGTCCTCCATGTAATGCCAGAAGAATCCCCGCCGGATCCTCACCTGCACCTGCGGACGGTCCTCGATCGCCGAGAGCACTGCCTGCTGCAGCAGCTCCGGATCGACGTCCTCCTTCATCGTACAGCTGAGACGAAACGACCGCGTGTCCCGCTTTCCCGTTGTAGCCAGGAAAACCTTGGCCACATTGTCAATTTTGTACCAATTAGCACTTCCCATAAATCTCAAACGACACCTGCGCCGCCAGCCGCTTCATCGCCTCGCGCGCCATAGTGCCCGGCATCTGCTGATACACATGCCACCCTTTCTCCTCGATGTCAAGCTCCGCCGTTCCGCCGGCCTGAATGATCCGCTCCCTGAG
>JAFZMO010000109.1 GCA_017551165.1 Lachnospiraceae bacterium
GACGCCGAACGCCATGTAGCGGTGAACGTTCGTGTCGTGAAGGGCCATCTGCGTCTTTTCGTATGCGTATTTGTCGTGCATGTAGTGGATCATGTTCATTGCGGTGACGTACGTCTTTGCGAGCCACTCGCGGTAAATGCCCATGCGTTCCATGACTTTGTCGTACTCGAGATACTCGCCGTCGTAGACGGGCATCTCCGGGCCGACCTGAAGGTTGTAGCGCTCGTCGCGGCCGCCGTTTAAGCTCATCAGAAGGAGCTTTGCGAGGTTCGCGCGCGCTCCGAAGAACTGCATGTCCTTGCCGAGGCGCATCGCGGAGACGCAGCAGGCGATGCCGTAGTCGTCGCCGTAGATCGGGCGCATGAGGTCGTCATTTTCATATTGGATGGCGTCGGTGTCGCAGGACACTTTCGTCGCAAAATTCTTAAAGTTCTGAGGCAGATCCTTCGACCACAACACTGTGAGGTTCGGCTCCGCGGAAGGTCCTAAGGTGTAGAGCGTGTTGAGGATGCGGAAGGAGTTCTTCGTAACGAGAGTTCTGCCGTCCTCGCCCATGCCGCCGACGGACTCGGTGATCCACATCGGGTCGCCCGCGAAGAGCTCGTTGTACTCGGGGGTTCTGAGGTGGCGCGCCATGCGAAGCTTCATGACGAAGTCGTCCAAAAGCTCCTGAAGCTCGCTCTCGGTGAAGACGCCGTTTGCGAGGTCACGCTCAAAGTAGATGTCGAGGAATGTGGACGTGCGGCCCAAACTCATCGCCGCGCCGTTTTGCTCCTTGATCGCGCCGAGGTAACCGAAGTACAGCCACTGGATTGCCTCGCGGGAGTTCGTAGCGGGAGCGGAGATATCGATGCCGTAGAGAAGCGCCATGTCCTTGAGCTTTCCGAGGAAATTAATCTGCTGGTAGAGCTCCTCCAGACGGCGGATCGTCTCGGCGTCCATGGGCTGCGAAGCCGCAAGCTCGGCCTTGTCCTTCTGCTTTTCAGCAATCAGGCGGTCGACGCCGTAGAGCGCAACGCGGCGGTAGTCGCCGATGATGCGGCCTCGGCCGTAGGCATCCGGAAGACCGGTGATGATGCCGACGTGGCGTGCCTTGCGGATCTCGTCGCTGTATACGCGGAAGACGCCGTCATTGTGCGTCGTGCGGTACAGGAATTCCTCCTCGACCTTCTCGGAGAGCTCGTAGCCGTACGCCTGGCATGCCTTGCGCGTCATGTTGAGTCCGCCGAAGGGGTTGACGCCGCGGCGAAGCGGCCGGTCGGTCTGCAGGCCGACGATCAGCTCCTTGTCCTTGTCGAGGTATCCCGGCTTATAGTTGAGAAGCGAGGTGACATGCTGCGTGTCGATGTCGAGGACGCCGCCGAACTGCTGCTCGAGATCAAAGAGATGCGTGAGCTTGCCCATCAATTCCTTTGTGCGGTCCGTAGCGCCCGCGAGGAAACTTCCGTCGCCCTCGTAAGGCGTGTAATTCTTCTGGATGAAGTCTCTTACGTTGATCTCTGTCTCCCAGGCTCCACCGACAAATCCGTTCCAAGCTTCCATGACGTTTCCTCCTACGATTGTCCCTGCGGTCGTGCATACACGAGCACTTTACCGCGCTGTTGTGTCATTGCGTAAAATCAAAAAGAGCAACAGCATTCGAAACACTGTTGCCCAGACGGTCGGCTTAACGACAATCCGCATCTTCCGGAAAATGCTTCCGACGTCCGCGGTTGTCCCTCACATCTAACCTCACTGTGGTTGTTTCCACATGAACCGTCAGAGGCTAAATGTTCTTCGGTTGACGTCAGCATACCACAACATGTTGGGATAGTCAAGATGGCTTTTTGCACAAAAACCTGCTAACAAAAGTCAAGTACTTTTAAGCAGATTTTTATAAATCCTTTAATCATCTATTTTTGTGTACGCTAAAAAGGCTGGCGTTATTATCCAGCCGGGACACCCTGCATAGTTTTTTATTACTGATAA
>JAFZMO010000110.1 GCA_017551165.1 Lachnospiraceae bacterium
CGTCGTTCCGAGCCCGAAGATCACGGTCCGCTCAAAGATCTCGTCCTTCGCGATCTCCCGCGCCTCTGCCTCCGAGCACCCTCGCTGCCGCATGGTCCTTCGGAAGTTGTGCGCGCTTCCGAGGTCCTCCATGCGCTCAAGTTGGAAGAGCATACACGCAAACGGATCCGGGAAGACCATCTTCTTGGCGAAGGACAGATCCAGTTTCCCGTCGTGCACATAACCGTCCGGAATACGCAACAGCATATCCGGATGGAAGTACTGCTTGTCGCAGAACAATCCGTCCGCCCCGTCGCACCCGTACTCAAAATACGTCTCATCCTCTGTATACCGCGTAGGGTCCCAGCTGTCACCGCCGCGGATCAGCACAATGGCAAACCGGTTCTCCGACGGAACCCACACAATGCCCTCGTGCCCGTTGATCAGGCGGTCGCGCCCCTTGGGAAACTTCGGCCCCAACAGCCCCTTGCTTCCCATGTTCATCAGCTCAAAGTCCGTTCCGCAGAAGCCGATCATGACCGGTTCGCACAGCACCGCGTCCTTCGGTTCCTCGCCGCGCAGCCGCTGCCGGCGGACATTTTCGATCTCGACGTCGCCGTACACAAGCGGCTGCTCGGGATCATTCTGAAAATACGTTCCCTTGACTCTCATAAATCCTCCGTAACGACGCCGGACGCGCAAGTGACCGGCATCGGATATCCTTCTTCCTCTGTCTTTTATTGTACCCAAAATCGTCGAAAAGGCACAGAGGAAGAGATGCCGTGTTTTGTCATCTTATGTCGCCTTTTCGCAGATTCGGGATTGACAGGGAGAGACAGCAGCGATACGATGGAGAGGAAGACGGAAGGCTGAGAGAAACATTTTCCGAAGAAAGAGAGGCGAGGGGCTGCCGTGAAATACCGAAATCTGGATCTGACATTTTCCATGGAGGACGTGACCTTCACCGTCCTCAGCATCAGCAACGAGCAGATCATTGTGCCGTTCCCTCGGCACAGCCACAGCCGCAACAGCTACGAGCTGCATTATATCTCGTACGGTTACGGGACACTGATCGCCGACGACGTCCGCTACGACATCACGCCGGGCACGTTTTACATGACCGGGCCGCAGGTGTTCCACGAGCAGATCCCCGATCCCGACGAACCGATGCGCGAGTACGGCGTCTACCTGAAGGTGAGTCTGCCGCGCAAGGGTACGAAAAGCGAACTGCTGCGAGGCTTCCTGCAGCAGTCCTTCTTCTTCGGGCCCGCAGGGATCGAAGTATACGAATTGATGAAGCGATTGATCGGCGAGATCGAGCAAGGCCCGGAAGGTCACCGGCTCATGCTGTCCGCACTGCTCCAGGAACTGATCGTAGAGATCGCAAGGCTGTATCGGACAGCCTCCATACAGGCGACCGAGTCCGTCACCCAGTCTCCCTCCAACGCACGCCCGTCAGATGCACATTTTCCGGATACGCATCTTCCCGACGATCAGACCTACCTGATCATCGAGGAGGCCTTTCTGTACAACTACCGCGACATCACGCTCGACAGTCTCGCGGCCCTTCTCAATCTAAGCCGCCGACAGACCGAGCGCCTGCTGCAGCAGCACTACAACAAAACGTTCCTGCAAAAGAAAAAAGAGGCGCGCATGTCCGCCGCCTGCATTCTGCTGCAGGCAGGGGACAAAAGCATCGCCTCTATCGCTTATGAGCTCGGGTACTCCTCACCGGAGCATTTTACCCACGCGTTCAAAAACTATTATCATGTGGCGCCGTCCGCCTATCGGTGACAGGGGGACGGTTCCTTTGTCACCACGCTTTATTCCAAGCTTTCCAGCACTGCCGTATAGCCATCCTTGTCGCTGACAAGCGTGATCTCCCTGCCCACCGGGTAGAAGGTCTCGCACATGTTATCCGGCACGTAGTTGACATACACCTGAACGCAGGTGCCGCCGTCGATATCCGCGAGCACCTTCATCGTGCGGTACTGCTGCTTGTGCTGCACAACAAGCCCGCCGACGCTCACGATCAGCGCACGGCATTCGGACTTGGTTTTCGGCTGTACCGACGCCTTCTCTTTTCTGTTATTAAGAACATACCATGTGATCGGGATCACAGCGATGAGCAGCACCAGCAGAGTCCCCCAGAGCCACGGATTTTCATCCGCTCCTCTTATCACAAAATATATTCCGAGGAGCACTACCAGACAAATCAACGGTCCTGTAGCCGCTTTCTTTCGGAAATCCCAATACGCATCCCAATCAGTCATAACTGATTCCTTCGGAGGAAGCACAAGTCCCGGGAACACCCCCGAGACGATCTCCGGGCTGCGGTCCGCATAGCTTGTCGCCAGATCCTTGTTGGCTTCGTTGATCTGTGTCTCCTGATCCTCCGAAACAATCTCCTCCGAGATCCACTGCAGCTGCACCAACGATGCCCCGCACTTCGGGCACTCTCTGTCCCCTCTTGCGCTGAAAGCCCCGCATTTCGGGCACTCTCTGCGCAGCATCTCCGTCACTCTGTTGCGTTTCATAAATAGTTGACTCTCCTTTTGGCATCTCGCGGTTCACCCCCATTGTGCCCGCTTGGCCATTTGCGTAAGTGTATCACATTCTTTGCAAAATGTCAATATCGTTTACCATCCACTGCTGACAAAAAGGGCCCCCGGTGACAAAAGAACCGTCCCCCTGTCACCAAAGGACCCTGATCAATTAGTCGCTTACGCTTCACCGACCGCAAGCTTCACGCACTCATATGCGCCGTTGTAATCGCCGTTTCGCTTCATGTCGTCGATGCGGCGGCACATGTGGATGAAGATCTCCTTGTCTGCGATCAGACGGTCGATCATGTCGTTGGCTGCCTCGTTGGTCGCGCACTCGAAGGTTCCGTCGCCGGCCTCCTGCGAGCAGATCGCGCCGTACACCTCGTGACCGCCGATGTGCTTCATGAACATTTTCGGGATCGGATAGTACGCAAGCTCGCTCGGCTTGGTGATCAGAATGTCGCACTCCGGCATCAAAAGGTTGGTCGCGTAGACCGCCTTGAAGATGTCCGGGTCGTAGATGACGGTGACACCGTCTGCATCCGTTCCGCGAAGCTCCTTCACATAAGCCTTCAAGCCCTCATAATCGTCGGAAAATGCGTGCACCGTCACGTCCGCTAACACGCTCTCGATCTTCTCGTAAACGTCCTTGTGGTCGCCGAAGTTGATGAACACGGCGGCCTCCTTGTTCTTCACGTACGGGATCAGGTGCTCGAGCATCGACTTAAACTGCGCAAAGCCTGCGCCCGCGCCGCCGACCGTCATCAGGAATCGCATCGGCGCCCCCTCCTCCGCTCTTCGGATTCGCAGGGCGTTGTCCTCCTCGAGGTTCACCAGCAGCTCGTGGTCAACGTAGCGGCCGACCATTTTCAGATCCTTCTCCGGAATGCCGCGAAGACTTGTCTTGGAAAATCCGTTCAGCATCTTGTAGCCGAGATAGGCGAACGGCGTCTGCACCGTGTGCACGGCGCCCTCGGACAGATGGAGTGCCATCGGCCAGTTGTCCGGGATCGCGTTGACAACGTGCGTCATGCCGGCGTGCACCGCTGCCTGGCTCGGCCAGACGTGCGTTGCAATGTACGGAACGTCCTTCGGGAGCGGTGTGAGAAGCGGCGTGAGCAGCTCCGCATTTTTCTGGTCCTGCGCATTGTATGTGATCTGCCGGAACCCCTCCTTGTTCAAAGGCTCCCAGACAAATCGGTTGAACAGCCGCGACTTCTGCGAGATGCGCGATGCCACGGAATACATGTAGTTCTGTTCGCGGATCATCGCCGAGCCGGTCGCCTTCATGCCCGCGAGGTCAAGCCAGTACGGCGTGTACCCGAGTGCCCTCGCGCAGGACGCCATCGCGATGCTGATCCGGTAATGCCCGAAGCCCATGCGGATGTTTCCGACCACAAGAGCCTTCTCATCAAGCTCCGTGGGCTCGTCCGCGAGCACCAGCTTTCTGATCCCGATGTTGTCAAGCGCCGGAACATCCTCCGCGGCATAGCAGTATTTTGCGTCGGAATCGTCACCGTACCGGTTGATATACTTCTGCTTTTTCTTCTCCGCCTTGGCGAGCGTTGCGCGGTCGATGCGGTTTCCGAAGATCACGCCGGACTTGTCCCTTGCGACTTCCTCCTCCGTCGGCCTCGTCCGCTCCGTGATCGTGCCCTTGCGGTAATCGTACGACAGGAACCGCTGCGCGCCGTCCAGCTCAAACGCAACCACGGCACTGCGGCCCTTGTTGCGCACGCCGCACCGTTTCGCTCTCCGGAAGATCGCAAGCGCATCCTCAAGAACGGCCTTCTTCTCCTCGTCGTAGTCGCTGATCTTGTCGGACGTCATCAGGAGGGAGCCGAACAGCGCATTCACCTTCGTGAGCGCCGTACGGCGGGCAAACGACATGTGCATGTTGTCGTCGCGAAGCAGGAACACATCCGGATCGTTTCCGAACGCGTGTCCGTCCAGCCCGCTTCGGAAAATGGTATTCTGCAGCGTCACCTTCGTGGACACCCTCTCCGGGTGGAGCGCCTTCATGTAGATCGCGTCATCAAACGTGAGCGTGACGTCCGGTCCGATGCGGCAGTAGTCAAACCTCTCAAAGCCGTTCGAGAGCGTCGCTCCGCAGCCGAGGATCAGGCGGTCCTCCAGCTCCTCACGGATAAGCCCGTACGCAAACTCCGCCGTCTCGCTTCTGGTCCTGCCCGCAAGCGGACACAGATTGACCGCGTAGAGGAAATCCAGCTTGAAGAATTCAAATCCGAGGTCCTTGTGGAAACGCAGACACTCGCGAATGTACGAAACGACCTCCGCCTTGTTCAGATCCAGCGGGAAGAATCCACTCCAGTTCGAACCGGCATACACGGCATTGCCTTCTTCATCCCGCGCGATCCAGTCCGGATGCTCCTGCACGAGCTTCGAGTCCGCCTCGGCGACAAGCGGAGCCAGCCAGATACCGGCCATCATCCCTCGCTCACGGATCGCATCGACGATCCCGCCCAGCCCGTTCGGGAACTTCGCGGGATCCACGTCCATCCAGTCGCCGCAGTGCGTCTCGTAGCCGTCGTCGATCTGGAACAGATCAAACCGCTCGTCCGCGCCGTCCAAGGCGTCCAGGATGATGTCCTCGCTGATGTTCGCATAATGGTTGTACCACGAAGTGTAGCCGAACATTTTCCGATCGGTCCGCGGCGTAAACCGCGCAAAATACTCCTTCCCGTCGCGCCCCGACACATAGTCAAACACCGTAAAGCTCTCCCCGGCCTTCAGCTCTCTTCCCTCGATGTCGCTCTGCAGCACAATCCGGTTCGCATCCTCTGCAAACCAAATCAACAGATAGGCGTTTCGGTAATTCAGGTTTCCGAAGAAAATCGGCTTCTCTCCGGTCACATAGCCGAAGTCAAATCCGACCGGCGTGTTCTTACGGCTCTTCCAGAACGCCTGCGACCCGTACGCCGGAAAATGATACTTCTCCGTCAGCGCGTTCGGCAGCTTCGAGAGATCGTTGAGCGTCTCGCCCATGGCAAACTCCCGCGTCTCGGTCCACGACTGGTAGCCGTTCGCAAGGATCCGGCTCTCCGGCGTGAACTCATACTGCAGCGGCAGCTCGGCATCCTGCAGCACGATGTCGGCAAGCGCCGTCACCGTGACCGTGCGCCGGTTGGTCGTCTTGATGTGTTCCACCTGTATGTTCGCGTCGCCGGTCGAAGTTGTCATCACCTGCCCGTCGACGGTGTATGTAATCTTAAGCATTGTTTTCTCCTCCCTTGCTCTCCGCCTCCTCATGCGACTTCTCGATCACGTCCATGACTCGCTTCTCGTCGTAGAACAGGATCACAACCATGGCGAGGATGCAGAGCACCATGGCCACCACAAGGCTGATGCGGTAGCCCTTGCCGGTGTTTCGGATGATCTCCTTGCCCGCCTCGTCGAGCTCGGTGTATTTTCCGATGACTGCGAGCGAAGTGAAGATGATCATGGCGATGGACTGGCCGAGCTTAAACGCAAACGTTCTCGCCGCATAGAACATGGCGTCGCGGTTTTCTCCGGTCTGCACGCAGTCGCTCTCTGCGATGTCCGCGACGATCGCCTGCGGGATCACGCCGAGGATTGAGAGCGGCACGCCGACCAGAACGCAGATGATGAATCCGTAAATCTGATTCGGAATGAACGACACCTTGCCCGCGAACGACGAGACAAGGAACGCGAAACCGAACAGCGCGAAGCCGACCACCAGGAGCTTCTTCTTGCCGAACTTGCGCGACAGCACGTTGACGATCGGATAGCAGACAAACGTCACAAACGTCATGAAGATAAACAGCACCATGTAGTTGTTCAGCGCCAACAGGTTCTCCACGTAGAAAATGAAGCCCGTGTTGAAGATCGTGATACCGATCCAGTAGATGATATCCGAGAGCACGAACACCTGGAAATGCCTGTTTTTGAACGTCTTCGTAAGCGAGCGGAAGGCATTTTCCTTCACCGGCGGCGTGTTGTCGTACTCCTTCTCATTGATCATGAACGCCGGCAGAAGCATGCACACGAGGGCGATGACCGCCAACACCGCAAGCACGATCCGCGCGCAGACGTAGTAGTCCCAGCCGGTCGCGTTCCGGAGCGCCTCCCAGATCATTTTCCCGGAAAATGCGATTCCCGTACCGACAATGTACGTGAGGGAGATGTAGGTTGAGATGTCCATGCGGTCCTTCTGGCTGCGGCCGAGCACCGGGATGAGTGCGTTGTACGGCGTGCAATACGCTGTCATGAAGATGTAGAACAGCACCATGGTCACGGCGAGCCACACGATGTTAACCGTCGATTCCCCGCGCACCGGACAGCAGAAGATCAGCACCGTCAGCGCCGCAAACGGCACCGCGGCGACGCGCATGAACGGGATTCTCTTGCCAAGCTTGCTCCCGCAGTTGTCCGACATGCCGGCGATCCAGGGGTCGGTCACCGCATCCACGATACGACCGCACGCCGTGATCACGCCGATCACCGTCAGTCCCAGCAGCGTAGCAGTCGTGACGAACGTGATGACGCCGTTGTCCGTCGAATCCGGGAGATAGAAATTCACCAGAAGGTTGGTGATGATACCCGCAAGGATCGACCACCCCAGCTGGCCGATCGCGAAAATCCATTTAATCTTTCCTGAGACTTGTTTCATGCGTAGTCACCTCCAAAAAAGATTTTGTTCTCCTCTCAGTTTACGATATTCGACTTTTCTTTTCAACACGACAGCAACACCCTCGACACGCAAAAAAGCGGTATTGCCGCTTTCCCGCAGCAATACCGCAATATTATTTGTCAAAAACGCAAAAGTCACTTAGGTGACAAAAGAACCGTCCCCCTGTCACTAGTCGTCATCGTCTTCCCGTGTTTCAAAGTATTCTTCGGACACACTGCTGACACGGGGCCATCCGACCATACCGCCGCCGTCATACCCGCCGTCTAAAATGTCATCCATTTCCGCAAGCTCGGCTTCGATGATCGCCCACTCCTCGTCCGTCTCAATCTCGGCCGTATGGTATCCCTTAATCTCCCCGTCTTCCTCTTCCGCCTCAAGTCTCAATACGTACAGCCCTTCGTCAGCATCTTCATCAAAAGAATTTTCCGTAAACACCAGGTATTTCTCTCCGGTCTTGTCGGAGCGGAACGTAAACAAGCTCTCATACTCCGTTTCCTGA
>JAFZMO010000009.1 GCA_017551165.1 Lachnospiraceae bacterium
GGAGACCGGACTTGTGAGCGTCAGCGCTAAGCTCCAGTAAGCAAGAATTCACAGCATACAGAAAACGGCTGCAACCCGAAACGGTTGCAGCCGTTTTTCCATGTCCCAATTTTATCTCTTGCTGAACTGCGGTGCACGACGAGCGCCCTTCAAGCCGTACTTCTTTCTTTCCTTCATGCGGGCATCTCTGGTGAGGAAGCCTGCCTTCTTGAGGGTAGGACGAAGCTCGATATCGGACTTGCAAAGTGCACGTGCGATACCATGGCGGATAGCGCCTGCCTGGCCGGAGAAACCGCCGCCGCGAACGGTGATGATCGCGTCGAACTTGTCGGTGCTCTCAACGAGTGCCAGAGGCTGACGAACGATGGTCTTCAAGGTCTCAAGACCGAAGTACTCATCAATGTCTCTCTTATTGATCGTAATGTTGCCTTTACCGGGGAACAGATACACTCTAGCAACACTGCTCTTGCGTCTGCCGGTTCCATAGAACTTTACTTTAGCTGCTTTTGCCATTGATTGTTATCTCCTTTCCGATAAATTAGAATTCAAGCACTTCGGGCTTCTGAGCCGCATGAGGATGCTCAGCTCCGGCGTAAACATGAAGCTTTTCGATCATATCACGACCGAGAGGTCCCTTCGGAAGCATGCCCTTCACCGCGAAGGTGATAACATTTTCCGGCTTCTTCGCAAGCATCTCGCGAAGCGTTGTCTCACGAACTCCACCCGGATAATCGGAGTGGCTGAAGTATACCTTCTGATCCAACTTCTTGCCGGTAACCTTAATCTTCTCTGCATTGATCACGATGACATTGTCACCGGTATCGATATGTGTGGTAAAGATCGGCTTGTTCTTACCGCGCAGTACACTTGCGATCTGGGAAGCAAGACGACCCAGGGTCTGACCCTCTGCATCAACAACGTACCATTTTCTCTCTACGTTTGCAGTTGCCATATAACTCTTCATAGGATTTCTACCTCCTTGTATTCTCGTACCCGCATTTTCGCGTCACTTTCTGCATTATACACACCACTCCCCTGCCTGTCAACGTATTTTTTCTCGGAAAATGGCATTTTAACCGCATTTTGTCATTTTTACTTTGACGTATTTGCGCTTTCTTGCGTATTATAATGAATCCTCACGAGTGTCAACCCCTGCGGCGGCGCCGTGGGGCCCGCCTGCGTGCGATCGCCCGATGCGATGATCGCCGTCATGTCCTCCGCGCGCTTTGCGCCGCGTCCCATGTCGATCAGCGTTCCCGCAAGGATCCTCACCATGTTGTAGAGGAATCCGTCGCCCTCGACGCCGATCACGATCTCGCTTCCGTCGCGGTACGCCTCGCACTTTGTCACGGTGCGCACCTTGCTCTCCACCTGCGCTCCCGCGCTGCAAAACGCCGAGAAATCATGCGTGCCTACAAACAGTCCGGCCGCCTTGTTCATCTGCTCCACGTCGAGTTTTTCTCTCACGCCGCACACGTATCTCACGCGCAGCGGGCTCACAACCTCGTCTGTTGCGATGCGGTACTCATACCGCTTGCTGTGCGCGTCAAACCGCGGATGGAACGACTCGTCCGCCTCCCACGAGCGCATCACGCGGATGTCGTCGGGCAGGAACGAATTGAGCGCCGGTCTCCAGTTCTCTCCCGGGATCGGCGACTCGGTGTCAAATGCGACCACATTGCCGAGCGCATGCACGCCCGCGTCCGTGCGACTCGCACCGATCGTCGTGACCTCCTCGCCGCAGAGCCTGCGGATCGCCTCGCGGAGCGTCCCCTCGACCGTGACCGCATTGGCCTGCGCCTGCCAGCCGCTGTACGCGGTGCCGTCATATGCGATTGTCAGCGCGATCCGTCTCATGGTTCCTCCTATGCGGGATGTGGTGCGGGGTGCGGTTCATTTTCCGAAATCAGATCTTCGCGAACACCCGAAGCAAAATGATCGTCGTCATATAACATGCCAGATACAGAAAACCAAACAGGTCGTTCATTCCGTATCGCAGGGGCTTCATCTTCGTGCGCCCCTTGCCGCCGTGGTAGCAGCGCGCCTCCATGGCCATCGCCAGGTCAAACGCACGCCGGAACGCCGATACGATCAGCGGGATGAACACCGGCACCATCGCCTTCGCCCGCTTGATCAGTCCGCCGCTCTCCATGTCCGCACCGCGCGCCATCTGCGCCTTGCGGATGCGGTCCGCCTCCTCCGTGAGGATGGGGATGAACCGAAGCGCGATCGACATCATCATGGCCATCTCATGAGCCGGAAAATGAATCACCTTCAGCGGGGACATCAGCTTCTCCAGACCGTCCGTGAGCTGGTTCGGCGTGGTCGTGTACGTCATCATCGAGGTGCCGAGGATGAGCAGCACAAGGCGGATACCCATGAACACGCCCCGCATCAGGCCTTCCTTCGTCAGCTTCAAAAACTTCCACTGCCAGATCACCTCTCCACTCGTGAGGAAGAAGTTACACAGCATCGTGAACAGGAGGATCATCAGGATCGGCTTTAAGCCGCGCAGCATGTACCGGAACGGTACGTGCGACAGGATCAGCACGCCCGCAAATGCCGTTCCCACGACAAGAAAGCCCGAGAACGAACGAAACAGAAACAGGCTGACGATGTACAACAACGCCCCCAGTATCTTCGTCCGCGGGTCAAGCCTGTGGATGCAGGACTGCGCCGGATAGTATTGTCCGATGGTAATGTCCCGAAGCATGCCGTTCCTCCTTTCCTCCTAAATATTTAGTCAATTACTGTCGATAAGCTCTTCGCAGACCGAGTCTCCTTTGATCAAGTCTCATTTGACCGAGTATCTCCTGATCGGACTCAGCGATGCAACCTCACTTCACCGGCGTGAGCGCTTCCACGCCCTCCGCGGTGGTGATCGCGTCCGTGCGGCACGCTACGCCGCTCTCCGACAGCATCTGCATGATCTGCGTCACCTGCGGGACCTCGAGTCCCACGTCCGTCAGCTCGTCGCGATGGCGGAACACCGCACGCGGCGAATCCGCGTACTTGATGTGACCGTCGCTGATCACAATGAGGCGGTCGGCAAACCGCGCCACATCCTCCATGCGGTGCGACACGAGGACAACCGTCATTCCGGTCTCCTTGCGGATCCGGTCGATCTCGCCGAGGATCTCGTCGCGGCCGGCGGGATCCAGTCCTGCGGTCGGCTCGTCGAGGATCATGACCTTCGGCTTCATCGCCAGAACGCCTGCGATCGCAACTCTTCGTTTCTGTCCGCCGGACAGCTCCAACGGGGAATACTGCCACATCGCGCTGTCCACGCCCGTAAGCCGGAGCGCCCACTCCGCGCGCTCCTTCACTTCCTCATCGGAAAGCCCCTGGTTCTTCGGACCGAAGCTCACATCCGCGAGGATCGTCGTCTCAAACAATTGATGGTCGGGATACTGGAACACAAGTCCTACGTTGCTGCGAAGCTCTCTTCGGTTGTACCCCTCCCGGAAAATGTCCTCTCCGCGGAAGGATACCGTCCCTTCCGTCGCATGCTCCAGGCCGTTCAGCAGCTGGATCAGCGTGGATTTGCCGGAGCCCGTATGTCCGATCAATCCGATGTACTCGCCCTGGTACAGGTCGAGGTTGACGTCCGTTAAGGCGACCGTCTCAAACGCGGTCTTCTCTCCGTAGACATAGCGTACATCGCGAAGCGACAGCACCGGATCGCCCTCGGGCTTCCGCTCGGGGATCTCATTTTCCGACGGAAGCTTCACCGAGGTTCCCACCGCCTTGCGGTATTCCTCGACAAATTCTTCCGGCGTGAGGATCGCGGGCGGCATCGCCACGCCGCGCTTGGAGAGCTCGTACGCAAGCTCCGTCACCTGCGGCACCTCGAGACGCAACTCCTTGAGCTCCTCGACGCGCGCGAAAATCTCCTTCGGCGTGCCCTGCATCGCCACGTGGCCGTCGCTCATCACGAAGATCCTGTCAGCGTCGATGACCTCCTCCATGTAGTGCGTGATCAGGATGACGGTGATGCCCTTCTCCTTGTTCAGGCGGTGCACAGTGTCCATGACCTCGCGGCGTCCGATCGGGTCGAGCATCGCCGTGGGCTCGTCCATGAGGATGCACTTCGGCTCCATCGCCAGGATGCCTGCGATGGCCACACGCTGCTTCTGGCCGCCCGAGAGATGGTTGGGCGAACTCTTGCTGTACTTCGTCATTCCGACCGCCGCAAGGCTGTCCTTGACGCGTGTGAGGATCTCCTCCGTAGGAACACCGAGATTTTCCGGACCGAACCCGACGTCCTCCTCGACGACCGAGGCGACGATCTGGTTGTCGGGGTTCTGGAACACCATGCCGGCGCTCTTGCGGATCTCCCACAGAAACTCGTCGTCTGCCGTGTCCATGTCGCAGGTCAGCACCTGCCCTTCCGTCGGGAGAAGCAGCGCGTTGATGTGCTTCGCAAGGGTCGATTTGCCGGAGCCGTTCGCGCCGAGCACAGCAATAAACTGGCCCTCTTCCACGTCGAGTTCAACGTGGTCGAGCGCCCGCCGGATCTCCGCGGAATTGCCCTCTTCATCCCTGGTCACATAGTCGTGCACCAGATTTTTCACCCAAACCGGTTTCATCCAAACCTCCGAATCGTGACACGTGCATATACGAAAGGCAGCGTAGCGTTCCTGCTACACTGCCTGAATCGTTAATCTTCTTCGTCGATCGACTTATACAAGCTCGATCAAAACTTCCATCGCTGCATCGCCCTTGCGCTGTCCGATCTTCACAATTCTGGTGTAACCACCGTTGCGCTTCGCGTACTTGGGAGCGATCTCGTCAAACATCTTCGCGATGAGATCAAAATCCTTGACAGCCTTTCTTCCCTTAACCGTAGCATCGTACTTCTTAACCGGATAGAAGAAAGCCATCATCT
This sequence comes from Lachnospiraceae bacterium, assembly GCA_017551165.1. Classification (GTDB taxonomy): domain Bacteria; phylum Bacillota; class Clostridia; order Lachnospirales; family Lachnospiraceae; genus ISDg. The sequence continues at coordinate 4,889 of JAFZMO010000009.1, forward strand.
GTCTTCTTGCTGCAAGTCTGGACGGAGCGTCCTTCTTGATGGTCTTCTCAACTTCATCAAAAACGGTAACCTTCTTGCCGTCTACGACTTCCTTAACTCTCTTGCCGTCCTTGTCCTTGCGGGCAACCTTAGCCGTAACCGTTACGGTCTCGTAGTTGTCCTTCTCGCGAACAGCAAGGGTAATGAATTTCTCTGCAATGCTGCGAATTTCCTTCGCCTTCGACTCCGTCGTGATCATCTTACCATTGAAAAGAAGATTGGTAACCTGATTTCTCAACAGAGCCTTTCTCTGGCTGGAAGTTCTGCCAAGCTTTCTGTAACCTGCCATATGATTCCTCCATCTGCCGCGTTGATCGCGGCGGTTCTAATCGTTCCTCGCCGCGTTCTACTCGTCAGCGGACTTGAATTCCAAGCCAAGCTCATGAAGCTTCTGCGTAACCTCTTCAAGAGACTTCTTACCAAGGTTGCGAACCTTCATCATGTCCTCAGCCGTCTTGTTCGTCAGTTCCTCGACGGTATTGATACCGGCTCTCTTGAGGCAGTTGAACGAACGAACCGAAAGCTCCAGCTCGTCGATGTTCATCTCAAGAACGCGGTCATGCTCATTGGCCACAGGCTCAACCATGATCTCCGCCTTCTGAGCGCTCTCAGAGAGATTGATGAACGAATTCAGATGCTCGCTCAGAACCTTAGCGGCAAGACTTACCGCATCGTCGGGAGCAAGCGTTCCGTTCGTATAAATGTCAAGGATCAGTTTGTCATAATCGGTAACCTGACCAACGCGGGTGTTGGTAACCGTGAGATTCACGCGCTCAACAGGCGTGTAGATGGAGTCAACCGGAATGGTTCCGATCGGCTGGTCATCTCTGCGGTTCTTATCGCAGCTGACATAGCCTCTGCCCTTCGTGATGGTCAGTTCCATGTACAGCTTGCTGTCCGCACCGCCGTTCAGCGTAGCGATAACCTGGTCCTTGTTCAGGATCTCGATATCGCTGTCTACATGAATGTCCGCGGCAGTGACAACGCCCTCGCCGCTGAACTCAATATAAGCCTTCTTCGGCTCTTCGCTCGTGCTGTTGTCCTTAATCGCGAGGCTCTTGATATTCATGATAATCTCGGTGACATCTTCCATGACACCGGGAATCGTGCTGAGCTCATGAACAACACCGTCAATCTTCACCTGACTGACAGCAGCGCCCGGTAAGGAAGAAAGCATAATTCTGCGAAGAGAATTGCCCAAAGTCGTGCCGTAGCCCCGCTCAAGCGGTTCCACAACAAATCGTCCGTATTTTTTGTCCTCGGAAATCTCTGCGATCGTGATTCCCGGTGTTTTAAAATCAAACATGCGCGACCCTCCTTTTCGGCGTCAATTACCTGCCTCCGATTACTTGGAGTACAACTCGACGATAAGCACTTCGTTAACCGGAACATCGATCTGATCTCTCGTCGGATATTCCTTAACGGTACCGGTCAGGTTCTCCCTGTCTGCCTCCAGCCAAGCGGGAACTGCTCTGCCGTTGTTAGCCTCAAGGATGTCCTTGAATCTCTGGTCAGCCTTGTTCTTTGCTCTCTCGCTCACGCTGATCACATCGCCGGGCTTAACAGTGTAAGACGGGATGTTTACGCACTTGCCGTTAACAAGGATATGCTTATGATCTACGATCTGTCTTGCCTCCACGCGGGTGCGTGCAAAACCAAGACGGAACACAATGTTGTCAAGTCTGGTCTCGAGGAGAATCATCAGGTTCTCACCCGTCGTACCGATCTTCATCTTCTTAGCGCGCTCGAAGTTGTTGCGGAAAGGCTTCTCAAGAACGCCGTAGATGAACTTTGCCTTCTGCTTCTCACGAAGCTGCATGCCGTACTCACTTACCTTCTTGCCGGCACGCAGGTTGTGGCGATTGGATTTCTTATCAATGCCCAATACTGCGGGCTCGATGCCAAGCGAACGGCATCTCTTCAAAACAGGACCCATTTCTCTAGCCATACGATTTCATCCTCCTCATCAAACTCTACGACGCTTCGGCGGTCTGCATCCATTGTGCGGAACCGGCGTTACGTCCTTGATGCTTGTTACATTGATGCCGCATGCCTGAAGGGCACGGATCGCAGCCTCACGGCC
>JAFZMO010000111.1 GCA_017551165.1 Lachnospiraceae bacterium
CGTATACTCAAACCAGCCGTATTTCAGCGCTACCAGGTTCAGATGATTCGCCACCGCGTAAAACAGAAGAACATTGTTCTGTTCTACGACACCCTTCATCTTCTCGAACCCGCTCTCGAAAAATGTGAGCTCTGTGTCCATGTTTTCCTTGTTCCGGCTGGACGCAAAGCTCGGCAGAACATTGATGTGGTCCTTGGCCTTCTCGAAATCCTTCTCATGGATGTAGATCCACGCGATCGAGTGATGGATCTTCTCGGCGAGCGTGCGATCGTTCGTGTGGCTGATCACGTACGTTCCCTTGCGGATCGCATCCTTGTAGATCTTGCGCACGTCGTCAAGCCTGTCCTGAAGGCGTCCCTCCACCGACTTGTCAACGTACATGCTGAGGAGCGCTGCATGCTTCAGATACTCCTTCACGATCTCAAAGTTGCCCGGATTCACGTTGGTCTCCGACGCCATATACTCGCAGATCTGAAGCAAACTGCCCGCGCGGTCCTTCTCGTCCCTCATGCCGGAGATCGTCGCGAGGACCCGCTCCGTGACCTCCTCATTTTCCGCGATCATGTTGTACCCGAGAAGCGCGTCGGTGCTGACGCCGAGCACCTGCGCGAGCGGCACGATCATCGACACGTCGGGAAGACCGACCTCTGACTCCCATTTGCTCACGGCCTGCGGCGTTACGCCGAGCAGATCCGCAAGTTCCTCCTGTGTGAACCCCTTGCTCTTTCTGAATGCTCTGATGTTGCTTCCTAAATTCGTATTCATATTTCGTTCCTCCGATCATTTCGTTCGGTACCGTGGCTTCATCATACAGGCATCCACCGAAAAAGACAAACAACGGGCTGTTGAGTGCAACTCAACGCAGCTCGAGCACGAGCGCGTCATACGCTCTGCCGTCCACCACGTGCACGCTCTCCCCGCGCTCCGCCTCGCGGAACCCGAGCTTCTCCGCAACACGGAGCATCCGCGTATTGCCGCTCCACGTCTCCAAGAGGAATCGCTCCTCGCCGAGCCCGCGATAGTACTCCATAAACGCCTGCAGTGCCTTCGCACCGATCCCCTGTCCCCACACATCGGACTCGCAGAGCTCGATACCGAGGGCGCGCACGGCATGATTGTCCGGAGCATTTTTCGCAAAATCGACCGTCTCCCAATCGACGGGCGAATAATCCTCATTCAAAAGATACGACGACACAAACCCGACGTGCCTTCCGTCCGCCACGATCTCCAGCCGCAGTCGAATGTCCTCGTCATCCGTGCCCTCCATGATCTCCGTCATCTGCGCGCGCAGCTCGTCCGCATCGACCGGCTCCGGCTCCTCCCAGGGCATGTCCGCCTTCATCCACTCCGTGTGCGTGGTGTTCCACCGCACCTCATCCTCGATATCCTCGGGCCGAAAATCCCGGAGAATTATGTTGTCGCGTCTGATCTCCATATGTCACCTCGGAAAATGCAATGTCATTAGGGAAAGTATAGCCTGTACGGGTAAGAAAATCAATGTCGTGAAAAGCTACCGCCTTTGACATACGTATTATTACGTATTACAATCAGGATGGAAGCTTTGATTCAGAAATTGAACGCTATGTGATCAGAGGAGGGAACATGGATTTTCCGAAGGAAGAATTGCTTGAGAAATATCTGCGCATCCGCAAGGAGATCATCGATCCGTACAAGCCGAGCTTTACGGTCCCGGGCGCGACGGTGCGCTATGTGAAGTTCAATGACGCAACGGAGGATCTGAACATGTTCAGCAAGTGCCTGATCGCACGGCTGCTGAACCGCAAATACCTGTTTCCGAAGAAGACTTCCGCGAAGATCGCGTCCAACGCCGACCCTGCAAATTACGTCACACTGCAGTATGACGATGCGGGCGTCCTCAGGGTTGCACAGTGCGGCGAGTACGACGACGGCGCTTATGCGTCCGTCTACGTCTCGGACCAGTTGACCATCGGCTACAATCTGCACGGGATCAGCAGCGGTTCCCCCTTGTACCGTTTTACGGATTTCGAGTGGTACGAATATGACGAGGCCGGCAGGCTGAAGAGCGCCGAGCGTTTCCGCCAGCACGGTTCGCCGGAGCGCGGCGTCATCATCAACTGCGAATACTATGATTATGAGGGCGATACCCTCTCCCACGCAAGGCAGTTCAAGGAGTACGACACGGAGTCGGCGTTCGGCATAAACAGCATGGTACTTCAGTTTGTGCCCGACCGTATCTTCTGCCCGGATCAGATCGAGTTCACCTTCCGGCCCGCGGGAGACGGTCTTGACTACACAAGAAACCACTACTACCGCAAGTCGCAGACGATCACGCACGAGGGGCATGTGCCTGCCGAAACGCTTGAGAATCTGAAGGACAATGGGATTCGGCTGATCTGACAGCGCGGGCTAGCAATTTCCCGTATAGACATACTTCAATTTGCCGCGGGCAACATCCGCAAGCGCGTAGACGGAAGCTACCTCCGTAGCCGCCCGGTCGGTCATCCGGTATCTCGGGAAGAACCTCGAGACATGCAGCGGGATCTCGCTTCCGATTACGTTGCCCTCGCGGTCGGTGAGCCCGGCGATCCAGCCCGTCAGCTCACGCATCTCGAGTTCGCTGTCATTCATTCCGGGGACGATCAGCGTCGTGAGTTCCACATGGCAGTCCTTGACGGCCCTCTCGATGAAAGCCTTCGTCATCGCCAGGCTTCCTCGGAGGACATCGCGGTACGTCGCCTCCGACATGCTCTTGATGTCGACATTCATCGCATCGATGTACGGGATGATCTGCTCGAGGACAGACAGGTCCGCCGTTCCGTTTGTGACCAGCACCGTCTTCATGCCCATTTGCTTCACAAGACTCGCGGTGTCCCGCACAAACTCATATCCGATCAGCGGCTCATTGTACGTAAATGCCACGCCGATATTCCCCCGGTCCCGATAGCGGAACGCAAGCTCCGCCAGCTGTTCCGGGGTTATTTCGTCGGAAAATTCTCTTCCGTCCGACCGCGAGATATCGTGGTTCTGACAGAACGGGCAGAAGAGGTTGCAGCCGAAGCTTCCGACCGAAAGGATCTTCGAGCCCTGGCAGAACCGCGACAGCGGCTTCTTCTCGATCGGGTCGAGCGCAAGCGCCGTGATGTGCCCGTAGTTGGCGCTGACGACCGCATCGTCCCGGCAGGTTCTCGCACTACATGCTCCGAGTTTCCCCTCCGCGATCTCACAATGTCTGAAACAAACTTCACAAATCGCCATATCACTTATACCTTACGACTTCAAACCGCTGAAGACGGTAGTCATCCGATGGGGATATCCCGCCCTTGCGCATCGCAATGCGGATCTGATCCTCCACCGTGTCAACGCCCTCCAGATCGGGCAACAGCAATCCCCGCTTCATGCCGCACGAGACGATCACACCGTACCGCCTGACATCCAGCTCCGCCGGTCCCTTGATGTACTCCGGCTTTCCGAGGATATCGACGTTGATCTCCAACAGTCCAAGCTCATCCTCCCTCACGCGGTCAAACCGCGGATCGCGCGACACCGCGCTGATCGCGTTGCCGATGATCTCCTCGGCGATACAGTCCTCGGTCGCAGCGATCGTGCCGATGCATCCGCGAAGCGCTCCGTTCTTGTGAACCGAGACAAACGCTCCGGCCCTCTCCCGCGTCGCCTCCGCCGGCAGATCCCGCAGGATCCCCTCTGAAACTTCCTTGGGAAAGACAAGCCTACGACGCGTCGTGACGTACTTCTCGATCGCGGCTCTCGCAAGGCGCACATAGGCCGAGGCATCCTCCGCCTGATCCGCTGCCCTGTCCGCCAGCGCCTTCAGGAATCTCCGTTTCTCATTCCGCCCTTCCGGCGTAAAGATACAGAGCCCGTACCCCACCCCGGTGACATCCTGGTGCGACAGCACCTCCGCCCTGACATCGCAGCCGTCGAGCGTGCCCGCCATGATGACAAACGACCGATGTCCGCACTCGGCCGCCTTGTCCAGCAGCTCCTCGTCAAATGCAAGCATCCCTCCGAAGTCAGCCTGCGCCGCCGCTGCCATGATCTTCTCGTCGTACACGGGGCCTGCCGGATCAAAGCCGTACGGTCCGTACTCCTGCAGCTTGTGGGACAGGTCGCCGCTCGCCACGATGACCGTGTTGCGCCCAAGCTCCTCCGCCGTCTGCCGGATATACGTCCCCAGCGCATAATGGTCGGTCAGCGACAGCCCCGACAGGCCGATCCGCACGATCTTCCCCGCGCTGTAGTATTTTCGGATAAAGTACAGCGGGACCATCGTCCCGTGATCGAGCTTCCGGTCGCGCTCGCCCTCCGTACCGCCGGGGAAATCATTTTCCGAGAGATGCGCCGTGAGGCGTCTCACAAACTCGGCGTCATATGTTTCCCGGAAACTCACCTGCGACGCGCCGAACCGGCCGAAATCCCCCTCCGCCGCGCTACCCGGCGAGATATGAAAATAGTCCGCATACATGACTGAATGCGGACTGATGATCACAATTGTATCCGGTGCAACGCGCGCAATGTCCTGCGCCACCCGCTCATACGCGGCTGTCGTCTCGGAAATCTTCTTCTCGCCGCCACGCCCGATCGCCGGAACGATCAACGGCGGATGCGGCACCATATACGTTGCCAGAATCCCCATACCTTCCTCCTTGGGTGAACTACGGCGTCTGTCCCAGGATGAACTTCATGACCACGGGATTGTGGTCCGTGAACTCAAAGCCCTTGTCCACGACCTGCACGTACGTACAGCTGATGTTGTCGGAGATGATAAATCCGTCCAGCGTAACCGTAAAGCTGTCCGCACAGTACGGAATGTCGGTGTCGCGCGTGGACGCCACAAGTCCGTCGGCATAGTCGGTGCATTTGGAAAATCCTGCCGGAATGATATCATCCGGAAAATCCTGGCACCACGCGTAGTCGCGGTCCGTCCCCGGGTTCAGGGTCTCCTTGGAATTGCCCGTAAAATCGTGGTTGAAATCGCCTCCACAGACGATGTAATTGCCCTTCGCATACTCCTTGGCCATATCCTCGAACAGCATCTCCAGCTGAGCGTTGCCCTGTCCTGCCTCCGTGCCGTACGCCGACAGATGCAGGTTGATGAGGATCAGCTCCTTGCCGTCCTCCGTCGGGATCCGTGCGATGGAATAGCAGCGATCCAGGTCGAGGATCTTCTTGACGCTCGTCGCGATCGGAAGGCTTCTCCGAAGCGCCGAGGTGATGTTGAACCGGCTCAGCGTGAGAATGCCCGACTCGGATGCCCCGTGCGGCTCCGTCAGCGGATACATCAGGTACGCCGAGTGATAGTTCATCGCAAACACGCTGTCGAACTGTCCCTTCGCGGCGAAACTCTCCTGCATCCGCGCGCTCTGGTCCACATGGTAGCTACGCGTCGAGTCCGTGTCGACCTCCTGGAACAGCACGAAATCCGGGTTGTACGAAAGCGCGATGTTCGAGCATCCGTCGGTGCACTTCAGCACGCTCTCCTTCGACACCGCGCGGCTCTGTTTTCCGCCGTCCATGAAAAATGTGAAATCCGCCGTGTACGCGCCGAACCCGACGTTTAAGCTGACGACGGTATACTCCTCACCGATCTTGGCCACCGCCTCCGCGGTACCGTCCACCTCGAGCGGCTTGTTATCCTCAATGCGGGAGTACGTCAGGAAAACATACCCCACATAGGCGACCACAACAAGAATGAGTGCCAGGAAAATGAACAGCGGAATCTTCCACCATTTAAACCGTTTCTTCGAAGTCTTCTGCCCTGCCTCGGCAGCTGTATTTTCTTCCTTCACAGGCATTTCCGTATTGTTTGACATAAACTGCATCCTTTCACCATTTGCCAAGCGGTCGCAAGTCCCGCTTCGCCGCTATCGCTATTATACCACATTTCTTCCCGTTGATACCATCCTGTTTTGCGGTTCGCCGCAACACAAAAAGCAGGACCGTGGCGATCCTGCTTTCCATACTCCATTACTTACAACACGCAGCCCTTCTGCAGCAATATATTCGCGTACTGGCTGGTCTCCGACGTCGCGATGATCGCGTACGCCTTCTTCGCCTCCTCGTAAAATGCGAACCGCTCCAGCGTGCGGATCACCGACGCCCCGCGCGGCTCCTCCTTCGCGATCATCGCCTCGTACGTCTTCCAGATGGAGATATCCGCGTTGTCGCCGGGCACACGCTCCATCAGGCTCACCGGCTTCTCGACATACTGATCGAGCGGAAAGACCGTGAGGATCGCCTCCAGGATCTCCGGCACGCCGTGCCCGTCCATGCGGATCACGATCGCATTTTTGCCCATCGTCTCCGCCGGAAAATTACCGTCCGCTATCACAATTGTGTCACTGTGTCCCATCTCGCACAAGACCTTCAGAAGCTCCGGTAAGAGCATGGGCGATATTCCCTTCAGCATAAGCCTGTCCTCCTGTTTCCTTCGCGAGCAGACACGCCTGTTCCGAAACCAGGCGTGCCCGCGCCGCAGGGTATTGAAAAGCATCCTTGCATTTACAGCATATTGTCAATAATCGGCAACGGCGCAAGACCGGTAAAGCCGTAGAACCGCTCGGCGTTTTCTCCGAGGAACGCGTCCTTCTCCGCCTCCGTCATCTTCGGCGTCTCCGCGATGAACCGCACCGCCGAACGGTACGTGATGTCCGTCATGGTGCGGGGGTAATCGCTGCCCCACATCAGTTTGTCCATGCCGCAGATGTCGCGCGCCGTGAGAATCGCGTCGATCGCCGACGGATAAGGGTAAAACTCCTTGTGGAACAGCCATGTGAGACCGCCGCTCTCGATGAAGACGTTCTCATTTTTCGCAAGAGCGATCTGGCGCTGCCAGCCCGGCGTGGTGACCATCCCGAAGTGTCCGATGGTGATGCGAAGATTCGGGCAGGCGTCGATCAGATACTGCATGTCGTCGGTCTGCGCGTCGCCGTCCGCGAGGTCAAGTCCGACAAACTTGCCGGCCGCCTCTATCTTTCGGAAAATGGGCAGAAGCTTCTTGAGGTCGGGATCCGCCAGCCTGCCGGCGCAGATCTTGACGCCGTCGAAGCCATCGAGACGGAAATCGTCCCTCTCCTCGTAGAGGGAGCATACCCGAAATCGGTTCGGATATGTCCCTCGTACGCGCAGGAGGTATTCGTCATGATTGCCGTCCATGTATTCCTGTGTGACCACGCATGCGTTGACCTGCGCGTAGTCCATGTTGGCGACAAGCCGCTCCGCGGTGTTTCTGTTGTCGTCCATGTAGGGAGGCATCATTTGGCGGCGCTCCCCGACAAACGAGGCAATGCCGTTCCCAAGCCCGTACACCGGCCGGCCGTCGATGCGGCCGTGTTGCTCTTCCCACAGATGCACGTGGGCATCGATAATGATCCGTTCTCTCATAGCGTCACCCCGTTCTTGAAGATCGCGATCTCGCGATAGCTGTTTTGCTCGTTGTTCGTCTCGCGGCCCTCCGCCACCTGCAGGCAATATTCGATGAAGTCCCCTGCGAGGTCGGCGCCGTCGATCATCGGGCTGGCGTCGAAATCGATCCAGTGTTTCTTCCGCTCACTGATCTCGCGGTTTGTCCCGACCTTCACTGTCGGCACCGGCGCCCCGAGCGGCGTTCCGCGGCCGGTGGAGAACAGGATCATGTGGCACCCGGCGGCTGTCAGGTTCGTCACCGCGACCATGTCATTGCCGGGACCGTTCAGAAGATTAAGCCCTGCCTTCGTCACCGTGTCGCCGTAGTCGAGCACGTCCACGACCGGCGACGTCCCACCCTTCTGCGTACAGCCGAGCGATTTTTCCTCGAGCGTCGTGATGCCTCCCGCCTTATTGCCGGGCGAGGGGTTCTCGTAGATCACCTGCCCGTGCTTCGTAAAATACTCCTTGAAATCGTTGATCAGCGCGACCGTCTTATCAAACACCTCGCGATTCACGCAGCGGTTCATGAGCAGCGTCTCCGCGCCGAACATCTCCGGCACCTCCGTGAGGACGGTGCTGCCGCCCTGCGCGCACAACCAGTCGGAAAATCTTCCGATCAGCGGGTTGGCGGTGATCCCGGAAAATCCGTCCGAACCGCCGCACTTCAGGCCGACCTTCAGCTTCGACACCGGCACCGGCACTCTCTCGTCCTTCGCCGCCTCCGCCTTCAGCTCCTCGATCAGGCGGACGCCCTCGGCCACCTCGTCCTCGCAGGACTGCGCGTTCAGGAATTTCACGCGGCTCCCGTCCACGGGGCCGAGCACCTTCTTGAATTCCTCGATGTTGTTATTCTCACAGCCCAAGCCCAACACAAGCACTCCACCGGCGTTCGGATGTCTCACAAGACCTCGCAGGATCTTCTGTGTCGTCCCGTGGTCGCCGCCCAGCTGCGAGCAGCCGTACGGATGGGGAAACGCGAACGCTCCCGTGCGCCTCTCCAGCGTCTCCGCAAGCTTGTTCACGCAGCCGACCGTGTTGATGATCCAAATGTCGTTGCGGATACCGATGTCACCGTTCGGGCGGATGTAAGCCAAGAAGGTGAGTGGTTTCGAAGCCATTTCTGCCTCGTTGTTTCCTACCGTAGTCTTGGAAACACCATTCCCTGTAATACTCTGCTCTGCGGCACCGGCAACCGGTGTGTACTCGTAGCTCAGTTTCTCGCCGAGCGCGGTCGTCATATTGTGCGTATGCACGTGCTCACCCGCCTTGATGTCAGCGGTTGCGCGCCCGATCGGGAAGCCGTATTTTACGACGTCAGCGCCGCACGAAATAAAGGCGAGAGCCTGCTTGTGCCCCGTCGCCGTGTCGACTGCCACATTGTCCGAAGGATGTATCCTGATCAGTCCCATTTTCCACCTCCGAGGTGTTTCGAATTACCCTCTCAGCTCTCTCCGAGCACTGCCTTGTACGCCGCTGCCATGCCTTCATTTTCCATGATGTCGTAATAGCGCACGACGTCTTTCGCGAGGAAGCTGATGTCCTGTCCCCAGTACTCCCGCTTCGCGAGGATGTCGCGCACCGGGGCCGTCTTCATGTAAGCCATGATCTCCTCGCCGTCGTTCGCCTCGTCGATGCGGTAGAACGCGATGAGCGCCGCGAGCGACCACACAAGACACTGCGGCAGGCTTCCGCGTTGCTCGCGGTACTCGAGGATCGTCGGCAGCACGCGCGCCTTAAACTTGCTCACCGAGTTGAGCGCGATGCTCAACAATTGGTGCTTCACAAACGGGTTCGCAAAACGCTCAAGAACCGCGTTGCCGAAGGGTATGTCGTCCTGCTCATGCCCGAGCGTCGGGATGATCTCCTCGAACATCGCCTTTTTGAGAAACCGGCTCACCGTCGGATCATCGAGGCATTCCCGCACGGTTGTGAGCCCATAGAGCCTCGCGCCGAGCACCATCGAGGTGTGGCCGCCGTTCAGGATCCGAACCTTGCGCTTCTTGTACGGTTTCACGTCGTCCGTCCAGATGACATTGATGCCCGCTTTCTGTAAGGGGAAAATGTCCTCATGATGCCCCTCGATCACCCACAGATGGAAGATCTCGGCTGTGTTCATGAGGCGGTCCTCCACGCCGATCCTCTTTGCAAACGTCTCGGCATCGTCCCGCGGGTAGCCCGTGCAGATGCGGTCCACCAGCGTGTTGCAGAAATCATTTTCCGACTTCACCCAGTCGATGAATTCCTTCGGAAGCTTCCAAAGCTCCGCATACTTCAGAACGCACGCGAGAAGCTCCTTTCCGTTGTTGTCGATCAGCTCGCATGAGAGGATCACGAAGCCCGGGAGCCCTGCGCGAAAGCGCGTGTACAGAAGCGCTGTCAGCTTGGCCGGGAAGGACTTCGGCGGCGCGTCCGTCAGCTCCTCAGTGCCGAGGTACTCGATGCCCGCCTCGGTCGTGTTGGAAATGATGATCTGCATGTCGGGTTTTTCCGCCAGCTTCAGAAACTCCGTGTAGTCGACGTGAGGGTCCACGCCGCGCGAGATCGAATGTACCTCGATGCACTCGTCCACAACCTTGCCGTCGTCGATGCCGCGCAGGAACTGGTGGTACACGCCGTGCTGCTCGTTGATCACGGGGATCAGTCCCTTCGCGATCGGCTGGACAACCACGACCTTGCCGTCGTACAGCCCCTGCTCGTTCATCTTGTGGATGAACACGTCGACGAAACTGCGCAAAAATCCGCCCTCGCCGAACTGAATGATACGCTCCTTGTATTCCATCTCAGCCATGTCAGTGCCTTTCATTTTTCGTGTGTTTACTATGTTCTACTATTGTAGTATATCATCGTTGCCCCGCGATCACTGGTCTCCGATGTTCACGAGTACCTTCGCGAGGCTTCCGTCGTTGTTCGCGAGCGCCAGGAACGCCTCGCCGGCCCGCTCGATCGGGCAGATGTCGCTCACCATGTCGAGCACGTTCACCTTGCCAGACGCGATCAGATCGATAACTGCCTTGAAGTCCGCCGGGTACGAGTTGCGGCTGCCGAACACGTTGAGCTCCTTCTTGAGCAGGATCGAGTGCAGGAAGGTCGTCTCCTTCTTGCCATTGCCGATCAGGATGATGTTGGCCGCGAACGCCGCGCAGTCGATGCACGCGAGGAACGTCACGGACTGCCCGCACGCCTCCACGCACACGTCAAATCCGTTGCCGTCGGTGATGCGCATCGCCTCGGCGACGATATCATTTTCCTTCGAGTTGATGACGCCGTCAGCGCCGAAATGGAGCGCCTTCTCAAGGCGTCCCTGCAAAATGTCGGCCACATACACCTTCGCGCCCTGCGCCTTCGCCGCGATCAGCGCGAAGAGGCCGATGGGGCCCGCACCCACAACGAGGACGCTGTCGCCCTCCTTCACCGGCGCGCGGTGAAGCGCGTGATAGCTGATGGTGAACGGCTCCACAAGCGCCAGTTCTTTCGCGGAAAGTCCCTTGCCGTCGTAGATCCGCTCGACCGGCATCACGATATACTCACGAAAAGCACCGTCCCTCTGCACGCCCATGGTCTGATTGTCGGTGCAGCAATTGACGAAACCGCGCTTGCACGAGTAGCAGCTGCCGCAGTTGAAATACGGGTTGGCGGTCACGATGTCACCCGGCTTGAGGCCGCGATCATTTTCCGGGATCGAGACGATCTCCGCGCTGAACTCGTGGCCGGGGATGCGGGGGTACGTCGTGAACGGCTGGTTGCCCGTGTAGCTCGCCACGTCCGCGCCGCAGATGCCGCCGTAGAGCACCTTGAGGAGCGCCTCCCCCTTCTTCGGCACCGGCATCTCCGTGTCGGTCACCGCGATCATAAACGGTTCGTTGATCAATACTGTCTTCATCGGTTCTCTTTTTTCCTCTTTTCCGAATATTTTCAACTTGATATGCATAAACGCTGTGTTCTTCTTTCATTCCGTCTTGATATAGTTCGGATTCCACACGACCGCCGTCTTCATCGGCGCGCTCTTGCTGTAGATCTTGTTGCGGTAGGCGCCGATCGGGTCGCTCGCGAACTCCTCCCGGTCGATCAGCTCGACGATCTCGTCGTAGTTGCTCTTTGCGAGCAGCTCGATGGCCTTCTCCATGTGGTCCTGTCGGAAATTGATCGACCCGAAGATCAGGTGGTTCTCAAACCCGAACGGCATCGTGTCGAACTCGATCTTCGGCCCGAGCGAAAAGCTGTTGTAGATGCCGTTGCAGCCGAGCACCCTCTGCTCAAACGCGATGCGGTGCTCCACGTTGCTGCCGCTGACGCCGATGAACATCGTCGCCCGCCCGCCGAGCCGGTCGATGATCGCACGGCCAAGCTCCGCTTCGTCGGAAAATGTGTTCCTCAGGTACTCGGCGTTCGTCTGCCTCAGGGCAAACTGCACCTTCGGCGAATCCTCGGGGCTTCGCGCCACGAAGAGAACCTTCGCATTCGGATGGCTCCGAAGGATCAGGTCGCCGATGAACATGCCCGTCGTTCCGAGCCCGAAGATCACGGTCCGCTCAAAGATCTCGTCCTTCGCGATCTCCCGCGCCTCTGCCTCCGAGCACCCTCGCTGCCGCATGGTCCTTCGGAAGTTGTGCGCGCTTCCGAGGTCCTCCATGCGCTCAAG
>JAFZMO010000112.1 GCA_017551165.1 Lachnospiraceae bacterium
CGTAGTAGTTGAACAGATCATAGTCGGTTCCGAGCTTGTCGTTAACCTTCTTCATGTACTTCTCAACAACTGCCGGAAGTGCATCGTAAACGGAGTTGCAAGCCTCACGATGCTGGAAGAAGACGTCGTCGTTCTCGTGGGAACCACGCATAGCCGGATGCTCAGGGTTCAGAGCGTGTGCACGGAACTCTGCAACAGCGTCCATGTTCGTCATTTCCTTGAGATCCTCGTAGTCCCAGAGCTCGATCTTCTGGATCTCGTGGGAGGTACGGAAACCGTCGAAGAAGTTCAGGAACGGAACCTTGCCCTCGATCGCTGCGAGATGAGCAACGGGGGAGAGATCCATAACTTCCTGAGGGTTGGACTCCGCCATCATGGCGAAACCGGTCTGACGGCAAGCGTAAACGTCGCTGTGGTCACCGAAGATGTTCAGGGACTGCGTAGCAACGCAACGTGCGGATACATCGAAAACACAAGGAAGCTGCTCAGCAGCAATCTTGTACATATTAGGGATCATCAGAAGAAGACCCTGCGAAGCGGTAAATGTAGTGGTGATGGCACCGGCAGCGAGGGAACCGTGAACGGTACCGGCTGCACCGGCTTCGGACTGCATCTCGGTAACTTTAACCGTGTTGCCGAAGATGTTCTTGCGTCCTTCTGCAGACCACTGGTCGACACAGTCGGCCATCGGGCTGGAAGGGGTGATGGGGTAAATACCGGCTACTTCGGTAAACGCATAAGCTACGTGAGCGGCAGCGGTATTGCCATCCATGGACTGTTTCTTTCTAGCCATTGTAGACATCCTCCTTTATTCGTGGCTTTTGCTTTGAAAAATCAAGCTTTGCCCAACATTAGAATTATAGCGTTTTTGCGGCGCTTTGTAAACAATTTTTTCGTGTAGGAATCGTGAAAAATGAGCGTATCTCAATCGTTTTTGAACCGGATGTCGATATCGCCCGTGCTCGTGACGATATCGCACGTTCCGTCGCCTGTTTCTTTTGGGATGCTGATGTCTCCGGTGGAGGACTTGGCGGTCACGGTCACGGGGGTGCGAAGAGTGCCGTTCACTTCTCCGGTGCTGGTCCGGATCGTGGTGCGGGGACAGGAGATATCTGCGAGGGAGACGTCACCGGTCGAGGTCTTGATCGTCAGCTCCGATGCCTTGCAGCCATCGAGCGCCACGTCGCCGGTCGAGGTCTTGATCGAGAGCGTTCCGGTGACGTTCGACTCGAACTTCAGATCGCCGGTGCTCAGGTCGATGTCCACGTTAGCAAACGAGAAGCCTGCAGGCACCGTGACGTCACTTGTCGAGCCGTCTGCGTGCAGAGTGTCGTACGTGTCCGCGGGGAGGTAGACCGTGATCACGGGAGATTTTAAGAAAAACCCGAAGTTGTCATACCACTTGCGGTTTTCCTCAGAGCGGATTACGAGCGTGTCGTGATCCACAGTCACCGAGTGGGTGATCTTGTCTGTCTCCAGGATCTCAACGCGGCAGGAGCCGTCGTCGGAGCGCTTGAGGGCGAGGTCGGAGACGTCCACCTCAAAATCAATGTTCGTAAAGCTGTCGGTCACGGTGATCGTGTCCCTCCGGTACTCGGTGGCGTCCAGCTTGTCCAAGTCAAACCGTGCGGCGATGCATACGCCCAAAAAGACGCCGCAGCCCGCAACGATGAGAAATACCCCCAGAAAGGCTAACCATTTTTTGTTCATTGCTGTTTCTCCTTTCCCACAAACAGAGATTTGATCCAGATCACGATCCGCTTACCGAGCTTGAGGAAGCCCCGGCTGAGAGGCTTGATCACGAAGGGCAGCAGGATCGCCAGTCCGGCACAGACAAGACCGATACTGATCATCGCAAGACCGGGGAGCATGTGCCCCTGTGCGAACCGGATCGGCGCCAACACGAAGCCACTCAGAGAGGAAGCGGCGACGGAGAGCTCAATTGCCCATAAGCTGATGACAAGGGAAAAGAAAACGGCGTAGATCGAAATGACGATCGCGAACAGTGCGATCAGAAGCGAGAGCCAGATCGGGGATCCCAGGACCAGAAGCACGATCTCGAGCGCGCTGCGGGAACGCTTCGGCGTCACCTTCTCCTTTACGATCTTGATGAGCGGAACGTCGGCAAGCGCCTGCGACACGATCTTGTTGATCGGTCCGAGGTCGGCGACCGCCTCCTCCTCGGTGAGTCCCTCCTCCATGCGGTCATCGATCGCTTCGTCGTAAAATGCGAGCCGCTCCACGACCTCCTCGTCCGGCAGGCCGGAGAGGGCGCTGCGCAACACCGTCATGAAAACTGTCCTATTCATGCGAATCCTCCTTGGTTACATATTGGTATATGGAAATGACTTCCTGCCATTCGATCTTGAACTCCTCGATGCGGGCGAGCCCCGCCTCGGTGATGTGGTAGTATTTGCGGAGACGTCCGTCGTGCTCCGACGTACGGACGGTCAGCATGGCGGCATTTTCCAGCCGCTTCAGTATCGTATACAGAGTGGATTCGGACAGCTCCGTGTAGGGTCGCAGATCCTTGATGATCTTGTAGCCGTAGGAGTCGCAGTCCTTGATCGCCGCGAGAACGCACACATCCAAAATACCGCGTTTCAGTTGAACGTCCATACCAATACCTCCCTTCTCGATATACATCGTAACGCGAGGTATTGTGTTTGTCAAGCGGAAAATGACAAAAAAACCGGCCCGAACGGTTTGCGTTCGGACCGGATGTCGGTGTCGTATTACTTGTCAATGCTCTTGAGCGTCGGGAACAGGAGCACGTCGCGGATGGCCGGGCTGTCCGTGAGAAGCATCGCGAGACGGTCGAGGCCGTAGCCGATACCGCCGGTGGGCGGCATACCGATCTCGAGGGCGTTCATGAAGTCCTCATCGGTCGTGTTGGCCTCCTCATCACCGGCTGCGAGAGCAGCCTCCTGCGCCTTGAAGCGCTCGCGCTGATCGATCGGATCGTTCAGCTCGGAGTAAGCGTTGCACATCTCCCAGGTGTTGATGTAGAGCTCGAAGCGCTCCACGTAGTCGGGCTTGTCGGGCTTTCTCTTCGTGAGAGGAGAGATCTCCACCGGGTGGTCCATGATGAACGTCGGCTGGATCAGGTGCTCCTCGACGAACTCCTCGAAGAAGAGGTTGAGGATATCGCCCTTCTTGTGGCGTGCCTCAAACTCGACGTGGCGCTCCTTCGCGAGAGCCTTGGCCTCCTCGTCGGTAGCGATCTGATCGAAGTCGATGCCGGTGTACTGTTTTACGGCCTCGGTCATCGTGAGGCGCGCGAACGGCTTGCCGAGATCGATCTCATTTTCCCCGTAGCGGATCACGGTGGAGCCGCACACCTCCTGAGCGAGGTAGCGGAACATCGATTCGGTCAGCTCCATCATGCCGTAGTAGTCGGTGTACGCCTGGTAGAGCTCCATGAGCGTGAACTCCGGATTGTGGCGGGTGTCGACACCCTCGTTGCGGAACACGCGGCCGATCTCGTAGACGCGCTCGAGGCCGCCGACGATCAGACGCTTTAAGTAGAGCTCGAGGCTGATGCGAAGCTTCACATCCTCATCGAGAGAGTTGTAGTGGGTGAAGAACGGACGGGCAGCAGCACCGCCGGCGTTCGATACGAGCATGGGGGTCTCAACCTCCATGAAGTTGCGGCCGGCAAGGAACTTGCGGATGCCGGCGATCATCTTCGAGCGCTTCACGAACGTGTCGCGGACCTCGGGGTTCATGATGAGGTCGGTGTAGCGCTGGCGATAGCGAAGGTCGGTGTTGGTCATGCCGTGGAACTTCTCGGGAAGCATCTGCAGGCTCTTCGACAGGAGAGTCATCTCGTCCGCGTGAACCGAAACCTCGCCGGTCATCGTGCGGAAGACGTAGCCCTTCACGCCGTAGATATCGCCGATATCGGACTTCTTGAAGTCCGCGTAAGCCTCCTCGCCGATGGCGTCGCGGGAGACGTACACCTGAATGGAGCCCTTGAGATCCTGGATGTTGCAGAAGGTTGCCTTACCCATGACGCGCTTGAAGAGCATGCGGCCGGCGATGGACACGGTGATCGGAGATGCGTCCATGATGGCGCGGCGCTCCTCGTAGTCCGCCTTCTTCACGGCGCGCGCCTCAGACTCCTCGAGACCGTCGGTCACGGGAGCGGTGCGACCCGCCAGTTTCTCTGCCTCCAACGCCTCGTAGAGAGCCTTCACCTCGTCGGTGTGGTGCGTCTGATCGAACTTCGTGATTTGGAAGGGATCGCGGCCCGCAGCCTGCAGGTCCGCAAGCTTCTGACGGCGGATCTTGAGCAGCTCGCTCATTTCCTGTTCGTTCATCTCGGCGTTAGCGTTCGGTGTGTTCTGTTCTGCCATACTTGTACCTTCTTTCGCGGATATTATGAAAAATAACGCCGGCCGGTTTTGACCGGGCCGGCGTATCGCTGTTCGGTTTTATACGCCTTTCTTGCGGGAGGTCTTGGGCGCCGGAGCGGGTTCATCCTCGTCAAACGGCTTGGTGATGCTCAAGATCCGATATACCACAGACCCCGCGGGAAGATCTACCGTGACCTCCTGACCGACCTTGGCGCCGTACAGGCCCTTGCCGACCGGGGAGACATCCGAGATCCGACCGTTGAGCACGTCGACCAGAGCGGCGCTGCCCACGATCTCATACGTGGACTGTCTGTTTTTTGTAAGATTCAATACGGTTACCTGGCTGCCTACGCTGACCTTCTTCGTGTCGATCTTGTCGATCAGCACGGCGCGGCTGAGGAGCGCCTCGAGATCGTTGATCTCGCGCTCGTTCTTGCGCTGGTCATCCATGGCACTGTCATACTCGGAGTTCTCCGACAGGTCGCCCTGCTCGCGAGCCTCCTTGATCCGCTGTGCGATCTCATGGCTCTTGGCCTTGAACTCGGAGAGCTTGTCTTCAAGCGCGCGCAGCTGTTTTTTGGTGAAACGATCCACCGTCTTATTCTCTTCCATTTTTCTCCTGACTCCTCTGGGTCATATTTGCCTGCGAGGGCACCGGGTGTGCGTGCCGCGCATGCATTTATTTCCGACCGTGTCCGTGTCCTAAAAACGATAAAAAGAACCGACGCCGAACATTGGTCCGCCGCGCCGTTTCTTTCTTTAGGTACAAACACTTTCGAAAGTATAGACTTATCCCTCGCTTTTGTCAACAGGAAATTCGACGAAACGGCGTATTTTTTCACGTTATGTCACCCCTTGTTTTTTTCTCCGAAGTGCGGTAGAATTGCATTGTGTGCTTTTTGTTCGGAAAAATGTGTTATTACACAAAAAAATAAAAGATTGGGGAATTGGAAGAAATGGCAGATCTGTTTGACAAATGTTTTAACTATACGAGAGTGGAGGAGGCCAAGGCGGCCGGCGTGTATCCGTATTTTCATGCACTCGAGAGCCGTCAGGATGTCGAGGTCATTATGGAGGGCAAGCGCCGCATCATGCTGGGCTCGAACAACTACCTCGGACTGACGACGCACCCCGCCGTGATCGAGGCCGGCATCAAGGCGTTCGAGAAGTACGGCTCCGGATGCTCCGGATCGCGCTTTTTGAACGGTACTTTGGAGATGCACCTCGAGCTGGAGGCGGAGCTGGCGAAGTTCCTGCGCAAGGAGAGCGTGGTCACATTTTCCACGGGATTCCAGTCCAACCTCGGTATCATCAGCGCGCTTGTGGATCGGCACGACTATGTGATCTGCGACCGTGAGAACCACGCGAGCATCTACGACGGCTGCAAGCTGAGCTACGGCAAGATGCTGCGCTATCACCACGCGGACATGGAGGACCTGGAGCGCCAGCTTCAGAGCGTTCCGGAGAACGCCGGCATCCTGATCGTCACCGACGGCGTGTTCAGCATGGGCGGTGACATCGCGAAGCTTCCTGAGATCGTAGCTCTCGCGAAGAAGTACGGCGCGCGCGTCATGGTTGACGATGCGCACGGCCTCGGCGTCATCGGCGAGGGCGGCCGCGGTACGGCAAGCTACTTCGGTCTGGAGAACGAAGTTGACATTTATATGGGAACATTTTCCAAATCGCTCGCATCGCTCGGCGGTTACATGGCGACGAGCGAGAGAGTGGCCAACTACGTGCGCCACAATTCGCGCCCGTTCATCTTCTCGGCGTCGATCACGCCGGCGAGCTGCGCGGTTGCTCTGACGGCTCTCCGCATTTTGGAAAATGATCCGTCCCTGCCGCTCAAGCTGCAGGCGATCTCCGCGCGGGCCCGCAAGGGATTCCTCGACCGCGGTATCCGCATCCGCATGAGCGACACCCCGATCATCCCGATCTTTACCTACGATATCGACACGACGCTCATCCGCGCGAAGCAGGTGTACGATGCGGGCGTTTACGTGAACCCGGTACTTCCGCCGGCGACCGCGCCGACCGAGTGCCTGCTGCGCACCAGCTACATGGCGTCGCTCACCGAGGCGCTCGTGGACGAGGCTGTGGAGATCATCGCGGATGTTCTTTCTAAGCCCGCTGTTTGAGTAAGAAGCGGGAAACACAAAGAGTCAGGAAGGAGCGGAACATGAAGAGAGTATCCCTATTGCTTCTTGTTCTCGCTATGGTTTTGGCGGCCGCGGCATGCGGCAAGGGCGACGACGGCAAGAAGAACGAGAGCTCCGCAGGAAATCAGACCTCGGACAACCAAAACCCCGGACAGGTTGCGGATGATCCGAGCGGCGTTTCGCAGTCGGAGAGGATCCTCAAGGTGACCGGCGACGCCATGGCGACCGCCGAGGGCACGCAGGCGCACGACGCGTGGCATGCGGTGACCTACACGGTGGAGTACGAGTTTGATGCAAACGGGCGTTGTACCGTGAACCAGGTCGTGTACACGCTGGACGATCCCGCGAACTACGAGACGGTGAACACGATCCTCTCGGGCGGCTGGGAGCCGGTCTGGAGTCTGGATAAGGACACGTTCACGCTGGCGAGCTCGATGAAGGACTACACCGAGACGACGGATGCGATCGAGTATTTTACGTCGAGGTATTTTCCTTACACGGTGACGTACGGCGACGGTTCGACCAAGCGCTTCAATGCGCCCGACGATGCGGAGGCGGCCGAGAACATGAAGGCGCTCTACGGCTTCAGCTTCGAGCAGCTGCGACCGATCTTCGGGGACTTTACGTATGTGTCCCGGACGCGCGATTCGGCGAAGATCCGACGCGTCTCGGAGACGGCGGTCGCGGATGCGAACGCGCTGTGCGAGAACCTGCTGTTGCGGTGCAAGGGATTTGCGGATGACGGCCTCGTGTACGGTGTGAAGGGCAAGGCCGAGGATCCGCTCGCGGATGCGCCGGTCATCAGCGCGAAGGCGGACAAAGCGGAATTTGTCTACTATCACGGCGGTCGGGAGATCAAGGTGAGCATCGCCGTCGACACCAAGTCGGAGGATGCGATCACGGTGTCTGTCAGCGTCGCAAAATAACAAAACAAGATTCACACGGGCGGGCATGGCGGTAACGTTGTGCCCGCCGTTGTCGGATACGCCGCAGGACTGCGGCGACATTTTCCAAGTAAGGAGAGTTTGGAATATGAAGAAATTTCGGAACATGGTCAGCCTCGCGCTGACAGTACTGCTCCTGCTCATGCTCGCGGCATGCGGCAAGGAGAACACGGAGAAGAGCGCGACACCTACGCCGACCGTGAAGGCGGAGGAGCCGACGACAACGCCGACGCAGGCTGCAGAGCCTTCGGGAGAGCCGACAAGCACGGTCACGCCGGAGCTCACGGACGCCGTGACGCCGACGCCGGAGCCGGTCGCGAAGAACGGTGAGATCATCATTCTCTTCACGAGCGACATCCACTGCGGCATCGATCAGGGCTTCGGGCTTGCAGGTCTTGCGCAGATCCGTGACACGCTCGAGGCGCAGGGGTACACCACAATCCTCGTGGACAACGGCGACGCCATCCAGGGCGAGTCGGTCGGCACGATCAGCAAGGGCGAGACCATCGTTAACCTCATGAACGAGGTCGGGTACAAGGTCGCGATCCCCGGCAATCACGAGTTCGACTACGGCATGGAGCGATTTCTGGAACTCACGAAGACGAAAGCAAACTACAAGTATATCAGTTGCAACTTCAACAAGCAGGGCGAGCTGGTGTTTGACCCGTATGTGATCATCGAGGCCTGCGGCAAGAAGATCGCCTTCGTCGGCGTGACGACGCCGAAGACGATCAACACCTCGACGCCGGCGTACTTTCAGAATGAGAACGGAGAGTACATTTACGGGTTCTTCCCGGGGCAGAACGGCGAGGAGCTGTACAGCCATGTGCAGAAGGCGGTCGATGACGCGCGCGCCGAGGGTGCGGACTACGTCTACGTGATGGGCCATCTGGGCAACGAGGCGGAGAGCATCCCGTACACCTACATGGACGTCATCGCGAACACGACCGGCATCGACGTGTTCCTGGACGGACACAGCCACGACACCGATCAGATCGTTATGAAAAATAAAAACGGCGAGAGCGTGACGCGTTCCGCCGTCGGTACCAAGCTTTCGTGCATCGGTTACAGCAAGATCACGGCGGACGGTATTGCGGAGACCGGCGTGTGGAGATGGCCGAACAAGACAAGCGCGGTCGAGTTGCTGAACATCGAAAACCCGATCGCCGACTCGGTTGCGAAGTCGCAGGAGGAGCTGGCGGAAGTGCTGATGAAGGTCGTTGCCTCGTCCTCCGTGGAGCTGACCATCTACGATCCGGAGGCGAAGGATGAGAACGAGAATCCGATCCGTATGGTGCGCCGTGCGGAGACCAACCTCGGTGATTTCTGCGCCGATGCGCTGCGCGATGCATCGGGAGCGGACGTTGCGGTCATCAACGGCGGCGGCATCCGCAAGAGTATCAGCAAGGGCGACATCACGTACCGCGACATCATCAACGTGTTCCCGTTCGGAAACCAGCTTTGCGTGCTGGATGTGACGGGACAGCAGATCCTCGACGCGCTCGAGTGGAGCGTGCGTGAGATGCCGGGTGAGCACGGCGGATTCCTGCAGGTGTCCGGCATGAGCTTTGAGATCGATGTGACGATCCCCTCGCCGTGCAAGGCAGACGATAACAATATGTGTATCGGCTTCGACGGCGCACGGCGCATCCGCAACGTGAAGATCGGCGATGAGTCGCTCGATCCTGCAAAGCATTACACGCTGGCGGGTATCAACTACACGCTGCTCGACCACGGTGACGGCTATACGGCGTTCGACGGAGCCGAGCTGTTGCAGGACCGTGTCAAGATCGATAACCAGCTCCTGATCGACTATATTATCGACACGCTCGGCGGCGTGATCGGCGAAACCTACGCCGATCCGCGCGGCGAAGGACGCATCAAGATCATCGAATAGTAACGACTTTAGTCGTCGATTGTGACGGATAATGTGTCATATGAGCAAATTTGCCATTTTCCGACGAAAAGTCCTCCTTTGCAATCACCTTCGTATACGATAGTATGGAATTATCAGATACGAAGTTACCGCGCGAGACCCCTGTGCGGTGGAAGAGGAGGAAAATATGAATCGATTATGGCTGAAGAGACTTGCTCTTTTTATGGTGATGGTCATGCTCGTGTCGCTTCTTGCGGGATGCGGCGACGACGATGACGATGATGACGATGATGA
>JAFZMO010000113.1 GCA_017551165.1 Lachnospiraceae bacterium
AAGCCGTGTGTCGGGGGTTCGAATCCCTTCTGGCACATTTCCGGTAAGGAAACAAAGTTGATATGGTGGGTATAGCGCAGCTGGTTAGCGCGCCAGATTGTGGCTCTGGAGGCCTTGGGTTCGAATCCCAATATCCACCCTGCGGAAGCCTTTCGGGAGACCGACAGGCTTTTCGTTTTTTCTGCAATGGGCCATCGCCAAGCGGTAAGGCACAGGGTTTTGATCCCTGCATCCGCTGGTTCGAATCCAGCTGGCCCAGTGGGCGTCCCCGATCGCTCGGGGACGTCCTTTTTTGTGCATTGAGGGTGCGGAGCGGAAAAAGAATAAAAAAATACAAAAAAATGAAAAAAGGTAGTGTATTTTTTGTCAGTTTGTGGTATGATAGCAACGGAAATGTAATTTTGATTTACATTTACTGCGAAATGAAGAAACGATAAAGGAGAAAAAGAATATGGGACTTATCAGTGCACTTGTTGGTTCCGCGGGCGGCGTTTTGGCCGATCAGTGGAAAGAATTCTTCTATTGTGAAGCAATGCCTTTCGACGTATTGATGAAGAAGGGCGAGAAGGTTGTGGGCGGACGTAGCTCCAACACCAAGGGTTCTGACAATATTATTTCGGCCGGTTCCAAGATCGCGGTTGCGGACGGCCAGTGTATGGTTATCGTTGAGCAGGGCAAGATCGTTGAGGTCTGCGCCGAGCCCGGCGAGTTCATCTATGACACCTCCAGCGAGCCGAGCATCTTCTACGGCGGTCTCGGCAAGGGTATCCTGAATACCTTCAAGCAGATCGGCAAGCGTTTCACCTTCGGCGGTGACACCGGCAAGGATCAGAGAGTTTACTATTTCAATACCAAGGAATTGATGGACAACAAGTTCGGTACGAACAACCCGATCCCGTTCCGTGTATGCGACGCTCGCGTCAACCTCGACATCGACGTTGACCTTCGTCTGAACGGTGTGTATTCCTACCGTATCGCAGACCCGCTTCTGTTCTACACGAACGTTTGCGCGAATGTTCCGAACGAGTTCCGTCGTTCCGAGATCGACATGCAGCTCAAGACCGAGTTCGTGAGCGCTCTTCAGCCCGCACTTGCGAAGCTGTCCGCGCTTCAGATGCGTCCGAGCGACATCCCGGCTCATGCTGAGGAACTGTCCGAGGCGATGAACGAAGTCCTCTCCAAGAAGTGGGGCGAGATCCGCGGTCTTGCAGTCGTTAACGTTGCAATGAACCCGATCACCCTGACTCCTGAGGATGCTGCGATGATCAAGGCTGCTCAGAAGACGGCTATGTACATGGATCCGAGCATTGCGATCGCTTCCCGCGTAGAGGCTACCAACACCGCTATGGTGGATGCTGCGAACAACGCCGGCGGCGCTGCTGTCGGTATGGTCGGCGTCGGCATGGTGAACCAGATGGGCGGCAACGACATCGCAAGCCTCACGGCTCTGAACGCTCAGCAGCAGGCAGCGGCTCCGGCAGCTACCTGGACCTGCAAGTGCGGCAACAAGGTTGATGAGAAGTTCGGTTTCTGCCCGGCATGCGGCCAGAAGAAGCCCGCTCCGGCAGGTTCCTGGCTCTGCGGCAAGTGCGGCAACCAGGTGGACGGCGCATTCAACTTCTGCCCGAACTGCGGCGGCAAGAAGCCGGAAGCAGCGAAGTGCGCGAACTGCGGCGCACCGGCTCCGGACCCGGCGAACCCTCCGAAGTTCTGCCCGAGCTGCGGCAAGCCTTTCAGCGGCTGATAGATTGAAAACAAATTGACGATCCTGCGGAAGCGCTGAGTCACATCAGCGCTTCCTTAGGGTTTTTACAAGCACGTAATTCTAACTACCTGGAGGAAAATATGGACAACGTTCAGGGCTATAAGTGCCTGTGTTGCGGTTCCCCTCTGATCTGGAGCGCAGAAGCGCAGACCTGGAAGTGTACTTCCTGCGACAATCTGTACAGTCTGGAGACGCTTCAGGCGGCACAGCAGTCGGAACAGGCTGCGGCTACGCAGAGCGACTACATCAACTGGAGTGAATACAACGTCAGTGAGACCATCAACGATATGGTTTCCTACACATGCCCTTCGTGCGGTGCCGAGATCGTCGTCGACGGCACGGTGGCAGCGAGCCGCTGCCCGTACTGCGACAACGTGGCGATCATGCAGCCGCAGGTGACCGGCATGATCAAGCCGGACTATATCATCCCGTTCAAGCTGACGAAGGACGATGCCAAGAAGGCGCTTCTGAAGTTCTACGAGGGCAAGAAACTGCTCCCGGACCGCTTCTCCGAGGCGAACCACATGGATGAGATCACCGGCATCTATGTTCCGTTCTGGCTGTTTGACTGCGAGACGAGCGCGGATCTCACGTTCGACGCAACGCAGGTTACCAAATGGCGTGATTCCATGTACGACAACACCAAGATCGACCATTATCTGCTGCAGAGAAGCGGAACGCTCCGCTTTGAGCGCGTGCCGGTCGACGGTTCCGTGCGCATGGATGACGCGTACATGGACGCGATCGAGCCGTTCGACTATTCCGGACTGGTACCGTTCAATCAGGCGTACCTGTCGGGCTATGTAGCCAACAAGCCGGACGTCGACGTCAAAAGCAGTCTTCCCCGCGCGAATGAGCGCGTGATCAACAGTACCGTCGCTGCGTTCCAGAAGACGGTCAGCGGCTATGCGACGATCACGCCGAAGTCCCGTTCCGTGCAGGCGCACGAGGGTACCATCAAGTATGCGATGTTCCCGGTGTGGCTGCTGACGACGCGCTACATGGATCAGATCTACACCTTCGCGATGAACGGACAGACCGGCAAGCTGGTCGGTTCGCTTCCCGTTGACGAGGGCAAATACAAGAAGTTCCTGTACAAGCGTGCAGGTATCATCGTAGCGATCCTGATCGTACTGACAATGCTGATAGGAGGGTGGATCTTATGAGAAAACGTATCCTTCTCCTTCTCCTCTGCATTGTGACGGCGTTTGTGTTCCTGTGCCCGGCGATGGCTGACGGCAGCGTGGATGACAAGCGCGTGTTTGACGAGGACGACATCCTTGACAGCAGTGAAGAAGACAAGCTTCAGGACCGGATCGAGGAGATCCAGAAGACGTACAATTTCGACGTGGTCATCCTGATCGTGAACCAGGAGAATCTTCCTTACGATTCCCTCATGGCGGTGACCGATGATTACTACAACAACGGTATTACGAGCAAGTACGCGTTCAAGAACGACGGACTTCTCATTTTTCTCAACATGTGCAACGACGAGGACGGCCGTGACTACTGGTTCAACGGCTGCGATCGCGGCGCCGAGATCTTTGACAACTATTTCTTCAACTACATGCGCGACAACACCGGCTTCCTCAACAAGCTGAAGAACGCCAACTACTACGGTGCGTTCGACGAGACGCTCGACTATGTTGAGATCTTCTTGAAGCAGGCGGAGACCGGCAAGCCGTACAGCGACAGCAACCCGTACAAGAAGCCGAAGGAGCCGATGTCGGGAACGAAGTTCACGGTTCTCGCGCTGATCGAGGCAGGTATCGCATTCCTGTTCGGCAAGGGCTACGCGAACAAGCTTCGCGCGAGCATGAACACGGCGATCAAGCGCACGGAGGCGACGGAGTATATCAACCAGAGCAGTTTCAATGTATCGAGAGCTCAGGACATCTTCATGTACTCCAACGTGACGCGCACGCCGATCCCTACGGAGACGCGGTCGGGCGGAGGCAGCGGCAGCAGCATCCACTCGAGCGGCGGTCATTCGCACAGCGGTGGCGGCGGTCATTTCTAAGCAAAAAGAGAAGAGGCGGAGCAATTGCTTCGCCTCTTTTTTGCACTCGGAAAATGATATTGCACCTGACAGGACTTGAACCTGCACCCTCGCGGACTGGAACCTAAATCCAGCGTGTCTGCCAATTCCACCACAGGTGCGAAGCGCTCATTTTTCGCGGCTTTGTCATTGTATCACGGCACCGGGAGAAAGTCAATTTCCCTTGACACGGTATGTCGGCATATTGTATCATAGTTACATATCTTTACTTTTAGGACACGGAAAATGCTTGTGGAGGAGGTGCCCTATGGCGGGGAAGAAAATCGATTATTCAGCAATAACCAAGGAGATTACGGCGTACGCGGAGCTGTGTCGGAGCAACAGCAACATCGACCCGGCGCTGTACGAGCGCTACGACGTGAAGCGGGGGCTTCGCGACCTAAACGGCAAGGGGGTTCTCACGGGTCTGACCGAGATCTCGGAGATCCGTGCGACGGAGATCATCGACGGGGAGAGCGTGCCCTGCAAGGGCTCGCTGTTTTACCGCGGCTATAACGTGGAGCAGCTGATCGGCGGCGCGAAGGCCGACGGACGGTTCGGCTTCGAGGAGGTCGTGTACCTTCTGTTGTTCGGCGAGCTGCCGAAGAGACAGGAGCTCGACGAGTTTTGCAAGGTGCTTGCGAAGTACCGCTCGCTGCCGTCGTCGTTCGTGCGCGACGTCATCATGAAGAAGCCGAGCCCGGACATGATGAACATGCTCTCCAAGTGCGTTCTCACGCTGTATTCGTACGACACGAACGCGGACGACACGTCGCTTCCGAACGTGCTGCGGCAGTGTCTGCAGCTCATCTCGATGTTCCCGATGATCTCGGTCTACGGGTACATGGCGTATCAATACTACAACAAGTCCCGAGATCTTGTGATCCACAAGCCGATCGCAAGTCTCTCGATGGCGGAAAATATACTGCACATGCTTCGTGCGGACAGCAAGTACACGGAGCTGGAGGCGAAGGTTTTGGACGCGGCGCTCATCCTGCACGCAGAGCACGGCGGCGGTAACAACTCGACGTTCACGACACACGTTGTCACGTCCTCCGGGACAGACACGTACTCGGCGATGGCAGCGGCGCTCGGTTCCCTGAAGGGACCGAAGCACGGCGGCGCGAACCGCAAGGTGATGCAGATGTTTGCCGATATGATGGACAAGGTCGGCGACTGGGAGGACGATGAGGAGGTAGGAGCATACCTCAAGGCGCTTCTGCACAAGGAGGCGTTCGACCGCGCCGGTCTGATCTACGGCATCGGCCATGCGATCTACTCGGTGTCCGACCCCAGAGCGGTCGTATTCCGGAATTTCGTCGAGCGGCTCTCGGTGGAGAAGGGCAGAGAGGAAGAGTTTGCGCTGTACGCGAAGGTGGAGAGGCTCGCCCCGCAGATCATCGCCGAGGAGCGCAAGATGTACAAGGGCGTCAGCGCCAACGTGGACTTCTTCAGCGGCTTCGCTTACGATATGCTCGGGCTGCCGCAGGATCTCTACACGCCGATCTTTGCGATCGCGCGCGTTGCGGGCTGGAGTGCGCACCGCATGGAAGAGTTGATCAACGCCGGCAAGATCATACGCCCGGCGTATAAGAGCGTGTCCGAGGAGCGCGAGTACGTGCCTCTTGCGGATCGCGAATAAAACGGAACAGTCGCTTTATGCCTGTTAGAAAACGGCGCGTATAACGCGTCGGCAGGGAGAAGGAGGCACGGTTTCATGGCAAAGGTTGAAATGGTTTGCTGGTACGGGGCGTTTGCCCTCGGAGTGGCAGGACTTCTGAGCGGAATTTTGTATCTGCTTTTTAAGAAGGGTGTCAGGGAGGAGCATTTTGCCAAGGCGGCGGGCTTTGAGTTCGCGGCGAGCTGGATCTTGTTTATCCCGGAGGAACTGTTCAACGACATCCCGAGATCCGTGCCTTTTTTGCGTGTGATCGAGAGCATCATCACGGCGCTGTTAAAGACATTCAACATCTATCTGGGCGATGGCTCCAAGCGGGTTGCGTATGCGGGACATCCGATATTTTCCGCACTGTACGCGACGCTTGTGACGGTCGTCAACATCGTATTACTTCTGTTCGTCGCGGGCTTTCTGGCAAGCTTCTTCGACGGCCCGTTTCAGCGGATCCGGCTGTCGCTGCACAAGCGGCGCAGCATCGTGCTGTTCTCCGAGTGCAACGACAAGACGCTTGCGACCGCGGAGAGCATTCGTTCCAAGCGGAAAATGATCGTCTTCGCCAATTGCGGCAGGAACACGGAGACCGCGAGAAAGGACCGGATCGCCGCGATCAAGGGCGTGCGGTTCGACGGCACCGTGACGGAAGTTCTCAAAAAGACAGTCGGCAAGAGCAAGCGCATGGAAGTGTTTCTGTTCGGCGATCGCGAGGAAGACAATCTCGCCGAGCTCGAGCACGTCTGCGGTTTCCTCGAGGGAAAGCGCACCGGCAGGATCCGCGTGTACACGGAGCTGTCGGAGACACCGTGGAGCCTCTACGACGAGTATCTGGAAACGCATAACTCCGCGGACGGAGAGAAGCTGGTCATCAACTTCGTGCGGACGGAGGAGAATTTTGCGTATAACAATCTCCTGCAAAACTCTATATTTGAAACTGCGATCGAGCGCGGGGACGGTGAGCCGAGGGAGATCAAGTTCCTGCTTGTCGGCATGAACGAGCGGAACCTTGAGCTGCTTAAGGCGGTGTTGCATCTGTCGCAGATGCCGGGCTACCGCGTCACGGTCATGGTGCTGGATCCCGGCGCGAGCCGCAAACGGCTGCTGTGCAAGATGCCGGAGATCTGCGACGAGCGGGATGTCGTCGGCGACGCCGTTTACAGGATCCTGTATCGCCAGCATGTGCTCACGGAGACAGACCAGTTCGAGGAGATCATCCGAAACGAGTTTGCCGATTTCACGTTTGCGTTCATCAACGACGGGGACAACCTTCGTAACGCCAACCTTGCGATGCGCCTGAACGCGCTCTGTTACCGCGAACAGCGGAACGGAGGCTACCGGATCCAGGTCAACATCGAGGATGAGGACATGTGCAACCGCTGGAATCCGGAGCTTACGAAAAATATCGACGTCGTCGGTACTCGCCGGGCGATGTACGATTACTCCTTCATCACGATGTCGAACATCGAGAAGGGCACTGTGGCGATCCACAATGTCCGCTATCCGAAGGGCGAACCCGGGAGCCCGGCGTGGATATCGTACTGCAACAATGAGTACAACCGCCATTCGGTGTATGCCCGGACGCTGAGCTTCAAGTACAAGGTCTGGGTCATCGACCGGTTTTACAATTCCGATTATGGCATCACGACCGAGGACCGCATGTGGAAGGTCTATGAGCACATGCGCTGGAACGTGTACACGAGAACGCTCGGGCTTGTTCTTGCGGACAGGGCGCTGCTGGATGAGTCCGGCGAGCTCGACCGGAAGCTGCGCGGGATCGCGCGTGTCCACAACGACCTTGTGAAGTATGATGATCTTCTGCCGGCGGAGCAGGATAAGGACGCTCTCGTGCTGACGCCGAAGATCGTGGAGATACTGAAGAGCATCTGACGGACCGGTTGCGGTCTGCAGGAGCGGAAAGATATCGGCAGGAGGTGGCTTAGGATGAAAAAAGGTGCACCGTTCCCCCCGTACATGGGAGGGGAGGACTACCTCTTCACAAGCTATGCGCACAAGGACAGCGACAGGGTGTTTGAGATCATCACCGCGCTGCATCGCGACCGGTACCGCGTCTGGTACGACGAGGGGA
Organism: Lachnospiraceae bacterium; assembly: GCA_017551165.1. GTDB lineage: Bacteria > Bacillota > Clostridia > Lachnospirales > Lachnospiraceae > ISDg. The sequence continues at coordinate 7,562 of JAFZMO010000113.1, forward strand.
TCGAGGTCGGCGTCAACTGGCCGATGGTGGTGGCAGAGAAGCTGTTGCACAGCACGTGTGTGCTGATCTTTGCATCCTCGCACGCGATCGCCTCGCAGAATTGCATGCGCGAGATCAATTATTCGGTATCCCAGAAGAAGGAGATGCTTGTCATTTTCCTCGATGACTGTAAACTGCCGGCGGATCTGGAGATGCAGCTGTCCGTCGTGAAGAAGATCCATTGCCGCGATACGGAACAGACGGTGAGGGAGATCGAGGCGGAGCTCGCCGATTCCCTGATCGGGGACGGCGTCACCGGCTACGGGACAACTGCGGCGAAGAAGCGCAGCACGCTGTCCGTATGGCGCGTGCTGACGGTCGTGTTCATGCTTCTGTTCGCCGCGTCGCTTGGGTTTCTGATCTACCGGATGAAGAATCCGCCCGCGAATAAGCAGGTGCCCGCACAGAAGATCATCTCCACCGAGACCAATCCCGAGGTGACCGTGAGTACATTCAAGGATGGGACGACGCTTGCGATCGCGCTGCGGGCCTCGGAGGATAAGTACATTTTCCTATGCGGGAACAGCATGGTGTCCGACGCCTCCGCGATCGTGCGGAAGGACGGGGAGTGGTATGTCGGCGAGGAGGTCGTTCCGACCGGTGATATTGCGGATCTCGGCGCGCTCAAGGGGAAAATGATCGAGCAGCTTGCCGTGGTGAACGAGCGGATCACGGAGCTCACGGAGCTCGCGGAGCTCACAGAGCTCACCTACCTTGATCTGTCGGGCAATCCGATCCGGGACCTCTCTGCGATCAGCAGCCTTTCGAAGCTTGAGACGCTGCGGATCGTCGGGATTTCCGCGGATGCGGATCTCTCGGTGCTCGCGGGGATGAAGTCGCTTAAGAAGGTGTATATCAGCTATGATCTTGCGGTGTCCGCGAAACCTCTGGTGGATGCGGGCATCGAGGTGATCCTGAAAAAATGACGCGCATAAGGCTGCGACAGGCAGCGGCGGAGCGCGGTTGAGGAGAGGGAGGTTTGTCCCATGAAGAGGTACAGCGGAAACCGAAAAGCGTTTGTGATGGCCGTCTACGACGCGAAGAACGAGGAGGAAGCCCTGAAAGCGATCGAGGATCTCTCGGCGAAGGTGAAGGTGTATTACACCTCGAAGCTCGGCGACAGGGAGAAGAAGATCATGAAGAAGGCCGCTGCGGTGGTGTGCTTTCTGAGCGAGGACACCATGTCGGCGATGCAGGAGGTGATCGCGTACGCGGCGTCTCTTGACAAGGAGATCGTGCCGGTGTACTTCGACCGGTTTGTGCTCGAACCCGGAATGCGCATGATCCTCGGAACCAAGCAGGGCGTCTCCAAATACAAGTATGACGACGAGACCGAATACCGGAAGGAGCTGGCGGAGGCACCGCTGTTCCGCGAATTGAAGATCACGCCGGAGCAGAAGAAGCGCTTCAAACTGGCAGTTGCGCTCACGGCGATCGCAGCGGTCGCGGTGGTCGCGGCTGCATTTTCCATTGCATATTACAACTACTATACGGCAAACAAGATCGATGAGAATTCCCTGCTCGGCAAGCTCGGTCTCTCGGGCAACGCCAAATCCATCAAGAAGGTGTATGTGTACGGCGCGGAGCTTCGGGACACGTTTGAGGAGGACGGCGTTCACCTGATCAGCTACGCCGGTTCCTACGATAAGTTTCAGGTGATCCTGCCGAGCATCAACGGC
>JAFZMO010000114.1 GCA_017551165.1 Lachnospiraceae bacterium
ATCATGACGATCTGTTCGCGTTTCTTGTCCGGATTCTGTGTCATCATGGAAGTTTACCGCCTCATTTTGATACTTCCAGTATACCACAAAAAGTGCCGAAAAGCCAGTATTTATGCGGCTTTCCGACACTTTTACACTCCTATAAAAACACATGTCCGAGGCGGTTACGCCTCGGACTTTGTCTTCACTCTGGCCCGACGGGCCACTCCCGTCGGGTTTTCTTGAATTTACCGCTCATTCCGTCCCCGGCAGCATATACAACCGGTCCAGGTCGAACTTGCGGTAATAGACCGTCTCGTCCTTCGACGTGGCGGACGCGATATAACACGTGTCATGAACCTTGATGGAATCGTAGGAATCCTTCGTCACCATGAACTTGTATTCCTTCCCATCCTCATCGTTGAAATAGATGTAATAGGTGTATGACGTGGATGACGTCCCGTCATCATCGGAAGAAGTACTCGTTTTCACGTCCTTCCGCAGGATCTCGACTTCATTGAGCTTGCACGTGACATCCTCCGGTTTCGGAGGCAGTTTGAAGAACGGGATTTCCCTCAAAAGTCTCAACCCGCCGAGGATCAGCACGAGGATGATCAGCCATTTTACGGCGCCTTTGACCGCGCCCTTCTGTCGGAAGAAAAATGACGCAAGGATCATCATCGCAGCGGAGAAGACAAACACGTACACGGCGATGCAGATGATCGACAGAACAAAGTTGTTGCTGTCCACCTGGGTGGCATAGTAGTCCTTGTACTCGACCATAAGATAGTCGTCGGTGAGCACGATCCTCTTCCCCTCGGGGTCGAGTTTTTTCGCCTCCTCCTTCACCCGTGTCTTCTCCTCCTCAAGCGCCTCCTTATCCACCTTCTCATAGAGGAACAGTTTTGCCATAAGAGGAATTCCCTTGCGGATCGTGGCCGAGAAACCCACCAAAATCAGTATCACAAACACGATCGACTTGATTCCGCCACCTTTCACTCTCTCTTCCTGCATCGTTGTCTCCTTTCAGCACAGCGGGTGTGCCGCGAAACTCCCGCATCCCGGGGTCCATGCCTGTTTATTTCCAGTAATCCAGCTCTTCCTCTTTCAATCCGATATTCTTCCCATAGAACACCGGGTTCTTTCCCTCTTTCTTCTGCTTCTCGTAATCCTTCAGCGAATCGATCGCCACCTTGCCGAGCAGCATACAGCAAGGCAGATTGATCAGCGTCATGCCGCCCATGGTGATATCCGCCATCGCCCAGGCCGCGCTCATCGGAATGATCGCACCGACCAGCACGACAACCGCGCAGAGAACATGGAACACCCTCATGAACCGTTTGGACGGCTGACGTTTCTTATTCAGGAAAATGAGCGCATTGTCGACGTAGTACAGATTCCCTAACAGCGTGGTAAAAGCGAAGAGGATCATCGCTCCGGTGATGAAGATCGGACCGGCTTTGCCCAGTACCGACGAAAGCGCATTTTGCACATAGGGCGCGCCGGAGACCGCCTCGCTTCTCTCGACGCCGCTCGAGAGGCACATGAGAGCCGTCGCCGTGCAGAGGAGAAGCGTGTCGATATATACGGACAGCGTCTGGACCAGACCCTGCTTCGCCGGATGCGTTACCTTCGCGGAAGCGGAGGCATTCGGCGCGGAACCGACACCCGCTTCGTTGGAATACAGGCCACGCTTGATACCGTAGATCAGACAGGATCCCGCAACTCCGGAGAAGATCGCCCGGAAATTGAACGCATCCTTAAAGATCGCGGCAAACATAGACGGAACTGCAGTGACGTTGAGCCCGATCACCAAAAGAGAGATCGCGACATACAGAATTCCCATGACCGGGACGATGACGCTTGTCAGCTTCACGATTCTCTTACCGCCGCCCAGAAGGCAGTATCCCGTCAATACCGCCAGCACCGCTCCGACGATCAACGGCGTGAGCTTCGCATCGTAAAATGAATACGTCTCAAAGCTGGACTGCAGGTTATAGGAGCAGAGCAGATTGAATCCCACCGCATACGTAGCGATCAGGAACACACAGAACACTCCTGCAAGCACCGGCGCGTGGAGCGCTCTCTCGATGTAGTAGGCCGGTCCGCCGTAACACTCGCCGGCATCATTTTTCTTCTTAAAGATCTGTGCCAGCGTACTTTCGATAAATGCGGAAGCCGCACCGATGATACACATCACCCACATCCAGAAGCATGCGCCCGGGCCGCCCAGGCAGATTGCCGTGGAAACGCCCACGATGTTTCCGGTGCCCACGCGCGAAGCCGTCGAGACAAGCATCGCCTGCAGGGAGGACACATTTTGCTTATCCTCCGGAGGCTCCTTGAGAAGCCGGATCGATTCCGGCAGCAGACGGATCTGCACGCCCTTGGTCAGCGCCGTAAAATAAGCACCGGCAACCGCCATGACGATGATCAGGACCGGATAATACATGAAACTGTCGATCTTGTCCAAAAGTTCTGTGATCATGTTCCACTCTCCCTGCTTCAAAAGTATAGTTTAGCATAACATAGACCATAAAACTTTACAACAAAATATCCCCTCGACCTTCGATGCGGCAAGCGCGATGTAACAAGCGAACCTGACCGTCTTTTTTTCTGACCGCATGTATGGTAAAATAAGGCAGCAGGAGTGCGGGTTTTGTCCGCCCCAATCTTATTTGCGAAGAGGCAACACATGAAAAAGAAAGCATTGAGCAAAAAGACCATCATCTTCGTATTAATCTTATTCTGTGCGGCGATCGGACTCGGTTTCTGGGCGCTTATACACTATCTGAAAACGCATGCAACTTCCGGGATCGAACCCGAATTATCGGGGACAACCGTAGTTAATCTGAACGATCCGACCGCGGGGGAATACGGGAAGATTTATTGCGCGCCGATCGACGTGAAACATATTGCATCGGAGGACTCGATAAGGTTCATCGACAACGAGGTTTTGATCGTTGTCAAAGACGGTGTGCCCGAGAGTCAGGTCCGCGAGCTGGCGGCGAAGTATAACAGCGAGATTGTCGGCATGATCGAAGTCTCGGGAGATTACCAGCTCCGATTGGCGGAAGTCGCGACCAAGGGAACGCTGGAGAATATTATGCAGCGCATGGAAGCCGAGGATATCATAGACAGTGTCTCCCTCAATTATGTGGCAGACATATCCGTAACCGAGGAAACGGTAGAACACGACGGGTACTATTACGGCAAAAACTGGCAGAGCGACCTGCAGGACTATAACGATGTGATAGGAAAAAGCTGGGGGATCGAAGCCATAAAAACCATGGGCGCATGGGATGAGTTAACAAAACACAAGGATCAGGTGAAGCCTGTCCGGATCGGCCTGATCGACGACGGTTTTGATTTCCATCATGACGACCTTGGATTTGCCGAAGTATTCTATGACAACGGAGTCAACGGGGTAACATCGACTTCTACCGATCACGGAACGCATGTCGCCGGAATTATGGCAGCCAAGAACGATGATACGACAGGAATATGCGGCGTTTATCCTTACGGCGACAAAAACTTGTACGGCGTGGCTCTGTACGGAAATAAGAATGGGGCTCAGGGCTATTCGGAAAACGGCAGCACCACAGGTTCCGTGATGTGGATGAAGGTTGCCTGTTCGGAATTGATCGTTCGAAATGTCAAAGTGATAAACACCAGCTGGGGATTTAACTGGTACGAATATGATAATTTTGAAAAATTCAAGATCGGTGATCTAAAGATCATCGATTATGCCTTGTTGAAAGATGCCTGGGAGACTCCGACGAATTTCGTTAACGAACGTAAATCGGCAAAAGAATTAGGCGATTTTCTGGAAAGGATGCTTAAGAAAGGATATGATTTTGTTATCGTCACCGCCGCAGGAAATGATTCGGATCCTTCCATAGGACACCTTGACGCCACAAAAAGTAGTTTTTTCTGTCTCATCAGCAAAGAAGACTGCCCAAATGCGTATGACCGTATAATCGTTGTCGGCGCTGTCACTTATACTTTGGAGATGGCGCCGTATACCAATGGAGGTGACCGCGTAGACATATACGCCCCCGGGGGTGACCATTCTGACCTTCAGAATATGATTGATCTTGTGCGCCCTATCACGGACCACCTCTCATCTTGGACGCCTGTTTTGCCCGGAGGGGTATCGATGACCGCCCCGGATAAATCTTACAGCATGGCCATTTATTCAACCAAGAGCGACAACCTTTACGGTTACTTTAGCGGTACATCTCAGGCAGCCCCCCATGTTGCCGGGGTTGCCGCAATGGTTTGGAGTGCAAATAATTCTTTGGACGGAGCACAGGTAAAAGAAATCATCCGGTCAAGCTGGAATCCGATCTACTCTTCCTGCCATGTGGTGGATGCCGAGCAGGCCGTGCGAGCAGCCTTTACTTCCGTGGGCAATCGCGATACCGAAGATCCCGAAAACGGCATCGTGACGGGCTATGTGGTGGAACGCTTTCACGAGGAAAACCGGATTGAAAAAGCCAGGGTTACTTTGAAAAACACGGAAACCGGAGAGATCATTTATTTGAAAAATGAGAAGGGAGAACCGTTCATACCGGAAACCGACAGCCAGGGCCATTTTGAGATCCCTGCTCCGAAAGGAACCTATACGCTGTCCGTTTCTGCCGATGGTTATGAACCATATGAATGGCCAGACGCGGACAATTACCAAACCCCGATCGTCGTAGAAAACGGACAGGTCAATTATCTCGACTGGGTTAAGCTGTGGCGAAGCAACACAAAACTAACCGTGTATGCCTACGACAAGAAAACCACGGATCCGATCACGAACAGGGAGATCACGATCACGATCACCAATCCCAAACTGACCTGCGATACCACAAAGCAATACCTGAGTGACGGGAGCGGTTCGGCGACGTTCTATGTTGCCACCGGCAAGATGAAAGGCTATATCGAAGCCGACATCACGCTTCATATTGACGGATACAAGGATTACGTTTTCGAATCCTATCCGTTCGACGAAAAAACGGCGACCGGCCAGAAACTCTCCGTTCTTTTTGAGAGGCCGGACCCCTCACCGGATCCGGTTGGCTACTACAACGACGAAGGCTATGTTGTCTTCGGTCATTACGAGCAGGACGGCGACCTCGCTAACGGCAAAGAGCCCATCGAGTGGATCGTGTTGGAGGAAAATGAGACCGGCAAGCTCCTCATGAGCCGGTATATCCTCGACTGTGTCCCGTATAACAAGGACTACACGGACGTCATGTGGGATGCCTCCTCTCTTCGCTCCTGGCTGAACAACGATTTTGCGGGCGAAGCATTTTCCGAGGAAGAACGCGCCCTGATCCTGTTGTCCCGCATCGCGTATGACAACATTGAGACGGATCAGCGCGGTGAAACAGAGGACCAAGTATTCTGCCTGAGCCTGGACGAGCTCACCAAATACTATAAGTTTACGTATGATCCGTACTCCTACTTCGGCTATTGCAAGGACCTGATCGCATTGCCCACGGCATATGCGAAGGACCGTGGCGTGCGGACCTACACGGTATCGGCGGATGATGATTTTGAGTACGCCCCCAAGGGCTATACTGCGTCCTGCGCCGGCAAGACAGGCGCCGCATGGTGGCTCCGGACCGCCGGCTGGCAGGAGACCGCCTGCGCAGTTCTCGCGTACGGCTATGCCGGTGCAAGCTACGAATTCAGCGTGAGTCGCGAAAGCTTCGGCGTGCGTCCTACTCTGTGGGTGGACAACGCTGCCATCAAGGACGACCCTGACCACAGATCCGAAAACAAGAGCATCTCCTTCGGCCGGTACGCCGGGGAAGACATCGAGTGGATCATCCTGGAGAAAAATGACGAGAGCGTGCTCCTGATCTCCAAATACGTCATCGAAGGCCGCATGTTCAACGATGCGACGCAAAACGTGACATGGGAAACCAGCGCACTGCGGAGATGGCTGAACGGGGAATTCTACAGCAAGTCATTTTCCAAGGACGAAAAGGAAAACATATACACGACCACGGTGAAAACTCCGCCGAATCCGAACAACGGTGTGGATGGCGGAAAAGATACGGAAGACCGTGTATTCCTGCTGAGCATCGACGAAGTCTATAAGTATTTCCCTGCGGAAGCGGAGCGAACCGCAACAGCAACCGATCATGCCGCCAACAGCGTGTACCTGATCCGCGATACCTACGGAACCATCTCGTCCTGGTGGCTGCGGTCCATGAGCTACCCCGGAACGGATAACGTCTCGTATGCGACTCATGTTTCCTATGACGGAACGATCGGGGAAAGTTGTGTCGATGAATGGACCATCGGTATTCGTCCGGTGATCCGGGTCAGCAGGGAAGCCATTCCGGACTAAATCCCGATTTCTTTTGTTTCATTTTGGTGTATAATAGAGAAAACCTTGTGCGGAGGACCTATGAAATCGATTCGGAAAATTCTGTTGCTGTGCCTGGCATACAACGTCATCGCCTACGGCCTGATCTTCCTCTATGATATGGTGGACGAGCATGTGATCGAAACCTCGTTCCCCGGCGAAGAGCTCGCGATGGTCGTGCTGTTCCTTCTCATGCCGCTTTCGGTCATCATCGCGGAAGCGCTCGGATTCAGCCGCGATTGTTCGCGGAAGGAACGCATCGTCTACACCCTTGTGTGGGCGGGCATCACCGTGCTGTTCATGCTCCCCTTCGGCGATTACTGTGCCTCCGGCGGCTTTATCGAGCAGGCTCCTGCCCGGATGCTGAACGGCATTGAGTATTATTATCCCGGCATCTGCGTCGGTATCATCATGCCTGCGCTCTATCTGATCCTCTGGCTGCTCGAGGAGCTCTACGCGTGGTGGAAGAAACGCCGTTCCGAGCAATAAGAAAGGAAACCGACTATGGTACTCAGAAAAGACTTACTCTCGATCGGCTTCTACCGATTGAGCCCGTTTCACGGAAGCAACGGCCCGATGAATTACCGGATCGAGAGCATCAAGGAGGAGGACGGCGTCGACGGCAAGGGCAAGACCAAATACAAGCTCGTCGGCCTTCGCGTCATCACCTACCCCGGCCCGTACAACTATGAAAACACGGACGATTCGCTGAAGGAATCAAAGGACTTCTATCCGTTTGAGCCCGAGACGCTCGATGCGATCACGGACTATCTCAACAGTCTGCAATAACACAAAAAAGCCCGGCAGGACAGCCTGCCGGGCTTGTTTTTTTACAAGTCGATGGAATTGATGTCCTTGATCAGGATCGTGATCTTGCCGTCCTCCGCCTGCACGTACTCCACGTAATCGGGGTTCCGCAGGTAGCTCACGGGCACGAGGATCTCGATGCCGTTGTCGGTCACGATCTTCTGCTTGCGCGTGAGCGCTCGCTCGGTCTTCGGGCTCACCGTGATCGGCTCGTTCGGGATCTGCGCGACCTGCATGCGCTCGTGGAACCGCTCGCCAGCCGACTCGCTGTCGGAAAACACGGTCTCCTCCACGGCGTGCACGCTCACACAGCCCGTCGACTCCGCATGGTTCGCAACCTCGCTCTTGTACTCCATGATCTTGTCGGGCACCTGCTCCTTCGGGTAGCACTCGCGGATGACCTCGACCGCCGCCTCTCGCATCACCTCGACCGTCTTCTTCTCCGATGTCTTCGGGCGAAGTCTGAGCACCGTCTCCGCAAGGTAGTTCACCTTAACGTCATCGATGTACGCCTCGACATCCGCCACGCGCACGACGCCGTTCACGACGTCCGCCGTAAAATACTCACAGCCCTTCAGCGTGGGCTTCGGCATCACCTTCGAGTTCAGCAGCCAGGACACGTCGCCCTCCGCGCTGAGGCGGCACTGGAACATTTCCTGGAAGGGAAGCTTGAACATCGCCACGTGCGGCCGCTCCTCCGCTAAGAAGAACGTGAAGATCGCGCAGCCCGCGCGCATCGTCGCGTTATCCCGGACAAGCGCGTACATCGCGTCCGACAGGATGCTCACCATCGCCTCGAGCCCCTCGGGCTCCACAGGTGCCACGCTCGCGAGGTAGTCGTCACCGCCGTACGACGCCGTCCTCGCCGCTGTGTCCGAGAGCGCCGCGGCACACAGCTTCGCCGTGTAGCCGTACAGCGCGTCCTCCGCGTCCAGCTTCACCTCGTTGTAGTTCGGCACCGGCAGCGCCGGGTCGATCGTGCAGAGAAATGTCTTGTAAAGTTCAATGTCACCGACTCTCATCGTCACATAAGCAGCGCTCCCCGCAGGGAGCGCGCAGCCTCCTTTTATTTTCCGTTGTAAACTCTTCGTCGACCGTCCGGGCAGTCACGCCGTCCGGGCAGACTCGACCTCGATCACTCGCTGCCCGCGGGAGTCACCGAGTTGCCCTTGCTCTCGGAGCTCACCTCGAGCGTCTTCTTGTCATAGAAGCGGATCCACACCCGCGTCCATTCCTCATTGTTGTTTGGGTTGTCGTTCTTCTTGTACTCGTCAACCTCGATAAATGATCCGTCCCTTCCGGCGACATCGTCCCGGTCTGTGAACCAGATCATGTACGATCTCGTGAAGGACGCATTGTCGATCCAGATCGTGTTCACCTTCTCGTAGCCACGGATCTTCTCCAGCGGAAGCTCCTCGAACGCGGGAAGATCCTCGCCCGGCAAAATGATCGTCGGCATCACGTCATCGATCACGAGCTGCCGGTTCGCAAGCGCCTCCGCAACATATTCCTCAAGCTTATCCTCGGTCACCTCGTACGGGAGCACGCTGTCCTGTCCGACCGCATCGGTGTATGTCAGTTTCCCGTTCAGCTTCTCGTCCGTGATCTCCTTGAGCGTGATCAGATAGTCCGGCTGATTCGTAAGCTTCGCCCCACAGTCCGTGTATCCCAGATCATCGGCAATCTTCCTCGCGATGATCTCCGATACCTTGTCCATCAGATCATCGCGGTACACGCGGCCGGTGCTCATCACATACACCTTTCGGGAGCGGGTCGCCCCGTCATCGGCGGTCGTGTAAAAATTGATCGCATCCGTAAGGCCGTAACTATCGTGGCCGATGATCGACGCTCCGAGGAGCACCGACACGTAACCCGAAAGCTTGGCGTCGGGCTCATTTTTCGCAATCCACGCCTTCACGGCTTCCTCGCCCTGCGCGCGGACCTTCTCCTCGTCCTCCTCGGTGTAATACTGCGGAAGACAACCCACGCACAGGCACAACAGCGCACACACAAGCGCCAGCGCGATGCACCTCGACGTGCGCTTCGGTTTTCTCGTATTCATTTATCCTCTTGTATGATGTATTCAGAAGCGAAATACATCTACGTTCCTTTCTTTTCGATCTCGTGGTTCAATACATTCAGATACTGTGGACATTAGATTTATCCCTGTAGCTTGACTACTTACCTTGGAGTGTATTGCCGCTACCTTTATCTGAATTGTTCATATGCTGGATGTGCCGGAGTGCTTCTCCTGAGTACTTATTTCAATCAAGTCTACGATGATAATCGCTGGTGGATATCACGGTATCAGACTTTAGAAAGGGAGGTACAACCTCATGATTTATGTTG
>JAFZMO010000115.1 GCA_017551165.1 Lachnospiraceae bacterium
AATTTGGAAGCCTATACGGGCCTGATCGACAGGCTTGCGGCGGATCCGCGCTACTCGGATCCACACTATGCGTACGATCCGCAGAACCTGTACTCGGCGCTTCATGCGCCGGATCACAAGGTGTATGCATCAGCAGACGGAGGCGCGGCGAACGGTGTTTTTGCGTGGGTGATCCTTCCGGAGGATCGGTACGCGGAGCTGATCGTCGGCTTCTCGGAGTCCGCGGACGCGTGGGAGGAGATGCTTGCGTTCATTGAGCGGGAGAACCTCGGGTTCCGGCTTGACTTTGTGATCAACCCGAGGCACGATGTGCTCCGCGGAATATTGCAGGGAAAGGGCGCAATGTTCGAGAAGGAGCAGAAGAAGTTGCGGCTTGTCCGTGAGACGGCAGCGGCGGAAACTCCCGAGGCGTGCGAACTTCAGCCGGAGTACGAGGAGCAGTACCGCGAGGTGCACACGAAGGACACGTACTGGACCGCGGAGCGGATCCTCGAGGCGCGGGACCGGTTCCGTGTACTGGCGGCGATCGATCAGGGAAAGCTGGTCGGCTATCTCGACATCACGACCGGTCATTCGGAAAATGAACCCTACGATCTGTGGACGGCCCCCGGCTTTGGCCGGTACCGTAAACCCTTGCTGGCAGCGGCGATCCGGCGGAACCGCCCGAACGGCATGATGGTGGTGATCGACACGGACGATGCGGCGGAGATCGCGCTGTACGAGTCGGTCGGGTTCGAGGCGATCGAGGATTCGGAGAGTGTCTACGCGACATATCAGGCGGGGGATTAGACGGAGGTAAATTATGTCTGAGGAGAACAAACTGACCGGGGAGATCCGGGACATTTTCCGACTCTTCTTTGATGAGGAGCCGGTGGACGCGAAGGTGATCGTAACGAGCCGCGGCGAGGAGGATTTCCGGAACGCGGTGATCCTTGAGACCGCTGAAGGAAATAAGTATGTGCTCAAGATCACGGCCAATGATTTTACGTATGACGAGCGGATCCGCGTGTGGAAGCGGACGATCGAGGAGTATCGGGCGCTCGGGTACTACTGCCCGATGATCTACAGCGACAAGACGGGCGGGTTCCCGACGGTTAAGTACGAGGGGCACGAGTGCGTCGCGTACGTTGAGGAATTCGCGAAGTACAAGACGGTGGAGGACCGTGCGGCCGCAGACAAGAGCGGACAGAACGCGGACTGCGAGCCGTATTTTGAGGACATGTGGGCGATGACCGCGAAGGTCGCCGCGAAGAAATTTCAGTATTCGAAGCATCCGTCGGCGTACTGCCTGTTCGAGCTGTTCTGTCCGAGCGACGAGGTGGACGAGGTGCTGGAAAATGCTCTGGACTGGAAGGAGACGGCGGACAAACTGCCGGAGGAGTTCGCGGAGCAGGTGACGCGGATCTGGAAACTGTGGAGCGACAACCGCGAGGCGCTGAAAGAGCCGTACGGAAAGCTGCCGACGTCGGTGTTCCAGGCGGACCTGAATTCCACCAATCTGTTGGTGGACGAGGACGGAAAGTTCGCAGGTGTCTGTGATTTCAACCTCTGTGGAAGGGATGTGTTCCTGAACTACCTCATGCGCGAGAACTTCGACAGTTTTGAGGACGAGATCGAGGATATCCGCAGGGCGCTCACGGTTGCGAGCCGGTACTACACATTTTCCGAAGCAGAGAAGGCGATCGCGCTCCCGCTGTACCGCTGCCTGAAGCCTTTGTGGTACATCCGCGTGGAGGAGTTGCAACAGGCGGGCGAAGACCGCGAGGCCGTGAAGCGGTGCCTCGACCGGGTCGAGCACTTCCTGACGGCGGACATTGATTTTGCAAGCTTCATGGGCTGAGTTGCCGGCGGATTTCGGAAACGGACTAAAAACGAAGACAGGATAGAGGACGATGGACAAAAACAAGAAACAGGGGATTCTTTTCATTATCGGGGCAGGCTTCTGCTTTGCCCTGATGACGTTTTTTGTCCGCAAGTCGGGAGATCTGCCGACGATCCAGAAGGCGTTCTTCCGCAATGTGGTCGCGGTGTTCGTGGCGTTTGTGCTGTTACTGCGCAGCAAGCAGGGTTTCCGCATTCAGAAGGGAAGCATTCCGGGTTTGCTGGCGCGAAGCTTCTTCGGCACCTGCGGTATCCTGTGTAATTTCTTTGCGGCGGACCATCTGCACATCGCGGACGCGAGCATGCTCAACAAGCTCTCGCCGTTTTTCGCGATCGCGGTGTCGTACATCATCCTGAAGGAACGGGCCAACGCGGTGGAGTGGCTGTCCGTGGTGATCGCGCTGATCGGCGCGGCATTTGTCGTCAAGCCGACGGGCGGCGTGACAACACTGTACGGACTGGTCGGCCTCGCGGGCGGATTGGCAGCGGGCCTTGGCTACACGTTCATCCGGTATCTCGGCAAGCGCGGCGAGCGCGGACCGGTCATCGTGCTGTGGTTCTCGCTGTTCTCGTGCCTTGCGACCGCACCGGCGCTGATCTTTGACTACCATCCGATGAGCGGACAGCAGCTTATGTTCCTGCTGTTGACGGGCCTCTCGGCGACCGGCGGACAGCTGTGTATCACGAAGGCGTACACAAAGGCGGCGGCGCGCGACATCTCGGTCTTCGACTACTCGCAGATCCTGTTCGCCGCGATCCTCGGTTGGATCTTCCTCGCGGAGCTGCCCGACATCTACAGCTGGATCGGTTACGTCATCATCATCGGCACGGCGATCGCCAAATGGCGCTACATGCTGGCGCGCGACCGCCGCGAACAGGAAGCCGCAGCCGCGAAGGGCTGACACAAGTTTATGTAATTTAGTTGCATTTTTCGAGTGAGAAGGGTATCATGGACTCGGTCGAATCATGTTGGTTGCGCCCCGGGGGGCGTCCGTCGCGCGACGGTTCACGGGGGCGGAAAGGAGAAAGTATGGAGAGGGAATCGATCATCCGCGTGTCCGGCAAGGGAATGCTTCGGCTGAGACCGGATCTCACGCGTATTATGATCACGTTGACCGGTTGTTACAAGGACTATGCGGAGTCGCTGAAGCACTCCTCGGAGGACACGGAGGTGCTTCGGGATGTGCTGGAGAAGCAGGGCTTTGCGCGCACGGACCTGAAGACGACGAACTTCAACGTGCAGGTGAAAAATGAGAGCTACGAGACGAAGGATCACATGTGGAAAGAGCGTTTCGTGGGATATGAGTTCTATCACTCGATGAAGATCGAGTTCGACATGGACAACGATCGGCTCGGGCGGATTCTGTATGCGCTTGCGCATGCTTCGGTCAACCCGGAGCTGCGGCTCGCGTATGCGGTGAAGGACACCGAGGCCGCGAAGAACGCGCTGATCGGCGCGGCGGTCGCGGACGCGAGAGCGAAGGCGCTTGTGCTCGCGGGTGCGGCAGGAGTGAAGCTGGGGGAGATCCTGCGGATTGATTATTCGCGGGGAGAGCCGAACTTCGAGGTGCGCCCGATGGCAAATGGAATGCTCCGCGCGAAAGCGTACGGTGCGGTGTGCGAGGACGCGTGTCTGTCGATGGACATCGAGCCGGAGGACATCGAGGTCGAGGACGTCGTCACCATGGTCTGGACGCTCGTTCGATAACGCGGGACGACAAAGAAATAAAAGGAAAGTGTTTGAGAGTTACAACAGAGGATTGACTACATGAGGATCGCAATTACGGACGATCAGCGATTGGACCGCAACAAGTTGGAGACGATGCTGCGCGAATGTCTGGCGAGCATGGGATACCAGCCGGAGTGCATTGATTGCTATGCGAGCGGCGAGATGCTGATGGAGGCATTTTTCCCCAACAAGTATGATATCATTTTCCTGGATATCTATATGACGGGGATGACGGGAATTGAGACGGCGAACGACATTCGCCGCAGGGACGGCGAGGTGAGACTGGTGTTCATCACGTCGAGCAATGATTTTGCGATGGAGAGCTATCGCGTGCGCGCGGATTACTATCTGCTCAAGCCGTACGACGAGCAGGATATTCTTGCGATGCTGCGCGCGATCGGTCCGGACCGGATCGAGAAGAGCCGCGTGCTGACGCTGCCGGACGGGAGCGTTTGCATGCTGTCAGACATCGTGTACACGGAGTACTCGAACCACAAGGTGACGATCCATTTTAAGGACAGCCACGTTCAGAGCGTTTGGACGGCGCAGTCGGAGATGGAATCGCTTCTGTGCTCGCGCGAGTGCTTTGCGACGTGCACCAAGGGCATCATCGTCAACCTGGAGCAGATTGCGGCGATCGGCGAGACGGACGTGCGCATGAAGAACGATGAGAGCGTGCCGGTCAGCCGGGCGCGCAGGGCGGAGCTCAAGCAGCAGCACGCGAATTTCCTGTTCCAGAATCTTCGGAAGGCGGGTAGAAACTGATGCAGCAGTACACCATGGCGGAATTTATCGTCTACGGACTGCTGCGAAGCGGTTCGATCATATTCTTTGCGTTCGGTATCCTTCGGAGAAAGGCGCGCTTTTCACAGCGGACGACGTTTCTGATCTTCGCGCTGATGAACATCGCCTGGGTTACCGGTTCGGCCCTGACGACGCCGTTGCTTCACAAGTATAATCTCGGGGCATCGGTCGAGGTTCTGATGTGCGTGATGCTGTTTGCCTTCATGGTACTGGCGATCAAGGATAACCTCGGCAAATTGCTGTTCGTATTTTTCATGCTTTACACGGTCGGCGGCCTCGTCTCGTTGTTCGGCAAATACATCGAGATCAAGTGGTGGCCGGAGATGGCGTACCAGGGCTACCGCTGGACAGCTTCGCTCACCATCGTGATCGCCATCGCGCTCGTGCTGACGCCTTTCGGACTCGCCATCTACTACGATGTGTGCGCAGTCATGGGCAAGGCCGGTGAGAGCACGGTATGGCGCTACTGCTGGCTCATCCCTGCGACGTTCTACCTCTTTTGGCTGCAGAGTATGTACTCGATGAAATCGACGCTCGAGTATGCGTCCAAGTTGTCTAACTCCCTGTACATGATCGCGATCAACGCGGCTGCTTACCTTATATATCATATGGTCATGCGCATGGTCATCGAGCACAACAAGCTTCTCGAGGCCCGCGCGGTCAACCAGGCGCTCTCCGTGCAGGTCACGCAGTTCAAGGATCTCCGTGAGCGTATCGTGGATGCGAGACGCGCCCGCCACGATCTTCGCCATCACATGGCGGTTCTGGAGACGATCGCCGAGGACGGGGACACGGATGCGCTTCGGGAGTACATCAAGGAGTTCCGCAAGGATCACCGTCTGGAGGAACCGATCGCGTACTGCGAGAACACGACCGCCAACGCCGTGTTGACGTATTTTTCGCAAATGGCTGCCTCGGACAGCATCGCATGCGACATCCAGTTCTCGATGCCGGATGAGGTTAACGTGGACGCGAGCGATATCGCCGTTCTTCTCGGCAATCTTATGGAAAATGCTGTCCAGGCATGCAGAAGCCAGGCTACCGGCGAACGCCGTATCGAGGTTCGGGGCGGAATGCGCGAGGGCGGACTGTTCGCACTCATCGTCGACAACACCGCGGACCGCGAGCCGGAGGTAGGTAAGGACGGCCGGTTCATCTCGACCAAGCACGACGGCGAAGGCATCGGCACGGACTCCGTGCGCAACATCGCAGAGCGCTACGGCGGCGTCGCAGAATACAGCTTCGAGGCCGGAATGTTCCGTGCATCGGTCATGATGTATACGAGCAAAATGGATAAATAGTCCTTTTCGTTCGAACTAATTTGCATACTAACCCACATGAGAGCATAAAAATGGCGGTTTTCGGTTCGAAAGCCGTCTTTTTTATATGAATAATTAAGCAAATTACTCAAAAATTACTCAAACTGTAGAAATTTTACTCAAGTTGCACTTTAAATTGATGAAGTTCGCGGCTACAATGGACATGTTTGAGGAACCAGGCCTCTTTTTGTGGTGCGCTCACGCACCGAAGAGGCTGCAAAACTTATGGAGGTACTATATGAGAAAGTGTAAAAGGTGGATGAGACGAAGCCTGGCTTGGTTGCTTTGTCTCGTAATGACGGTCGGAATGCTGAGTACGGCCGCAGTTGCTGATGGTGAGAAGACCAACGCAGTTGGTTCAACTGTGAAACTCAGCGCGGTTACAGAAGCTGACAAGACCAAGGCTTCAAATCTGCTAAAGGGAGTTACGATTACGAGTCTCTCTGACTATATGTGGAGAGATGAAGAAGTTGTTCCTTACTTTGAGAGCACTATTAAGATTTCCAATGCAGGAGATTGGGGAAAGTATAAGGTCTTGGTCAAGTGGGAAATGAAATTGCCCACTGAGGCAGAGACCGAATGGAGATACGCAGGAACTGACGGTGTTACTCCCGAACCGAAACCACAGGAACCCGGCGCCTATTATGTGAAACAAGAGAGTGATGGCCCTGGCCCTCATCGAGTTACGTATGTCGGCGTAACAAGAAAGATGAGCTTTACCTCTGATACCGCAAGGAAACAGATCGGTAACGGTATGGAGCATAGGTGCACGGTTTATGTGGTAAAGGTGAATTCGGATAACACGTATGAAGAAATCGCCAGCAAGTCCACCAATGCCGCGAAGATCCTGCTTGCTGTAAACTATGAAAAGGCAAATTACGGTTGGTATTCAATTGGCCATGGAATGGATTATGGCTATTATAGCACTACGGAGTTTGTTCAGGGCGGAACTAAGGCTGATGGCACGAAGAAACCGGCTCAGCAGTTGTACGATGAAAACAGCAAATATTCGTTCCTTGGATGGTATAACGGTTCGCAGCCGTATGATTTTACGAAGCCGGTATCGTCGATTCTGACTTTGACGCCGGAATTCGGTACGGTTGTTTCCTTTGATACGAAGGGAATTGGTGATGCTATCGCGCCTGCGAATGTTGTTAAAGGGAAGCATGTGAGCAAACCGGCCATTACCGGAGCGGATGATTATAACTTGGTTGGCTGGTACAAGGACGCTGCCTTTACTCAGGAGTACGATTTCAATAAGACGATTGAGGCTAACTTCCCGGGCATGAACAACAGCTACAAGGCGATCACGCTCTATGCTAAGTTGGAAAAGAAGATTACCTATCTTAACGTGAAACTTCATCTGTATTACAACGGTCATGGACTTGGCAAACCAGATCAGACCATTACGGTTGTAGAGGGATCGACGCTTGCAGAAACCTGTGCGGCAAATGAGGTGAACTACGGAAAGTTCCTCAACCCGGTATGCAATGGTAGCCATACGTTTATGGGATGGTTTACGGATGCAGCATTTAAAAATTCCTTTGATGTAAATAACACGACGTTTGATAAAACGATTACTGACCTGCATGCACTGTGGGGGTTTGAAGTAACGTTCGACGTCGGCAATCATGGCGCAGATGCGATTGAGCCCCAGGTGGTTAAAGACGGCGGCACTGTAACGCAGCCTGATGCTCCGGTAGCTACTGATGATTACACCTTTATCGGGTGGACGCTTAACGGCAGTGCTTACAATTTTAGCAGTGAAGTTAATGACAAGATCACGCTTGTAGCAAACTGGAAGAAGAACAAGCAGGTCATTGATCTTGAGAAGATTGAAAACTTTACTTACGATGGAAAGACTCACAGCGTTTCGATCGTTGATGAAAACGGCAACGCGCTGTCGGGTATTGAATCCAAGAATTATAACTTGACGATCAAGAAAGACAACGCGACGGTTACATCGATCAAGGATGCCGGAAAGTACACTGTAACTCTTACACTTACTGAAGCCGGCAAGCAGAATTATGAACTTAAGGGTAACAAGACTTCGATCGAAGTGAAGTTTACGGTGTCCCCTAAGGTTGTTGAGAGGATCAATTGGACTACCGGTACGCTTACGTACAATGCAGATAATCAGGCACCCGAAGCAACGGTAGCTGTCTTTGAAGGAGATAAGTGCACCGTTACCGTATCCGGTCAAAAGAAAGAAGTTGGAGCAAACTATACGGCGACGGCAGTTAGTCTCAGCAACAATAATTATTCGATTGGTACGAGCACCGTTGATGTAACGAAAAAGTTCTCAATTGAGCAGAAAGAAATTACTATCAATTGGAACAATGAGACACCGTATAAGTACAACGGAACACCTCAGGGACCGACATTCGCGTATGAAGGAGTATATAAGGTCGATGAGAAGAATGTTGTATTAACTGCGGGTTATACAAGAAAAGGTTCGAATGCAACTTCCACTCATACAAGTGTAGGCGAATACACTGCAAAGGTTACGATGAGTGGTACTGCATCCAAGAATTATAAACTTCCGGTTAACAGCACAGTTGATTTCAAAATTGTGCAGAATGCTGGAACTATCGAATGGAAAGTAACTGGTAATCAGACGATAGAATACGGAAATACGCTTGAAGTTACGTATGATAAGCATGAATCTGACGGTACAGTAACTGTTTCCAGCAACAAAACCAGTGTAGCAACGGTAAGCGCAGGTGCGAATGGTAAGGTTACCGTTACGGCGGTTGGCGTTGGTGAGGCTGAAATTACAGCAAAGCTTGCATCGACTACGAACTATAGCGGAAAAGAAGCTAAATTCAAGGTTGTCGTAACACAGAAAACGCTTACGCTCACTTGGAGCAGTCAGTCAGAGTTTACTTTTAATGGTGAGAATCAGTGGCGCAAGGTTACAAAGGTTGAAGGAATTGTTAGCTGGCAAGGCAAGAAGGATGATGTCAGCGTCAATGTAGTTGTAACTAAACGCGGCAGCGAAACCGAGCTTGAGGAGTACTCTGGCGTCGGCAAGTATACTTCGGTCGCTAAGCTTGCCGGAAAATCTGCGGCGAATTACAAGCTTCCGGCCAACGCTTCGCAGAATTTCGAAATTAAACCTGCAACCACAACCATTGAAGAACTTAAGGATCTCGAGTTAACGTATGGCGAAATCAAAGAGTTCCGCTTTAAGACGAACTCTGACGGTACAGTAACGATTACAAGTGCAGATGAGAGTATCGCCAAGGTTTTCACGGATACTGATGGTAAAGCTAAGATTCAGGCTGTGGGAAATGGCAAGACGAAAATTACGGTAAGCATTGCGGATTCTGACAATTACAAGGCAAACAGCAAAACGATTACCGTAAATGTTAAAAAGAAGAAACTGGTTCTCCAGTGGAGCAACACAAGCAAGACATATGACAGCAAGGAATTGATTCCTTCCGTGAAGATCAAGACGGAACTTGTCGGTGAAGACAAGGTCAATGTTGAGATCAGTGTAACGGGATTTGCTTCCGGCAAATACCCGGTACATGCCGGTCAGTATAAGGCAACCGCTTCGCTTAGCGGCGATCAGGCCGGGAACTATGTACTTGACGCAAGTTCATCAATGAATGCATGGCTTACTATCGATCAGAAGCCTGTACACATTGAATGGACTAAGACGGAATTCGAGTTTGATGCAACGAATCATATCCCGGAAGCTCAGGTAGTAAAGTCTGAGATTGAAGGCGATGATATCTGTGTGGTAAATGTCAGCAGAGAGAGCGGTTGCAATGGTTATAAGCCGAAGAAGGAAGCGCATCATGCACAGGCCACCGGTATTACCAATTATATTGAAGGCGGCGAGGCACGGTATTCTGACTACAAGCTTGCACCGGATACAAAGAAGACGACAGAATTTTTCGTCAGAAATGTTGCTAAGAGCGTAACACTTGATACCACAAAGTATTCTGTGAAAGAGTACATCATCGGAGTAGATGATACGGAAATCGATGCCACAGATTTGGATCTTTCCGGCCTTAAGCTTATTAAGCACTTCGAATATGAGGACAAAGATATCACGGCTGAAGAAATCGATATTACGCCGGATATGCTCTCCTTCGAAGGCGCAAAACTTGGTGAGCAGAATGTAACGGTTATCTACAAAGACGAGAAGCTCGGCACTGTAGAGGCCGGCACATTTAAGATCGTAATCAAGAAGCAGCTTGAGGTGACCTGGAGCGAAGAATCGCTCGTATACAACGGTAAGCCTCAGGCGCCTCAGGCAACGATTGATGGCGTCAATGACGCAGAGGGCATTGTTGAGATCGTGACAGATCCGAACGCGAAAGATGCTACAATTGATGAGACTGCTTGCTATATCGTGAGCGCTAAGGTTGTTAAGGATGATTACGTTCTTGACAGTGACGGAGCGACGGTGGTTTTCCATGAGTATACAATTGAGCCGCAGGAAGTAACGCTTACCGGTTGGACAGCCGACAACGCGGCAAATGTAGCGAACTGGAAGGGCACGAAGTTCCTGTTCTGGTATGATGAGAACGCACATTGCCCGATTCCGGTATTCGATGTTACGCCGGTAAATAACGAAAAGATCTATGAATTGACAGTAGCAGGCGCAGGTGAAGAAGGTGCTCCTTCGAACATCGGTTATTATTCCGTCAGCATGGTGATCTCGAACAGCAACTATTGCTTGGTTGAGTCGGAGATTAGCAGCACGACTTCGTTCGCAATCCTTGAGAAGGTTGACGCGACTGAGTTCACGATCCGTGTTCCTCAGTGCGGCGAGACCGTTACGCTGTACAGCCCGGTATTCAACAAGGTGATGAGCCTTACTATGCCGAAAGCAGTTATGACAGTTGAAACAGTAGACGGTGTTGCAGCTCAGGCGATCGCTTGGACGGGTGCAGTCGAAGACGAGACGGATTACACTTGGGCAGTACTTGTCAATGGTATTGAGGGTGTAACCTCAGGATACGGTTTCCTGCTTCCGCAGGTTGTGGTAGATGCAGAGGAGGCAGGAGCGTACATTGATCAGGCATATCTGAATGCAATTAATCAGAATATGCCGTCCCTGTCGAAAGATGAAAAGACCAAGTCCTTCCAGGTAGAAGGCGACAAGGTTTACACGGTAGTTGCAGTTCTCGCGGTTGACGGAGATGTAGCTGCGATCGATACGGCAGCAATTGCTAAGGCGATCAAGGTAGCTTCTGATGACGAGAATGTAGCAGTAACGATCCAGCACGTAATTGTTGGTACTAATGCGATTGTGGTATTTGCAGACATTACTGCAGTACATAACTACACCGAGTTTGCAGTGACGACGGAGCCTACGGAAGACACGGTCGGCGAGAAGTCCCGCAATTGTGAATACGCTGGTAATGTTACGCATGTTGACACGGCTGAGATTGACAAGCTGATCCCGGAGAGCATCGAAGTGATTGTTGACGATGTGAAAACGGATTACCTCGTAAATGAGGAGCTTGATGTAAGAAACCTGAAGATCAAGGTTACGTACACGGTAGGCAGCACGGCAGAGAAGCCTGTTACCAAGGATATGGTAACCAACTTCGATTCCTCCAAGGTTGTAACCGGCAAGGCTGTTACTGTAGAGTACAAGGGCCTGACGGATGATTACAAGATTAACGTAGCCAAGAAGCAGAGCTCCGTGAAACTTTCGGGCGATGACACGGTTACGAAGGTATATGGTGACAAGCCGTTCGACGTAGAGTTTGAAACGGAAAACGGTACGGCAGTACTCACGAGCAGTGATGAGAGTGTTGCTAAGATCGTGGACGGTCAGGTTGTGATCGTTGGCGCAGGTACCGCGAAGATCACTGCGAAGATCGCTGAGACCGATGAGGTTACGGGATCCGAGGACAGCTTTGATCTTATTGTAAACAAGAAGGTTGTTGGCCTTACATGGTCGAACCTTGAGTTCACCGAGGATGGTCAGGAGCACGTTCCGTCCGCTGAGGCAACGGGCGTTCTCGAGGGCGACAGCTGCACGGTTACGGTTGAGGGCGCTACGAAGAAGGCCGGTGAGACGATAGCTACGGCAACGAAGCTTTCCAACGACAACTACGCTCTTCCGGAAGATGCTTCTGTAAAGTTCAAGATCAACGAGAAGAAGACGGCTGAGCCTAAGGATGTAGATCCTGTACAGAAGGGCGAGACCGAGCCTGAGAAGAAGGACGAGCCTGAGAAGGTTGAGCCTGAGAAGACTGAGCCCGAGAAGACCGAGCCTGAGAAGACTGAGCCTGAGAAGACTGAGCCTGAGAAGAAGGACGAGGTTGTTGAGGTTGTTCTGATCGAGATCGGCGACAAGGTTAAGAGAAACTATATCGTAAACGATAAGATCGATCTCACCGATGTTACGATCACAGTTAAGACAGCAGACGGCACCAAGGTGGTTCCGGTTACCGAGGATATGGTGACCAATTTCGATACCTCGAAGCCTTCTGACAATGTAGAAGTTACGATTACCTACAAGGGTACTTCGAAGCAGTTCAATATCACGGTAGCTGACCTGATCTACTACACGATCGAGGGTAACCTTGCACCGGCAAGCGGTGAGAACCTTGTTCTCGTTGTACACAGAAGCGTACATGATGAGCTTACGTTCAGCTTGTACCTCGGTACGTACATCGACGGCGTTCTGGTTCCGCAGACTGCACTCAAGACGTGGTCCGGTTCCCTGAACATGATCATGTACGCTGAGTACATCAAGACGCTGTCGGCAGGCAAGCACAACATTGAGATCCGTTTTGCAGATGGCAAGGCACTTGCTGAGATTACTGTAGCGAAGGTTGAGACGAACAAGAAGGATGACAGCCAGACTGAGAAGAACACGCCTAAGACCGCGGACACGAGCTCCATGGTACTGTGGTTCATCATTCTCGTAGCTGCTGCACTCGCGTTCGTAGCTACCCGCGTATACGCAAACAAGAGGAGAAGCGTTGAGTAATTGAAATAACGGAGGTGGGCGCGTAAAGCGCATTCCATAAGGGATGATTGATATCACCCCGAACCCTCAAACACAAAAACAGACCACATTCGGTCCCCCCGGATGTGGTCTGTTTCCCTTTGTAGTGAGTCCGGAAATCAGTGCCGAAAACACGTATTCCCGAAGTCTGTTTCCGTTTGTATTATTCGCCCTTGATAAATCCGAGCAGACGGTCGCGCACACTGTCCATCCGCGCATCGTCGATGCCGAAGTCCATGCGGCGGAAGCTCCATGCTGCGGAGCCGATCCCGTGGCGCTTGAGAGCCTTGTGGAAAGCCTCGTACCACAGCAGCGTCTCCTCCGGGGAGACGAGGTCGATGACGCCGTACTCGCCGCAGTACAGCGGTACGTTGCGCTCCTCGGCCGCCGCGATCGCGTCTGCGAAGAGCGTCTCAAAGTAGCTCTCATCCGGCGTTGCGTTCGGATCGAACTGTGCAAATGATGCGGAAAATGCTGCGCCCAGCTGTTCCTCGCTTCCCTTCGCGTACTCTGCGTAGGTCTGCAGGAACGGGCAGCGGAAGCTGTGGTCCATCGAGGCGATCCACGTTGCACCCTGGTGCGTGAACAGCAGCGGTTCGTAGCAGTGGAAGTTGTAGATGATGTTCTCGTCCTGCGGCGGCGCGATGTCGCGCACGGCAACGACGCTGTTGTTGTAGTATCCGCCGACGAGGATCTTAGTGTTCGGCGCGATGGGGCGGATCCTGCGGATGCACTCGGTCGCGATGCGATTCCAGGTGTCGCAGTATTCCTTGTCCGTGACCTCGTTCAGAAGCTCGAACGCAACCGAGTCAGAGAAGTCACCGTAGCGCTCCGCAAATGCCTCCCAGATGCGGTAGAAGAGCTCCTGGTAGCGCTCGCTCTCGAAGAAACCGTTCTCGTGCACGGCAGGATCAAACGAGAAGCCCGGCGTGCGGTGCAGATCAAGGATCATGTTGAGGCCGTTGGCGCGGCACTCGGCGATCGCAAAATCGAGGTAGCGGAAACCATTTTCCAAAAAGATCCCGCCGTTGTCCATGATCAGGTCGTAGTCGACCGGAACGCGGATGTGGTCAAGCCCCCAGGCCTTCACCTTGGCGAAGTCCTCGGAGTGGATGAACGTGTCGTAGTGGCTGACGGTATGCTCGCACTGGGAGAGCCAGCCGCCGAAGTTGATACCGTGCTCATAGCCTGTAAACTGTTTCATAACATTTCTCCTGATATACGCTAATATACGTGTAATTGTGCCGGTCTTGCCGGCGTGGTGTCTGCTCCTGCTGGTCGGGATGTTCTCACGGCTGCAGCGGCTGTACAAGATACGTCTCGCTGCCGTAAGGGCCGACCTTGAAGTGCATGTAGGCGAACGACGCCGCCGATTTGGTCGGGAAGATGCCGAAGACCGTGGGGCCGGAGCCGCTCATGAGAACGCCGTCCGCGCCGAGGCTCTGCATCTGGGTCTTGATCGTCGCGATCTCCGGGCAGTGTGCGAGCGTTACGCTCTCAAGCACATTGCCGAGCCGCGAGGTGACTCCGACATAGTTGCCGCTGCGGATCGCGGAGATCATGCCGTCCACGTCGGGGTGTTGGATCGTGTCCATGTCGAGGTTCTTGTAGACGAAACTCGTCGAGACGCCGACCGGAGGCTTCACGAGCAGTATGTGGCAGCGGGGCATTGCAGGCAGAGGCGTCACGATCTCGCCGATGCCTTCCGCGAGGGCGGTCCCGCCGCCCACGCAGTACGGGATGTCCGCACCGAGTGTCACGCCGAGCTTCTGCAGCTGCTCTGTCGTCAGGCCGAGCTCAAACAGGCGGTTGATGCCGCGGAGCGTCGCAGCAGCGTCCGAGCTGCCGCCGGCCATGCCTGCGGCCATGGGGATGCATTTGTCGAGCACGATGCGAACGCCGCGCTGCACGTTGCATTTCGTCATCAAAAGCTGTGCCGCGTCGTAGACGAGGTTGCCGGGGCCTGCCGGAAGATCGGCGTCGCCGACAGAGAGCGTGATACCGGGAGTATCACTCGCGTACAACGTCAGCGTGTCGTGCAGATCGACGGTCTGCATGATCATGCGCACATCGTGGTATCCGTTCTCCCGAACGCCCGTGACGTCGAGCGCCAGGTTCAGTTTTGCGTATGCAAATTCGGTCGTAGATTTCATACCGAATTACCTCCTTTTCTTGTAGTATACGGGCATTTTACGGAAAATGCAAGCGGCACAAGCGCGCAAAAAACAGTACGTTTCTATTTGGCGGAGATTTGCATTTTCCGAAAGATATGGTACAATAAGGTGACGCGCCGCGGGGGCGGTGCGGGAATGGAGGACAGCAATGAAAAAGACGGTTGCGATTTTGTTCGGAGGCCAGTCGTCGGAGCACGATGTATCGTGCGTGTCCGGCGCGACGGTGATCCGAAATCTGGATACGGAGAAATATGACGCGCTGCTGATCGGCATCACGAAGGACGGCCGCTGGCTTGCCGTGGACTCGGTCGAGAGCGTGGAGAACGGGAGCTGGAAGAAGGGCACGACGACGGCGATCATCTCGCCCGACCGCAGCCGTAAGGGCGTTCTGCTGGTCGACGGCGACAAGGTGACGTTCCGCGCGGTGGACGTGATCTTCCCCGTGTTGCACGGCCTCTACGGTGAGGACGGCACGGTGCAGGGCCTGTTCACGCTCGCGGGCATCCCGTACGTCGGCTGCGGCGTGCTGTGCTCGGCGGTTTCGATGGACAAGCTGTACACGAAGATCGTGGTCGACACGCTCGGCATCCGCCAGGCGAAGTTCGTCGCGGTGTTCGGGCATGAGCTCACGGATATGGACGCGTGCGTGGCGCGCGTGGAGGAGGCTCTGTCGTACCCCGTGTTCGTCAAGCCTTCGAATGCGGGCTCGTCGAAGGGCGTCAACAAGGCGCACGACCGCAAAGAGCTGATCTACGCTTTGAAGGAGGCTTCGTACCACGATCGCAAGATCCTCGTCGAGGAGACGATCGTCGGTCGCGAGATCGAGTGCGCGGTGATCGGTGACGGACGCACCGTGGACGCGAGCGGCGTCGGCGAGATCCTGGCTGCCGACGAGTTCTACAGCTACGATGCCAAATACAACAACGAGGAGTCCCGCACGGTCATCGGACCGGAGCTGCCGGAGGGCAAGGAGGAGGAATTCCGCGAGGATGCGAGAAGCATTTTCCGTGCTCTGGATGGTTTCGGACTCTCCCGCGTCGACTTTTTCCTCGAGAAGGACACGAACGAGGTCGTATTTAACGAGATCAACACGCTGCCCGGCTTCACCTCGATCAGCATGTATCCGATGCTGTGGGGCGCGAAGGGGATCGACAAGAAGGCGCTTGTGACGAAGCTGATCGAGCTCGCGCCGCTTCGATGATAACAATTGTTTCGGTGATAACGAATGGATGTGCTTTTGAACATTACCGGGATCGCGCGGTCGGACACGGAGGACGTGTCGGAATCGCTGGTCCGCGGCCAGTACTACAAGAAGGACGATGACTACTACCTCTTCTACGATGGGGTGGATGACGAGACGCCGCAGCTGATCACGCACCACCGCATTATCGTGCGCGAGGGCAAGCGCGTTGAGGTGCAGCGCACCGGCGCGATCCGCACGACGATGATCATCGTTCCCGGCGAGCTGAACCAGTGCAACTACTCGACGCCGTACGGTGTGCTGCTCCTGGACTTCTGGGGCGTGTCGCTGAGCGTTGAGGAGCGGGAGTTCGGCGTGCGGATCGAGATGGAGTACGAGATCCGCATCGACAACCTCGTCGTGTCGCACAACACCCTCATTCTGGACGCGACTGCGGTGCCGGAGGAGATGACGGAGGCATAGTAAGAAGCATATAGTGCGCAACTTGATGGTTGCGCACTTTTTTGTGCGATAAGCGAATGCCCTCGATGAAAGCTAGCATACGTATCGAGGGCCCGAAGGAAAAGGTAAGTTGAAAGTCGAGGCTGAAAGGCAAGGCAAAAGGCAAGTCGAAAGCCGAGGTTGAAAGGCAATGCTGGCGGGCGATGCGGCCCTAAGGGCTGGAATTCTTCCTTTGGGCCGCGCTTGATCCGTAGTGCGCGGCCTAAGTGGCGAGAAAAGACATATTAGGCCGCCAAAAATCTTGTTTGTGGCGGCCTAATGATGAAAAAGTTTCAATTTAGGCCGAACTTGCTTCTGTTGTGTGCGGCCCGGTGAGTGTGAAACGGTAATTTGGGCCGCTCTTGCCCATAAAGCTTGCGGCCTAAACGCGGGGAAGACAGAATTTAGGCCGCGCTTTCGGGAAGGAGGCGCGGCCTAAAAAGAGAGAGACGGCACTTTAGGCCGCAACAACGCCCGCAACAAAGAAAACAACGTCCGAGGCGAACCGCCTCGGACGTTGTCGTGCTTGATTGTCATGCTTGTGATCGTTGTTTATGATCGAGTCATTCAATTAATCCCGGGGATCATTTTCTGCGAAGGCGTGCGAGCAGACCGCGCTTCTTCGTGGTCTCGTCCTTCTGCAGAACACCGCGCAATCCGCGGACTTCCATGATGTAGATGCCGCTGATCATCGCCTTGCATTCCTTCTTGACCGGGATCAGGTCGAAGATCTTTTCGTCGCACATCAGTGAGAGGATCTGAGGACCGATCTTGGCCTTGACTACCGGAACCTTCGCGCGGCGCGCATACTTGGGCGTCTGGTCGATCACGACAGACGGGAAACCGGCGTCTTTCATCGGCATGCGTTTCTTGTCGATGACGAGCATCGAGGCAGGGCGCGCGTTGGCTTTCATCTCAGCCATGGCTGCGTCGTTCTTCGCCTGTAACTTTCTCCCCACGATCGAGAGTACGATAAACAATACGATAAAGATAACCGCAATGACCGCGAGCGTGATCCACAGCCACGTGAGCGACAGAAGCGGTAATAAGTTTGCCTGAAGCATGTCGTGTACCTACTTTCTTACAAAAAATCGTGCGTGCTTATTGTAACACGGAACCTCGCAGAAATCAATGGCTTACTGCGGATCGGGGCACGAAACTCCGTGTGCCGCAAGCATCTCGACAACGCGGTCGCGGACGAGGTTCGGAAGCTCCAGCTTCTGCTCGCGCGTCAGGTCCGCAGTCGGGATCGGCTCGCCGATGATGACCGTGACGCGGGCGCCGCGGATCTTCGGATAATGCTTCTCGAGGATATCGTCCATGCCGATCATGGCAATCGGGACGACGGGGCAGCCGGTGCGCTCGGCGATCTTGAGGCTGCCGGGCTTGAACGGCTGAACGCCGTCACCGTGGTTGCGGGTTCCCTCGGGCATGATGAACATCGAGTAGCCCTTCTCCTTCACGTCCGCGATGGCCGACTGGATCGCCTTGAGGCCTTCCTTCGGGTCTTTGCGGTTTAGGAACTTGCAGTTGAGCACGCGCATCCACCAGCTCAGGAAGGGCGTGTGGCGGGTCTCGTACTTCGAGATGAAACCGGTGTGATGGAACACGGGGATCGCGATGTATCCCGCGAGGATATCATACATGCTGCGGTGGTTGCCGGCGAACAGGACCGGCGTATTCTTCGGGACGTTCTCCCGGCCCTCGACCTTGAGACGCGCGCCCGAGAGCAGCATGATCGGCCAAAACGCCACGTATTTGGCGAACGGCTGACCGACCTTCGAGGCCGCCTTCTTGGAGAAGAGGCGGATGATCAGGAACAAAATGCAGAACGGCAGTGTGACGAGAGCCATCACTCCGATATATAACAGTACGAAAAATGTTCGTATCATAGGAAGTCTGTCCTTTCACTGTTTTACGGCACACCATATTGTAAACGAACGCAGTAGGTTTGTCAATGCGGGGAGGGCCCTTGCTGTTTTGCGAAAAATGCTTGCTGTTCCGCGCGGTTTTGCTTATAATCGAGGAAGAAACAAGGCGGACGGGGATCCGTTCGGAAAGGAAGATCATGGACATACGGCTGGGCGACATTTTGCGAATGAAGAAGGGACATCCGTGCGGGGGCAACGAGTGGGATGTGCTGCGCATCGGCATGGATTTCCGCCTGCAGTGCAGGAAGTGCGGCCGCATGATCATGGTGCCCCGCAAGCTGGCGGAGAAGAACCTGCGGCTCCTTACGAGAGACGGCGTTTCGTACAAGCCGGCGGAGCTGTCGAACAAAAATAACCAAGATTTCCCTACCGGAGAGGTTCGTTTGGATAACGACGACACGATAGTGTAATGACACATAAGTAGCAGGGGCGCGTGAGATTGGACGCGTCCTTTATGTTTTTCTGTGTCTGCGAGAAACTGCGCGAGAATAGTCTGTGAGAAAAGTTGAGAAAACGGTGAGAAACTGTGAAAAACCGTGAAACTGTGAAAAAATGAAACAAATAACGTGTAAGAGCATCTTATATGATAGAAACAAACAAAATAGTTGTACGTTACAAGGAGATATCTATATGTTCATTTGTAGAAAAAGTTTTATCCTGACAGGAATAATGGTTTTAATGTGTGTATTGCAGTTACTGACAGGTTGTACGGAATCGCAGGGTGACACCAAAGCAAAAAACAATTCTTGGGCTGAACACAATGAAAAGCAGTCGAATCAAACATCACCTGTGCCGAAAAAGCAGGAGAACAAGGATACCTTTCAGAGGAAAATGGTAGTAACATCTGAGTATGTTGCGTGGGTGAACAACGACGGAACAGTTAAAGTGAAATACATTTCATCGGAGTTGCAGACGCAAGAGGGTATATTTACAGGAGATGTTGTTGGTAACTGGAAGAATGTTGTGTCACTAAATGCGGGAGATATTCTTTGCGCATTCACGGAAGACGGTCAATTAGAGTCCTCTCCGAATTATAGCGCCGTTATAGATGGCATGACTTCTGCAAGTGCAGTTGTTTGGCCTTATCTTGATGAGTTTACACAAGTCAACAGATTGATTGATGGGAGATTGTATGGGTACGGAGCGACAGGAGTGCTTTTGACATCCGAAGGAAGCCTTTATTATGTTTGTGATTTCAGTGATACGATAGAAAGTGCGCTTAAGGCAGAAGACGTTGAGACGTTTGATGACGTGTTCTATTTAAAAGCAGATGGAAGTATACATTCATTTGGAAAGGCGAATGCCAGTTTATCTATCGGATTAGATAGAATCGCCAATCGATCGGATTATATTGGCTTGGCGGTAAACCGTAGGGCTGTTTTTGGTCTGACATCGGATGGGATTGTTGTTACCGGAAATACCGCATATTCAGAAAACTCTGAGGCCGCAAAGTGGACGAATGTAGTAAAGGTCGTTGCCGGTGGTGAAATTGTGTTTGCGTTGCGACAGGATGGTACTGTAAGGTATGCTTTGCCGGGTGGGCGTACAGATGAAGGTTTTTCCAAGGTGTTGAAATGGAATAATATTCGAGAAATAGCGGTTAGCCAAAACGGGACTGAAATAGCAGCCTTGACAGAATCGGGAGACATACTTATGGCAGTTGGTGAGAAATCGGTCCATTACGGGAAAGAATACTACTGCGAACAGTTTGCAGAAGTAGAATAAAAAGTATTAAGAAAGGAAGTCAACTATGAATGTAAAGCGTAGCGTAAAGAGGATTCTAAGCGTAATTGTAGTTTTCACGGTGTTTTTTGTACAAATAACACAATCAGTGTCAGCAATGGATGAATTGCGTGATGAGCAGGCGGTTGCTGAGAGCATCCTTAGCAATATGCGGTGTGAGCCATTAACGTCGCTCAGTATTGGTGGGGGAAAGGCATTTTTTGAGTATAATGCAGAGAGGATAAGAATAAGTCTAAAATACGAGGGAATCGAAAGACACTTTCGTTATGATGGTGATAGGTTAATTGAACAAGAGGATTCGAACTATCGTTTCCGTTTTTTCGGTGAAGAGAATGAAGAGGGCTTTTGGTTCCGGGATAACGAATACTTCTTTGCTAGAGATGAAATTGGATCAGTAACGAAACTGTGTAACTCTTCGGGAACGGTTTTGTGTGATTACGTTTATATAGGAACAAGACCGACAGTAGTAATGTATTCTGAAAATGAAGATGATATTGAAGCATGCAATCGTAATCCCTATCGGTACAAGGGTTGGTATTATGATGTCGAATTGGGGATGTATTATCTGGGGGAGGGCGTGTTTTTTGATCCCGAGCAGGAAATGACCATTCACAACCCCTTCCAGGTCACGGTCAGAGGCGGCACACCGACAATTTTGCAGGATATAGCAAACGCATATAGCGCAATCATTAACTCACCGAATTATGGGATTACGGCATATAATTATGTAAGTGAATCGCAGTGGAATTCCGGGCAGCGTTGGTATGATGGAATTGCCCAGATCGAATTGATTGCGCGATGTGTGTATGCGGAAAACAACGGCCTCAATCGACAGGATGATCGAAAGGCTATCGGCATGGTCATTCGTAATCGAGTAGCCCAAGGATTTCCGCATGTCGGAGCATTATCTGCATATAGCATTGTTACTTTTGCTTCGGCATTTTCATCTATTAATCCGGGAAATTATAATGCGTCAATAACGGAAACGGCGATTGCCAGATCGGCAATGAGTGTTACAAATTCCGCATTTCAACAGGCAACATTGATTGCATGCACATTATACTATTCAAATGATGCCAGCGTGTATGCTGCAATGAATGGTACGCTGAGTTATGTGTCGACATCTCATACACATTTTCTACAGTTGGATTATGTGTATATACATAATACATTCTCTGTAACAGGATCCGGGAGCAATATTCAATGGAAATATGGGTCTGTAAACATCTATGGGGTATGCGTTGCTGGGACGGCAATGCTTACTAGTTTTTATGGATCCGGAGCAGGGAGTTTACAAGCTTATTATTCTCAGGGGTATAATGTTTTCTATTATCGGTAAGGAAATCGCTGTACATGTAATTGCAACAGAGGTTAATCATGCAGATATCGAAGGAAAAGATAAACAGCTTGTTTAGGCGCATGTGTGACGATAACGAGGCTTTTACAGCGTTTTATGAGGCAATGGAACGTCCGATGTTTGCAGTAGCGTATAGAATACTACAAAGTCGTGAGGAGGCTGAAGATGTCGTTCATGATTCTTTTCTAAAACTATACAAAAAAGAGACTACGGAAAGGGTTTCGCAAGGGTATTCGTATGCGTTATCAACTGTTCGAAATGAGGCGTTACAGCGATTACGAAAAA
Organism: Lachnospiraceae bacterium; assembly: GCA_017551165.1. Classification (GTDB taxonomy): domain Bacteria; phylum Bacillota; class Clostridia; order Lachnospirales; family Lachnospiraceae; genus ISDg. The sequence goes on from JAFZMO010000115.1 coordinate 21,890, forward strand.
GCAAGAGAGAGTTTCCTTGTGGTGAAGTCAGAGCGGCTACGTTATTAAATCCGGTCAAGAGTGTTATTGAAGATGCACTTCGAGAGCTAACGCAAGAAGAAAGAGTAATTGTAACTCTGCGAGTCAACGCTGAGTTGGGGTATAGGGAAATCGGAAAAGTGGTTGGACTTTCGGCGGCAACAGTATTCCGTCGTTATATGAAGGCGATTTCAAAGATTCGAAAAGAATTAGAAACATGAGGAAACTGTGATGAGGCGAGTAAAAAAAATTGAATTCCTTGTATTGGCTTTTTTGCTTGTGCTGATTTGTTGCATTAGGAAAGCTTCGGCTGTTACGACTTATCCGAACGGAATTGCATGGTATATGGCAAATCAGAGGAACCTGCCGGACTACTATTGTGGGAGTTGGATTATTCCAGATAGAGGAGGAACGTTAGTAATCAGTATAATAAGCATGGACAAAAGTGAAGAGATATTGTCACAGATTGAGGATAAAGAGTCTGTTCGATTTGTCGAAGGAAAACATACTTATAAGCAGTTACAGACGATAAGTCTGGAAATTACTGATAAGGAGCAGTTAGAAGCGAGTAAAACAATTGTGTTCATCGGTATTTCTGATTGTAATAATTGTGTGCATGTGGGACTTAGCAGTGAGTTATCACAGGAAGAAGCAGATATTGTCGCAGCGAACTTGGAGGCGGAGTACGGAAAGTGTTTTTCGTTTGCATATGGGGTTGACCCGATTTACATAAATGAGAAATCAAAAAACTCTCTTTCAAAGAGCTATGCTATAGAAGGAAAAGGTGTGGTTTTGTTGAAAGACAGTAGCTTAAGAGCGCTTAATAAAGAGCATGGCGTGTGGTACAGAGGCTGGTCGACGATTCAAATTGCCGGAATATTAGCGGGAATTATTGTCGTGTTCATGCTTCTGTTTGGGTTACATGTAAGAAAAATAGCAAACAATGGTGAATATGTTCGAAAGAAAATACTTGCCAGAAAGGATATCGAGGAGATGATCCATCAATCAGATTTTTTCGTGTCTATTGCATCTAAGAATAGAATATTCAAAGATATTAACGAACTATATAATGAGCAAATCAGGGGTGATTAACGGTAATATGCAATAGTACCAATTCCGGGGAGGCAAATTCGGCGGAGTGACGAAGGATTTTTCGAAAAACCGTGCAAACAGGCGGCTTTCCGTGCAACGGGAGGTCGCTTTTTTGTGAAAAATACCGCTTGCATTTGCGCCGAAGCTATGGTACAATGCAAGTCCGTGATATGTTACACGTTTTTCCTTGCTCTTGCCTTAGTGCAAGGGCCAGAGACCAAAAGGAGGTGCACGCAACTATGAAAAAGTACGAATTGGCGTTAGTTGTGAATGCGAGAATCGAAGACGAAGCCAGAGAAGAAGTCCTCGGCAAGGCGAAGGCTCTCATTGAGAGATTCGGCGGCGTTATTACCGAAATTGTCGACGGCGGCAAGAAGAGACTGGCGTACGAAATCCAGAAGATGAACGAGGGTTTCTACTACTTCATTCAGTTCGAAGCTGAGCCTACGGCTCCTGCTGAGATTGAGCATCGCGTTCGTATTATGGACAACGTTCTTCGGTATCTTTGCGTTTCGCGCGAAGAGGAGTAAGGAGGAATCCTTTTTATGAACAAGATTATTTTGATGGGACGTCTCACGAGAGACCCCGAGATGAGAAATACCGGTTCCACCACGGTATGCAGATACACCCTTGCGGTGGATCGCAGATTCCGCAGAGACGGTGAGCCGGAAGCAGATTTCTTTAACTGTACGGCGTTCGGTAAGAGCGCAGAATTTGCCGAGAAGTATTTCCGCCAGGGCACCAAGATCCTGATCAGCGGACGTATTCAGAGCGATAACTACACCAACAAGGATGGACAGAAGGTCTATTCCTGGCAGGTGATCGTTGACGATCAGGAGTTTGCGGAGAGCAAGAATGCAGCTTCCACCGGAAGCACGCCCGCACAGCCCAGACCCGACGCCTCGAATGCAGGCAGCGGTTTCGTTGACATCAAGGACGGCATCGAGGAAGATCTGCCGTTCATCTAAGAATTGAACAGGAGGTAACACCATGGCTTTTAATAAAACCGAGAAGGGTGATCGGGGCGAAGCACCGAGAAAGAGACCCATCCGCAGAAAGAAGAAGGTTTGCGCGTTCTGCACCGAGCCTTATGATGAGTTCACCGTATACAGAGATGTAAAGTCGCTCTCGAGATTCATCTCCGAGAGAGGCAAGATCCTTCCCAGAAGAATCACCGGCACGTGCGCAAAGCATCAGCGTCTTCTCACGACTTCCGTGAAGAGAGCTCGCCACATCGCGCTTCTGCCTTACACCGTAGAGTAATCCCCTGCGGAGCGGACAATCAAACGAAGCTTAAGGATCCGGCCGGGATGCGGAAACGCGTCCGTGCCGGATTCTTTTCGTTTGCTATTAGGGGCAACTTGTGGTAGTATAACTGTATGGCTTCGGAAGGTGTTTCGAAGGAAACGAAAGGATTGGTATGAAGAAGAGCGCGAGTGGAAAATTGATCTCCTACATGCTGTGGCCGTTGCTGCTCACGGGAGTGTGGCTGGTTGTGGACGTCACGCTTTTGTTTGTCAACAAGAAGGCGGCGTTGATCGCCATCATTGCGACTGTGCTGTATTTTGCGGCTGCGCTTGTGATGTTTATCTTGCGCAGGAAGCGCGTGCTGCGGGACTACATCGCATTTTCCGCGAGCTATGACGACGTGGAGAGCCGGCTTCTGACGGAGCTGGACATTCCCTATGCGGTGCTCGACGGCGAGAGCGAGGTGCTGTGGTGTAACAATGCGTTTTCGCTCGTGTGCGGCAAGGGCGTGGGAACGAACTTCCGTGATCTGATCCCCGACGTCAAGGCGTACACGCTGCCCAAGCATGAGTCGGATGAGCGCGCGTATCGCTCCCGCATCAACGGCAAGGTGTACAAGATCGTCATGCGGGCTCAGGAGACGCCCGAGTTTGACGCGCAGCTCAAGCGCATTGCGCGCGGCGCCAAGGTCAAGCTCACCAAGACGGTCTCCGCGTTCCTCTACGATGAGACGGAGCTCACGGCGCTTCGCCAGGAAAACTACGACAGCCGGCTGGTGTTCGGCCTTTTGTATATCGATAACTACGATGAGGTGCTCGACAGCTACGAGGAAGTCAAGCGCTCCCTGCTGACGGCTCTGATCGACCGGAAGATCACGACGTACATGCACGGCATCGACGCGGTCATCCGAAAGCTGGAGAAGGACAAGTACTTCTTCATTTTCCAAAACCGCTATCTGCAGTGGCTTCAGGACGATAAGTTCTCGATCCTCTACGACGTTCGCTCCGTCAACATCGGCGGTCCGAGCGAGGTCGGCCTGACGATCAGTATCGGCCTCGGCGTCAACGCGAAGAGCTACGAGGAGGGCTACGAGAGTGCCCGTGCCGCGATGGACCTTGCGCTCGGACGAGGCGGCGACCAGGCGGTTGTCCGCGACGGCGAGATGATCACCTACTTCGGCGGCAAGAGCGAGTCGATCGAGAAGAACACGCGAGTCCGCGCGAGAGTCAAGGCGCACGCGCTCAAGGAGCTCGTGGAGTCGAAGGAAAATGTCTTCATCATGGGCCACGCGAACCCCGATGTCGACGCGATCGGTGCGGCGATCGGTGTGTACCGCATCGTCAAGCACTGCAACAAGAACGCGTATATCGTGCTGAATGAGGTCGGCAACGCGGTGCGTCCGACGGTCAGCAATTTCATCAATAATCCGGAGTACGAATCCACGATGTTCATCAGCGCCTTCCGCGCGCTGGAGCTTGCGAAGGAGGACGACCTCCTCGTGATCGTGGACGTCAACCGGCCGAGCTTCACGGAGTGTCCGGAGCTCTACGACCGCATCAAGCAGGTCATCGTGCTCGACCATCACCGCAAGACGACGGACTCGGTCGACGACGCGGCGCTGTCGTACGTGGAGCCCTACGCCTCCTCGGCGTGTGAGCTTGTGGCCGAGATCCTGCAGTACATCGGCGAGGGCCTGAGGCTTCGCCCGATCGAGGCGGAGGCGATGTACGCGGGCATCATGATCGACACGAACAACTTCCTTACGAAGACCGGTGTGCGCACGTTCGAGGCGGCTGCGTACCTGCGACGCAACGGCGCCGAGGTGACGCGCATCCGCAAGGCGTTTCGCTCCGACAAGAAGGAGTACATGGAGCGCGCGAGAGCGATCGCCGGCATGGAGATGTACTTAAACGACTACGCGTTTGCCGAGTGCTCCGGCGAGGGGCTGGAATCGCCCAACGTCATCGGTGCGCAGGTGGCCAACGAGCTCATGGAGATCGACGGCGTCAAGGCATCGTTCGTGTTCACGTATTTTCAGAATCAGGTGTATATCAGCGCGCGTTCCATCGATGAGCTCAACGTGCAGCTCGTGATGGAGAAGTTCGGCGGCGGCGGTCACATGACGGTCGCGGGCGCGCAGTTGACCGGTGTGACGATCGCGGAGGCGAAGCAGCAGGTAAAGGCCGTGCTGAAGCAGATGCTACAGGACGGCACCACCAAGTAGGCGGACTTGTCAAAACCGCAAAGTATCGAAGATCAGGGAGGAAACCATAGATGGATATCATTTTACTGCAGGATGTGAAGGCGCTCGGCAAGAAGGGCCAGGTCGTGAAGGCCAGCGACGGCTATGCGAGAAATTTTCTGCTTCCGAAGAAGCTCGGCGTTGAGGCGACTCCGAAGAACCTCAACGACCTGAAGCTGCAGAAGGCAGCGGAGGCGAAGCACGAGCAGGAGGTGCTCGAGGCAGCACAGCAGCTCGCGGCGCAGTTCGAGGGCAAGAGCGTGACCGTGCCGATCAAGATCGGTGAGAACGGCCGTGTGTTCGGCTCGATCTCCGTGAAGGAGATCAGCGAGGCGATCAAGGAGCAGCTGGGACTCGACATCGACAAGAAGAAGATCTCGCTGCCGATCGCGATCAAGAACGAGGGCGTTGTTCACGCGGCGATCCGGCTTCATCCGCAGGTGAGCGCGGAGCTGGAGGTCAAGGTGGAGGGCGTTCGCTAAGCCATCCCCGCGGGAACGGGATCGGAACGGAGAGTGACCTATGGAAGAAACAGTCAGCCGCAAGGGCATGCCTCACAACCTCGAGGCGGAGCGCTCGGTCATCGGGTCCATGCTGTTGGACAAGGAGGCGATCGGCGCCGTCACGGGCATCATCACAGGTGAGGATTTCTATGATACAACGCTGGGCATCTACTTCGATGTGCTCGTCGAGATGAACCAGCAGGGTCTTGAGACCGATGAAGTAACCGTACAGGAGCGCATGCGCGCGCGCCACGTGCCGGAGGCGCAGTGCTCCGCAGAATACATGCTGGAGCTCATGAACTGCGTGCCGTCGTCCGCCAACACCGCGGACTACGCCGCGATCGTGCGCGACAAGTCCCGTCTTCGCAAGTTCATCCGCATGAGCGACACGCTCGCGGGCGAGTGCTACAAGGACGAGGACGCCGTGAGCGATGTGTTTGCCCGCGCCGAGGAGCAGATGTTCAAACTCTTCCAGGAGGGCCAGGCGGTCGAGACAATGCCGATCAGCCGCATCGTCGTCGAGGCGCTCAACAATATCGAGAAGGCCGCCAAGAGCAACGGCCAGACGACCGGTATCCCCACAGGATTTTTCGACCTGGACTACCGCACGGCCGGATTGCAGCCGTCGGATCTGATCCTGATCGCAGCCCGTCCCTCCATGGGCAAGACCGCGTTCGCGTTGAATCTTGCGGAAAATATCGCCGTCCGCAAGCACGTGGCGACCGCGATCTTCAGCTTGGAAATGAGTAAGGTCCAGCTGGTCAACCGTATCCTCTCGCTCGACTCCGGCGTGAATCTGCAGAAGATCCGTACCGGTAAGCTGGAGGACCACGACTGGGAGGACATGATGCTGGCAGCCCGCCGCGTCGGCGAGGCGCCGCTGTATATCGACGACACACCGTCCATCTCGGTGCAGGAGGTGCGCTCGAAGTGCCGCAAGCTCAAGCTCGACCATGAGCTGCAGCTCGTGATGATCGACTACCTGCAGTTGATGGAGTCCAAGGGAACGAAGCGAAACGAATCCCGCCAGAACGAGGTCTCCGAGATCAGCCGTTCGCTCAAGGCGCTCGCGCGTGAGCTGAACTGCCCGGTCATCGCGCTCTCCCAGCTGTCGCGTCAGCCAGACGCGCGCGAGGACAAGCGCCCGGTTCTCTCGGACCTGCGTGAATCCGGCGCCATCGAGCAGGATGCCGACGTGGTAATGTTCCTCTACCGAGACGAATACTACACGAAAGAGAAATGCAAGGAGCCCGGCATCACCGAGGTCATCATCGGCAAGCAGCGTAACGGTTCCACCGGCACGATCAAGCTGGCGTGGATCGGGGAGCAGACGAAGTTCGCGAACCTCGACAACCGCGGGCAGAACTAAGCATAGAAGCGGGGATCCCCGCGACAGAAACAGTTTTCGAACACAAAAAAGGGGCGCTGCATCAGCAACGCCCCTCGTTTTGTTTGGTTATCGTGTCTTACTCCTCTACAATCGAACCGGTAGGGCAGGTAGCAGCACAGGTGCCGCAGCCAAGGCAAGCATCAGCATCGATCTCGTACTTGTCCTCACCCTCGGTGATAGCGCCGATCGGGCACTCGCCAGCGCAAGCGCCGCACTTAACACAACCATCATTGATAACAAATGCCATTTGAACATCCTCCTGTCAAGAACTCGTGAGCGCATCCCGCTCACCGAATATAGTGTACTTCATATGAAATCGGAATGCAAGTACTTTTTTGTAAATATCATTGAACTTTTCGACGGTTGTGATTGACAGCGCAAAATGAATCGTCTATAATCATGCTGGCGACGAAAAGGCCGCAATACAGTCAGGAGGTAATTCACATGATCGTTAACAAGGACATGAAGATCGGAGAGATTCTCCGCGCGGATATCGAAGTTGCACCGATCCTGATGGGCGCAGGTATGCACTGTGTAGGCTGCCCGTCCGCTCAGGGCGAGACGCTGGAGCAGGCGTGCATGGTACACGGCATCGATGTAGATATGCTCGTTGAGGAGATCAACACCTTCTTCTCTTCGAAGAGCTGAGATGTGATTCCGTAACGAAAAGCCCGGACAGAGGTTGCTCTGTTCGGGCTTATTTTTTTGCTTGGAAAATGTAGAGATCGCAGCCTTGTTGTGCTTCTTCGAAACGGTCCGTCACTGTACCGAGCGGAGCTTCTCGAGAGCGTCGTCCTCGGCGATGCAGCGGAAGTACTCGCGGTAGTACGGGAGCGAGTAGTCAAACAGGCGCGTGCCGTATTCGTCGGCGATCCGGCCTGCGTACAGCAGGTCTGCGGGGTCGCTGTTGTCCGCGTCGAGCCAGAGCACGTAGCATCGGTCGATGGCACCGTAGAACAGGGTGCTTGAGAGACGGAGCGATCCGGTGACCTTCGCAAAGGACATCAGGTTGTCCAGCTTGCGGAAGCAGATCACGACCTCGTTGTCCTCCGAGGAGGTGGCCGGCGTCTCGCCGTCGGCGTCGCCCATGATGTCGTTGCCGCTCATCAGCATGCGGGCGGTCCCGAAGATCTCCTCGGCCTTGGGCGTGTTGCTCCGCCGCTGTAAAAACGGAGGAAGCTTGCCGGCGCCGCGGCGACCGTACGAGGTGTCCGCGTAGTTCATGTCCTCCGGCTCGCCCTCATCCTCGGCGCGCATGTCCTCCGCGTCTTCGGAATCCTGCTCCGCGTCGTCCGTGAGACCCTGCAGGGAATCCCGGAGCCAGTCGGTCAGGGAAGGGACCTTTCCGTTGGAAAATGTCAACACAAGGCGGTCCTTGGACAGGGGCACTGCCTCGATCACCGTGCTTCCCGCGCAGCGAAAACCGTAGCGGTTGCGCGCAAGCTCAATGTACTCCTGAAGCATCGGGCGCGAGGATTCCGGGTGGATCACAAAATCGAGCATGGTAATGTTGTGTTTGTCAAGGTCTGCCTGTCCGATAAAGCACCGGACCGAGCCGTTGTCAAGCAGTTCCATTTCCATATGCAGGCCTCCTTTCCCGCGGGTTCCGCCGCGTAAATAATCGTACTATGTACGATGAGTATAAGAAAAATATGCACGAAAGTCAATGACCGAAATTGTGAAAAAAGTATAGCGGAACCGAACAAAACAAGGAATTTACGGGATATGTCGTAAAATCCGAAAGGCGATATTTGGGGAGTCTGTCAATAGAATTGAAGCCCTCTGATGAGGTATACTGTGGGCATCGAAAGTCGTGACGGCGAGCTTCGGCGGAGAGGTCGACGACCGGGAACGCACACGTGCGCAAACGGAGGCAGGAATGTGTACATATCACGGTGTTACCGCCTGTTCAACCAACCAAGACCCAAGGCACCTTACGGAGGCGGAGCGAGGTATGTTACGACGGGAGATCGAGCGGTTTGGGGTTTACGATCCGGCCGTTTTTGTATGCGGGCGGAACCCTGCCGAGCGGAGAACATGACGCGCAACACACAGAAATGCAAAGCGGGGTTTCTTTTCCGCACAAACTGTGATACAATGGTCGTTGCGGAGGCTCCAAAAGCGTCAGCTTATTTGGAGTGTCATTCTTGATGGAGTGGGAGGATTCCATGAGCAGGAAAGCAATTTGCGCGATCATGATCGCATTGATAGCAGTATGCTTGGCCGGCTGCGGTACGAAGAATGAAACCAAGAACGGCACGGAAGTCGAAGAGCCCAAGGGACCCTCGACGACGAAGGCCGATCTGGACACATTTTACGAACTGAAATCCGGAGAAGTCATGCTGATGGTAAACGCCCGTCTGAGCGAGGAGAAGGGTATCGTCAGCGGGAATAAAAAGTATGTGCCGATCTCGCTTGTCACGAGTATTGACAGCCGGTTTTACTGGAACGAAGGGGAACAGCAGATGCTCGTCACGACGTCCTCAGTTCGTTGCTTCTTCCAGGTGAACAAGACGGGATATCGTGAGAACGATACGGAGAAGGCAACGGACACCGCGATGGTGATCAGCCAGGACGACACCGTGTATGTCTGCACGGACATCCTGAAGCAGTACGGTCGCATGGAAGTCACGGAGTCCTCGGAGCCGGAGCGCATTGCCATCTTCACGACCGGCAAGCAGGTATACCGCGCATCGGTGAAGGCCGAAGAGGGCACCATCATGCGCAACGGACGCGATGAGACGCACGACATCGTTGCGGAGCTTGAGTCGGGTACGATCCTGTACCTGGCGGAGGATCTCTCCGGCAACGTTTGGTCGAAGGTTATGACGACGGACGGTCGTTGGGGATACGTCAACAATATGGAGACGACCACCTACAGCATGATCACGGCTGCCGCTACGACGACGGACAAGTACGAGAACCACCAGATTGAAGGCAAGGTGTGCATGGTATGGCATCAGGTCGGCGGTGAGATCGGTGAGGCGGATTTCAAGGCTGCGGTCAAGGAGACCAAGGGCGTGAACGTAATCTCACCCACCTGGTTCGGATTTGCGGACAAGGAAGGCAATATCACATCGCTCGCGAGCGCAAGCTACGTCAAGGCAGCGCATGCGGCAGGCATGAAGGTTTGGGCGCTGGCGGACGATTTTGCGAAGGATGTCAAGGGATACGATGTATTGTCGCACACGGCGTCGCGTGAGGCGCTGATCAACAATCTGGTCAGCGAGGTGACGCGCGTCGGTGCGGACGGTATCAACATCGACTTCGAGTACATCACGAAGGATTCGGCTCCTCATTTCCTGCAGTTCCTGCGCGAGCTGTATCTGGCATGCAAGGACAAGGGACTGACGCTCTCGACCGACAACTATTATCCGAACAATCTGAATGCGTTCTACCGTCTCGACGAGCAGAGCGAATTCATCGACTATATCATTTTCATGGGCTACGATGAGCATTACTCCAAGTCGAAGGAGGAGGGCTCCGTTGCATCGATCGGCTTCGTCAACAGCGGTGTTGAGGCGATGCTTCGCAAGGTACCCGCGGATCGCCTGATCCTCGGAATGCCGTTCTTTGCCAGAAAATGGATGGTCAACGAGCCGCACGGTGAGGACGAACCCGTTCCGAATGAGGCGGCCGGCATGGACGCGATCTCGAAGTTCATCAAGGACAACGGCGGTACCAAGACCTGGGACGAGACGTGCGGACAGTACTACGCGGAAGTGACCGTGGAGGGCAAGCTCGTCAAGGTGTGGGTTGAGGATGCGGAGTCCCTGGCGAAGAAGCTGGATGTGATGAAGAAACACAACCTGATCGGTTGTTCCGCATGGAAACTCGGCATGGAGTCCAAGGACGTCTGGCCGGTGATCAAATCGTATTTTACGGAAGAGTGATCCTTTCGGTGAGGACATAGTCAAGGAGGACCGGCCGGCAGGCTGATCCTCCTTCTTTCTTGCAGGAGGCAGTATGATCAAACTGTATGACAACGACGCGTATGCGCGGGAATTTGACGCGGTCGTGACAGCGGTGGAGCCGCTCCCGGACGGGTCGTCCGCGTGGGTGACGCTCGACCGCACGCTGTTCTTCCCCGAGGAGGGCGGACAGTCGCCCGACCGCGGCGAGCTGAACGGCTGCGCCGTCACGGATGTGCAGATCAAGGGAGACACGATCCGTCATCTCGTGGCGCTCGGTGAGACAGCCGAAGGCGGGAATGTTGGTGCGTTTGCAGAGGGCGCGACGGTGCACGGCCGGATCGACTGGGAGTACCGCTATCGGAACATGCAGATGCACACGGGCGAGCACATATTTTCCGGACTGGTACACGGAACGTACGGATACGACAATGTGGGCTTTCACTTGAGCGACCGCACGGCGACGATGGACTACAACGGCAAGCTCACGGAGCAGCAGCTCTTAGCGCTGGAGACGGAGGCAAACCGCATCATTACGGAAAACCGCATCGTGCGCGCGTGGTACCCTGAGAAGGAGGAGCTGGCGGAGCTTACGTACCGCAGCAAGAAGGAGATCGACGGCGCGGTGCGCCTCGTGGAGGTTGCGGGCGTGGATCTGTGCGCCTGCTGTGCGCCGCACGTAAAGCTGACCGGAGAGGTCGGTTGCTTCAAGCTGATCGGCTGGGAGAACTACAAGGGTGGCGTGCGCGTGTCGTACCGCTGCGGTTTCCGCGCGATGGAGGACTACGGGGAGCGCATGGCGCTTCTCTCGAAGCTATCACGGCTTCTGTCCGTGAAGACCGAGGACCTCGCGGACGCGGTGGAGCGGCTCGCGGAGGAGAAGCGGAAGCTCGCGTACGACCTTGTCGCGAAGGACCGTGCGATCACGCTGTCGCGCATTGAGGCGATGGCAGCGGCGGATCGGGAGAAGGCTGAGGCGGACCGGGAGAAGGCCGGAATGCAGACGGGCGGTGCAGCGACGGAGGATGATCGCATCGGAAGGAGCATCCTTCTGCTGTTGGAGGCGGGTGATGCATCCCTTCTGCGGTATGCGGTCGATGAGTTGAAGAAGCGGTATACAGGCGTTGTCTGCGCGATGCTGTCGTCGGGAAAGACCGAGGGCGACGGCAACGGCGAGGAGCAGCTCTCGTGGCGCTACCTGATGGAGCAGGACGGCGGAGACGTTAGCGGGAGGCAGCAATTGCTTAAGGAGCGCTTCGGAGCGAAGGGCGGCGGCCCGAAGAACTCCGTGCAGGGCAGCGTGACCGCGACGGCGGGAGCGCTGCGAAAGTGGTTTGACGAATGTGGGGAATGATCGGTATGTGGCATTGGATACGAATGACGATATGGATCGTGCTTGGATTGCTTGGCATGTGGTACGGTCTTTATGTGCGCAACGCGGGTGCGGGCAACAAATTCTACCGGATCTGGTTCGTGATCGGGATCGCGTTGTTCGGCCTTGCGGCGATGGCGCATTGGCAGGTGTGGGGCAAGCTCCCGAAGGGCGTGCGGATCTCGGCGATCGTGGTGATCGCGATCGGGTTCGCCGTGTATATGACGATCCTTGTGAGGATCCTCGCGCAGTTTCATGAGGACGGCGGCGAGGCGGAGTACCTGATCGTGCTCGGCGCGCAGGTGCGCGAGGACGGCCCGAGCGTCGTGCTCACGTACCGCCTGGAGAAGGCGGCGGAGTACCTGGCTAAGCACCCGAAGACGAAGTGCATCGTCTCCGGCGGACAGGGCCCGAACGAGCCGACAAGCGAGGCGGTGGGTATGCGCGACTACCTCACAGCGCACGGCGTTGATGCTTCCCGGATCATCCTGGAGGACAAGTCGACCGACACCTCGGAAAATCTGAAATACTGCCTGGAGCTGCTTCCTTCCGCGGACACGCGCGTGGCGGTCATCACGAACAATTTCCACATGTACCGCGCGCTCGGGATCGCGCAGAAGTGCGGCTACGGCGACGTCGTCGGCGTCGGCGCGGACTCCAAGCTCTCGTACCTTCCGCACAACCTGACGCGGGAGGTCGTAGGCGTCCTCAAGGACATTCTCATGGGCAATATGAAAATCCATTGAACCGTCCCGCTGTCACCGCCTGTCACCTTGACTTTTGTCGGCAATAAGAGTAGTATGGAACTTGTGAGGCGGATGCTCAGTGCACTGCCAATTCCAGCGTGAGAAGGAGACAATGTATGGATATCAATGACATCACCAAATCGTTGCTCAGCACAGCCAATATCAAGAGCATTTGCGGCGAGTCCGGCGCGACACAGTCGCAGGTAAAAAGCGTTCTGACCAACGCTCTTCCGTCGCTCATCAGCGGCAAGAGCACATCCACGGATGAGATCGCGAAGGAGACCGGCGTCAGCAAGGCGAAGACGAAAGGCATCCTCTCGGCGGCAGGTCCCCTGCTTACGGGTCTTCTCGGCGGCGGTTCCTCGTCGAACCAGTCGAATCAGCAGAGCAATTCCTCTTCGGGGACGGCGGCATTGTTGGGCAGCCTGCTCGGCAGCGTGAACATCTCGAGCCTCGCTTCCGGAATCATGAACCTCGTGTCTGCGGACAAGCCTGAGGAGAAGGAAGAAGAGAAGGAAGAGGAGAAGCCGAAGAAGCCGAAGTCCGGCAAGAAGACCGGCACCTCGGGCAAGAAGACGGACGCGAAGAAGACAGACGGCAAGAAGACAAGCTCTTCGGGCAAGAAGACGGACGGAAAGAAGACAAGTTCCTCCGGCAAGAAGACGACGGTCAAGAAGGAAAGCAAGGCGAGCTCTCCGCTCGACAGCGTAACCGATCTACTCGGAGGTCTGTTTAAGTAAGAATTCGGGCACTCAGGGGACGGGATCCTCTGAGTGCTTTTGTTTTGCGTAATACAACTTTGGGAGGAAAATTCTATGGCAATGAACGGAATGCCCGCGATCACCGACCTCGGAAACCGCGGCAAAGTATGGACTTCGGACGCATTTGACACATTTCGCGTGAAGGTGTACATCCCCGACGACGGCGATCTTCCGTCGGACGTCATCAACTACGGGTTTGAGGCGCCGTATCTCATCGTTTTGGAGGAGACGGAGCGCACACCCGAGGAGGCGGCCGCATGGGCGGACGCAAACGGCCTCGCAGGGATTGCGGCGCGCTACAGCGGCAGCGTTGTCTTCGTCTATCCGAAGGCGGCGGACGGCTGGAACGGCGCGGATGTGACGCTGTTTCAGGAGCTGATCGCGAACTCGAAGATCCACCAGTATTTTGAGGACGGCGTTGTAAAGATGCGCAACCGCTTCACGGGAGAGCAGGTCGGATTCTTCATCCGCGGAGCGATCTTCCGCACCTTCCTGTACGGTGCGGGGGCATCGGCAGACTACATCGCACGGAACCTGCTGCAGACCGTGAACGGCGAGTTTTTGTGGGGCCCCGGCGAGATCACGCCGGCGGTGTGCACGCTCGAGCGTCTGACGACGGTCCCGGCGCCGCAGAGAAGCGACATCCCCGTCGTATCGATCGGCAACACGCCGGAGGTGAACAAGGCGCTGTCCGTCGGCTGCAAGCATCTTCTTGCGCGCAATGCGGCAGACTATGCGTGGGAGTTCGACACGTTCGTGCGGAGATACCGCCGCTGGTGCGGAAATCTCGAGCAGGAGCCCGTGCTCGCGGAGATGGGCATGGTGCGCGAGGAGTGCGTGGCGGTTCTTCCGACCTCGCCCGACAACTGCGGTGATGACAGGGGGACGATCGAGCACAAGGTCGGCTATGTGGCGTATTACAACACGGATCTGTGGAACGACGGAACACCGGCGCCGCTGCTTCTTGCATTCCACGGCGGCGGAGACTCGGCGATGTACATCTCGAACGTGTCCGCGTGGTACCGCGTTGCGAACCGGTACAACTTCCTTCTCGTGGCGATCGAGAACCACTTAAACAGCACCGCGACCGAGATGGTTGCGCTGATCGATATCCTGAAGAACAAATACAACATCGACACGACGCGCATCTATGCGAGCGGCTTCTCCATGGGCGGATGCAAGTCCTGGGATCTCTTCCAGGAGTACCCGTCGGTGTTCGCCGGACTCGCGCCGATGGACGCGACGTTCGAGGTCGGTGACAACTCCTACGGCAAGCCTGCGCCGTGCGAGATCAACCGCGACACGGCAGTGCCCACATTTTACGCGGGAGGCGCCGTGACGCCGTTGCCGGAGCTTCCGTTCCAGGCGCAGAAGTGTCTCGACCGCATCCGCTGGCTGTTCACGGTCAACCGTGTGAAGAAGGCGTATACGGTGGAGCTCGCGGGCGTGGATTCGTGGGAAAATAAGATCTGGGGCGTGAACGGAGACCGCACGGAGGTGATCGCGGATGAGTCGCGCGACGCCAAGCTGACGATCGAGTATTTTGACAGCGAGGACGGCGTGTGCCGCACCGCGCTCGGAAGCATCGACAATCAGGGGCACGAGTGCCGGCATCACACCTGCGAGCAGGCATGGCTGTTCCTCTCGAAGTTCACGAGGTAACATGGTCCGATCGATGTAACTGATTCGTAAGCGGAATGAAATAAAATCGTAATAGGTTTTCAAACACTTTGTAACAACTGTGTGATATCCTTGGATCAGACAGAAAGAAAACGGTTCCGGGAGGATGGGGGATATGAGCAAGAAGCGTACAAGGATCTTGATCGCAAGTCTGTGCGGAGCGGCGCTGGTCGCGTGGGCGGTGCTGATGGCGGTTGTGTTCGGCAAGGATCCGGAGCCGAAGAAGCCGGCTTCCGTGAGTGCGACGCCTACGGCTACACCGACCAACGCACCGGAGAACAAGATCAAGGTATGGCTTCAGACGGGAGAGTACCATCAAGATCCGAAGCTGGGCAGATCATGCCTTATGGAGCGCGTGTACGATCCGGTTTTGAATCAGATCCTCATCACCTCCTACACCGGCGGCGTCAAGGACACGGTGACGAAGATTGAGCCAAATGTTACGACGGAGACGCAGACGTGGGATGACGGCAGCAGAACCAAGACGCTCACCTACGATCACAACGGCAGATGTACGCAGTGGGTGGAGGAAGAAAGCATTAAGTTGGATTATTCGGATTGGGACAGCTTCGAAGGAGATCCGTATGAGCGTACTCTGGAAAAAGAGGAATACGAGTACTATGATAACGGGAATAGGAAGCGATGTGTTCATTACTGGAAAACGGGAGACGGTCCGCTCCTTATGACACTCGAGGTTGAGTACGACGAACTCGGCCGATATATGAAGAAAACACGGTATTCGAAGACGGCGGATGGCCTGGATGTAAGGCCGGAGTATCAATCCGTATACGAATATGATCCGCAGCATGAAAAGGTATGTGCTGTAAAGAACTATTGCTGGAATGAGGATACGCAGGAACTGGAATTTGATCGCGGCGAACGGCTGATCTACGACGAGGACGGCAGCTCGCGCTTGGAGATCCAATACGGCGCTGATGCCGAATGGCTGGTGGTGGACCGCTACGATCCGCAGGAAAGGATCGTCTATCATTTGTATCAGTCGGACGGCAGTTGGGCTACCGTCAACTATACCGGCAGCGAGATCATTTTGACATTGCATGAAACGTATGATGACAGCACTTCTATCGCATACTACGATAAGGACGGCCGACTGTTGCGGGCTAAGTCAGACGGCGTGCTGACATGGGAAGAAGATTCCGCGGATCCGATCCTCACATCGATCAGGACCACATATGAGTACGACACGGACGGAAGATTAGTCAAGATCGACCATCGTGTTTCCAAGCCTGACGGCAAACTTTGTGAGTGGAGCGGGATAACCACCTTGACGTATGACGACGGGGGCCGGCTGATCATGCAGGAATTCACCGATAAGGAGGGGAAGATCACCTCGCGATACGAGTGGGTGTTTGATGGGCGCGGTAATCTCACTGCGCAGATAACGTCGAGCGAAGGAAGCTTTGAGTACACATATACCGAGGTGGAAGTCACCGAGGAGCAGTACGATGCATGGATGAAGCGAAGAGACGATATCGGGGATAAGGATACCACGGCGTATAAAGTATCAACCGGATATTTCAATCCGCTCGCAGATCTTGCCTCGGGATACTGATGCGAAAACAACACTTAAAAACAACACTTCAAAACAAGAACTCCCGCACGAAACCGTGCGGGAGTTCTTTTCGTTTGCATGGAAACCTTGGTTAGTGTTACTTTTGGTTGTTCTCATCACCCTTGCTCTTCTTGACCACGATGATGACAACCACGACAACCACGATGATGATCGCGATCCAGATGAAGATGCACAGCCCCAGAGGCTGCGGGCAGAAGCCGCAGATCGGGCACTTGTCCTTCTTCGCGTCCTCCTTTGCTTCCGGTGCAACCGTAGGAGTAGGGGGAACTTCCGTCGGCGTCGGCATCGGATCGTTGCCGATTTCCGAGGTTTCAAAGGTCAGCACCTTCGAGTAGTCCGAGAATACATCATCCAGTTCTGTCTGACTGCAGCGGTAACGGCATCGGATTTCAATCGGGGTATCCTTCGCGATCTTCGGATGGTTCTCGCTGATCAGCGTAACAAGTGCGCATTCCATTTCGCCGGTCTTGATCTCCCAATCGGTATTGCCCATGACGACCCATTCCGTATCACCCTTTACGCGGGCTTCCGTATCAATTACGATGCGGCCGCCGTGTGCGGCAGCGTCGGCTGCCATCTTCGAGAGCGCGTCCGGGACCGTGAGGGTGAAAGCAACGATCGGATTGTCGTTGAATTCCTTGTCCGTCATGTGGAGATCGGTGACCTCCGGAGCCGCGATATCGCCGGCTTTGATCGGAGTGTAAGCCGCGGCGTCCTTGCCGTAGCCGCAGGTCTCCGACCATTCGGAGAATTTGTTGACTGTCTTCACGCCGTCATCGCCTTCCAGCACGCCCGTAAAAGCGAACCGTACGCGGAAGTACGCGGTGTGCTTCGTAAAATCGATGTAGACATTGTCGTCGTGGTACTCATACTGATCCGGCCGGAGCTGATCCTTAACGCCGGGAGTATTTTCCTCGGGATTGCCGTTCCAGCGATCATCATTCGGAACACCGCGCATGATCCAGTACGTCTGCACGGTATCCAGACTGTTCAGACCCCACTCAACGGCGTCCCATTCACTGCACCGGTAATGACCGTTTTCATCCTTGCCGAAGCCCGTGCCGTACGGGTCGTCCCAGTACTTTGTGTAGTGCCATCCGCTGACCGGATCGTTCACATCGTCGAGCGCCCAGTCGATCTGAATGTTCACATAGACATCGGTAGCGCCGTACGGTGCGAGCATGGTCTCCAACATTCCGGAATCCCGCGCCTGATCGAGCAGGTTAAGAAGCTTGGACAATTCAGGATCGATGCTGAACGAAAACGACATGGAGGTCGGAGAATCATTTCCCTCCATCCAGTTGACCGAAACATTTTGCGGAGCTTTCGGTTCGAACGGCAGCTCGTCGCCGTCCGCTGCGAACGCAGTGCCGATGCACCCCATGAGCAGGATACACACGAGTATCCAGGTTACCATTTTTTTCATGATCCATCCCTCCTGAGATTATGCTGTCTAATGAAAGAACATACATACCTATGCATAAATTGTACCAAAGTGAAAAATGAAATGCAATGACAACATCACACACCCGTGATACAATGAAACGAGACGGTGAGACTTTTTCGTGCTTCGTGCGTCTAAGGGGTGAAAGGATGCGACGATACGAAGATTCTGATCATAAAGGAGGTCCCATGGACAACGGTGCAAGTAGCTACCGCCGTTATCTGGAGGGCGATGACGAGGGGATCGCGGAGATTGTCAGAGAGTACAAGGACGGACTGATCCTGTATCTGAACAGTTATGTTGACAATCTGTACACCGCGGAAGATCTGACGGAGGATACGTTTTTTCGGCTGATGACGAGAAAACCGAGATTTTCCGAAAGAAGCACTTTCAAGACGTGGCTCTACACGATCGGGCGGAACATTGCGGTCGACTGGCTTCGACACGCGTCAAAACAGACGGAGATCGCTCCCGAGGATATGGAACGATATCGGGAGGAGGAGAGCGATCTCGAGGGCTCGTACATTCGGGAGGAGCATAAGCGAGCGGTCCACAGATCGCTCGGCAAGCTTGCTCGGGACTACCGGAATGTTCTTTGGCTTGTGTATTTTGAGGATTTTACGAGTCGTGAGACCGGCAGGATCCTCGGCAAGAGCGAGCGTCAGATGAAAAATCTTCTGTATCGGGCAAAACAGGCCTTGAAGAGTGAGTTAGAACAGGAGGGTTTCACATATGAAGAGCTCGGATGAGATGATTACCGATCTGTACGAACGAAGAGACCGGTATGTTGCGGATAAAAAGAAAAAGCAGCTGGTGTGGAGGAGGTTTGCCGTTTCGGTGATCGCCGTTTGTCTGGTGGCGCTGATCGGCATCGGCATCCGGAAGTCGGGCGTGCTCCGGAAGGATCCCGTGACGCCCGCAGGAAAGACCGGCGAAACCGGGAAAAATGAAACTACGGACATAACGCCGACATCGCTGCCTTTACAGTTCGCGAATGCGAAGGAGCTGACAGCAAACAGCACTTCCGGCACCCCGGTGAACAAGAAGGCGATGGACCCCGCCATGAGCGAGGCGTATGAGAAGTTTGCCTACCGATTGTTCACGCAGCTGCCGGAGGGAAAGACGCGGATGGTGTCGCCGTTTTCCGTGTATGTCGCGCTCAGCATGCTGGCAAACGGTGCGGAAGGCGAGACGCTGGCGCAGCTGGACGGACTGCTTGGCCTGACGGCGGACGAGCGGAACGCGTATCTGGCTGCCTGGATCGAGGACCTCACGAAGGGCGGTGAGGGAGAGACCAAATTCACGAACGCAGATTCGCTGTGGATCAAGAATGAGTTTGAGCAGTACGTGCCGAAGACATTTTTGGACACTTGCGCACAGAACTACCGCGCGGCCGTATTCTCGGCACCGATGGATGATTCCACCGTTGAAGGGATCAATGCATGGGCGAAGGCGAAGACGGCGGACATGATCGACGAGATCATCGAAGAACTCGATCCGTACACGGTTATGGTCCTGATGAACGCGATCGCGCTTGACGCAAAATGGACAGACTCGTTTGACGAGTCCGAGACAGAGGGAGACTACCCGTTCACGAAGTCGGATGGCACGATGGTGAAGGTTGATATGATGCATGGCACGATCGAAAGCAAATATTTGGAAAATGATCTGGCTACGGGATTTATCAAGCCGTATATGGGCGATGAATTTTCCTATATCGCGCTGCTCCCGAAGGAGGGCGTGAGCGTCGAACAACTGTTGGAATCGCTGCAACCCGGAGACATCCGCAAGCTGTGCGCCGATTCGAGATGGGGAGATATCCAAATCGGTATCCCGAAGTATGAGGAGGAGTATTCGCTCGAGCTCAGTAAGACGTTGAAGGCGTTGGGTGTGACGGACGCGTTTTCGGAAGGCAAAGCCAATCTCAGCCGATTGATGGAGTTGCAGGGCGTGTATGTGGGGCAGGTCAACCATAAGACGTATATCAGCGTGGACGAGGCCGGAACAAAGGCAGCTGCTGTGACGGAAGTCGAACTCCAATTTAAGGGCGTTCCTCAGTATGATTATGTGATCCTTGATCGTCCGTTTGTCTACATGATCGTGGATTCCGAAGGACTTCCGATCTTCCTCGGTACGTTCGAAGGGTAAGAATGAAAAAGGAAATTGTTGTTGTTCGAGACGAAGAAGGGGGTGACTGTTGTGAGAAGACGGGCATTGATCGTTTTTGTGATCCTGCTGGTGATGGGTACGGCCGCGGGCGCGTGGGCATACCGGGAGAAAACGGACCGGAGCAAAGCGAGCATTTTCCTTGTGTTCACGGACGACGACCACGGCAAGCTGGTGCTCCCTGAGGGCGTCACGAAGATCAAGATCGTGGACGGCACCCGGGGCGATCTGATCGTGCTGGAGCAGGAGGATACCATACGGGATTTCGACGAGAAGCTGGGCATGATGTCCGGCACCGTGACGCGGATCCCGGAGGGTGACGGATATCGTTATGCGGTCCATTGCTACCGCGGTGACGAGTACCTGGGCGCGTTCTCGTTCATGACGGACACGATCGTGCGGGCGTCGCGGGGGAGCGATGTGCGGCGGTTGACCATGGATACACCCAACCCCGCCTTCCGATACATTGAGGATCTGTTCGAGGCGATGCGGCCGACGAACGATGTGACGCCGCCGTCGGGAACACCAACGGTGTGTCCGGGATAAGTCCGGGACTAAAAAACAGCAAAACAAGGTGACACGGGGACGGTTCTTTTGTCACATCGCTCGCGACGTGACAAAAGAACCGT
>JAFZMO010000116.1 GCA_017551165.1 Lachnospiraceae bacterium
AGCCTTCGGCAGCAGAATGCTCAGCTCGTCGCAGCGCTCGCGGTTCTGCTCGATGATCTTGACCGCGACTCCGGCGTGCAGCAGTTCCTGCGCCAGATAGTAGGACGCCTTGCTTCCTCCGACGATCAGCGTGTCCCGCACCCTGCGGGACTTGAACCCGAACGTATCCATGAATGTTCGGATGTTTCTTCTCGAGGCGACGAAGGAGAGCGTGTCGCCCGCCTGAAGCCGGAACGAGCCGGAGGGGATGAACACCTCGCCGCTGCGCTCAACCGCGCAGACCAGCGCACGCTGCGGAAGTTTCTTGCCGATCTCCTCGAGCGACATGCCGGCGATCATGTTATGCTCCGGGATCGCAAGCTTGATCAGCTCCGCCTGCCCGTGGGCGAACGAGACAACCTCGAGCGCGGTCGGCAACGCCAGGATGCGCGCAGCCTCCTTCGCCGTCTCCATCTCGGGGTTGATGACAAGAGCCAATCCCAGCTGTTCCTGAAGATACGTCGACTCCTTGCTGTAGTCGGGCATGCGCACGCGTGCGATGGCCGCGCACCGTCCGACTCGCTTGGCGACCGTGCAGCACAGAAGATTCAGCTCGTCCGCCTCGGTCACCGCGATCATCAGATCCGCCTGCTCGATCCCGGCGTCCATCAGCACGCTGTAGCTCGCGCCGTTGCCGACAATCCCCATGACGTCGTAGTTGTCGGTGATCGCCTGGATCTTCCGCGCCACAATGTCGATGATGGTGATGTCGTGGCCCTCATGCGCAAGCTGTTCTACAAGCGTAGAACCTACATTTCCGGCGCCTACGATGATGATCTTCATTCCCTGTTTGTCTCGTTTGGAACCCAAGGTATGCCTCCGTTCGCGGCTCTGCGGGCCGCTGTGTCAAGTAACAGTATCATTTTCCGAAGCGATCACTCCGCCTCGGCAGCCTCCGCCTCCGGCTTCTCTTTCCTGCCCTTGCCGGCGCAGATAAACAACATCAATGCGATATAGTAGATCAGGATCAGTCCGAACGTGATCCACGTCATCAGATCCGAGCGCGACGCCATTCCGACGAACACCATCAGCACCGCGCCGAGCAGGATCGCATAGCTGCTGCCGATGATGAGGTTGTTGGCCGCGGGCGTCTCCAGCTTCGGATCGATCTCGCGAAGCAGCAGGACACCGGAGCTGATCGTGCCGGTCATCATTCCGTACATCGAGAGCAGGCCCTCGTAATAGTAGTCGCCGTACACGCGCTTGCACACGAACTTCAGGTGGATGAGCGTCACCGCCGCGCCTGCCACCGCCATCAGCGCGAAGGGCAGCCACAGACCGGACAGCTGCTCGGGCTCGATCGAGCCGATACCGGCGACGATCATCGCGTCAAACGCAAGTCCCGAGATGCGGCTCAGCAGGTAGTTGTCCTGCGCGCGCTCGGCCTTCGGAAGCTTCTTGAGTCTCTTTCGGAAGATACTCCTCGCCGCGATGGCAAGTGCCGATCCGAGCATGAAGTTGAAGCCCCACAGCAGGCTTCCCACCGCGTCCTTCGCACCGGTCGAGATCGCTCCGATCCCGGTGATCAGGCCGCGTGTGATGATATATGTGAGAAGATAGATACCGAATACGATCGCCAGCTGAAGCGACAGGCGGTCCAGCGACTCCGATGCGGTCTCCTCGATCTTGTTCGGATCGTCCACCGTCACGGAACCGGCCACCGGCTCATAGTCCTTGCGGCGCAGGCGCCCCTTGCGCACGAGGTAGTTCATGTAGATAACGCCGACCACACACGCGGAAATGTATCCGGCCGCCGCGATCGCAAGGCCGAAGGAATGTCCGCCCGCGAAACCGTTGCGCTCGAACGTGCTTCCGAAGTTGTTCGCCTGTCCGGGGCCCTGGCCGTAGCCCATCGGCAGCAGGATGCCGCTCGCCTTGTACAGGTTCGGCATCACGGTGTATGCGAGTCCGAGGGAGATCGCAAGACCGATCACGCCCTGGATCATATAGGAGCTCACGATGATCGCACCGCTCTTTAGGCCGACCATGCGCCCGCTCTTCTTCACGCTCTCCGCCGGCGTGCGCAGCGACATCGCGATAAATCCGACCGCAATACCGTGGTAGGTCAGGATCTGCAGCACCTCATTGAACCGCAGATACGGCGCGCCGTCCGGGTTGAAGATGCCCGCCTGAACGCCGATCAGTTTGACCGCCAGCATCAGAAATCCGCCCAGCACCGCCGTCGGCAGCATGCTCTTGCGGAAAATCTTGTGCTTTCGCAGATAGATGGCACCGAGCACCATCACGGCGATCACACCGACAACAATTACCGAGTTCCAGGTAGTACTTTTCGCGTAGTCAATCAGTTGCACCTGCGTGTCCTCGTCTTTCCCGAAGGCTCGCCGCCTCCGTGTGTAAGTCTCTGTATTTCAGAGCGTTGAAGCCCTCATCGCCGCGGATGTCGTAGGACCATGCATCGTCCCCGCCGTACGCGGCAATGTAATTTCTCGAATAGATCGCAATCTCGTGAAGGGTGTCCGTCGTCGGGCCGTCCGCTGCCGCATTGCCGTCAGCATCTGAATTCCCGTACGTGACATACACGCCGTCGCGATCTGCGTATATCTCGCCCGCACACTCCGCGAGCACCTTGTGGTCCTCGCCGATGCGGCGGACCGTCACGCGGTCGCGGAAGATCTCGCCGGCGTCGCTGCCGGTATCATCAAGCCGCTGCCGCAGCGCCTCCCGCTGCTGCTTGCACAGATCTCTCATGGAGTGCTCGCC
>JAFZMO010000117.1 GCA_017551165.1 Lachnospiraceae bacterium
CCTCCGTCGCCAGCCTCTCCGCGAGCGATCCGCCCGCGCCGTTGTCCGCCGGCGTCATCACCCGAGCAAACCGCGCCGCTGCGAGCACCGCCTGCGCAACGAGCATGTACAGCCCGCCCGCTGCCGCGATCCCGCGCCGTCTCGCCTCGCTCACGAGGCGTGTCCGAAGCGGATTGTAGATCGCATCAACCACGCCCGACAGCTTCGGAAAATGCTCGATGTCGATCGGGCAGGCGTCGTTGTTCGGGAACATCCCGACCGGCGTCGTGTTGATGATCACGTCCGCATCCGAGTGTTCTTCGTACGCTTCTTCATATGTGATACAGTTGTCTCGTTTCGTTCTGGATACGCGGTTGACCGAGGCTACACCGAGTGCCTTCGCGACAGCCGTCGCTGTCTTCGAGGTCCCGCCGGAACCGAGCACGAGGACCTTCCTGCCCTCGACCTCAATGCCGTAGCGACGCATCAGCGCCTGCATCCCGCCGAAGTCGGTGTTATCGCCGAGGAGCCTTCCGCCGTCGTTGACGATCGTGTTGACCGCACCGATCGCCTTCGCACGCTCGCTCACCTCGTCGAGCATCGGGATCACGGTTTCCTTGTACGGGATCGTCACATTGATCCCGCGGAACGCGCGCTCTCGCACGAACTCCCCGACCTCCTCCGGCCGCAGCTCGCGCAATTCATACGCATAGCCGCCGAGCCGCCCGTGGATGTCCTTCGAGAAGCTGTGTCCCAGTTTTTCACCGATCAAACCGAATTCCATAAATCATATCCTCACAGGTGACGCCTTATTTCACCAACAGATCCGCCAGCACGATCGCCGTCATCGCATCCACGACTGCCCGTGCGCGATGCACGATGCAGGGGTCGTGTCGGCCCGCTGCCGCAAGCTCAGTCTCCTTCATTTCCCGGAAATTCACCGTCTGCTGCGCCTTGCCGATCGTCGGGGTCGGTCGTACCGCACAGCGGAACAAGATCGGCATTCCGTTCGTGAGCCCGCCGTTGATGCCGCCGGCGTTGTTGGTCGTCGTCACAACGCGTCCGTCCTCGATGCGGAACGGATCGTTCGCCTCGCTGCCGCGCATCTGCGCGAGCCCGAAGCCTGCGCCGAACTCCACACCCTTGATCCCGGGGATCGAGAACAGCGCGTGCGCCAGAAGGCTCTCCACACTGTCGAAAAACGGCTCGCCGAGCCCCGCCGGAAGTCCGCACACCGCGGTCTCCAGCACGCCGCCGACGCTGTCTGCGTCCGCCTTGGCTGCGAGGATCGCCTCGCGCATCCCCGCTCTCACCTGCTCGTCAAGCGCCGCAAAATCAAGCTCATATAACTTCTCAAGGTCCGCCGCCAGCTCATCGCCCTCGCCGAGAGGACGATCCTTGACGTCCGCGATCGACGCGATGTGCGTTCCGATGCGGATGCCCTTCTCCCACAGCGTGGGAAGAAGCAGCGCGCCCGCTGCCACGACCGCTGCCGTGATGCGGCCGCTGAAGTGACCGCCGCCGCGGGTGTCATTTTCCCCATGATACTTCACGAAAGCCGCGTAATCCGAATGCGACGGGCGGGCGATGCTCTCCATCGCGCTGTAATCGCCCGCGCGCGTGTCCTCGTTGGGGATCACGATGCACACGGCAGTCCCCGTCGTGCGCCCGTCCTTCACGCCGCTCTCGATCACAAACCGGTCCGCCTCGCGCCGTGCCGTCGAGATCGCACCCGCCGGGCGCCGCAGCGAAAGACAATGCTCGATGACCGACTCGTCGACGGTCAGTCCCGCCGGCAGCCCGTTCACGACGCACCCGATCGCGGGGCCGTGGCTCTCGCCGAAGATCGTAACCTGAATTGAATTGCCGAACGTATCCTTCATGGACAGCTCCTTTCGCACCGATTTTCCGAGCTCTCGGAAAATTATCCTCTCACCACCGTCATGATCCGCCTCCGAAGCTTCTCAAAATCCATCAGATAAAACTGAAAACTTCCCGGGTCCCGGCACAGTACCGTCATAACGGCGCCGTCCTCCGCCTTCTTGTCGTGCGCGCACAGCGCGAGCACCTCGTCCGGGTCACACGCCGCCTCGTGCGGCAGCCCGAGCTTGTCAAGCACCGACAGCAGACGCGGCCGGATCCGGTCAGCGCACAGCGCGACCATGCCGATCGCCACACACTCTCCGTGGAGTAGCGTTCCGCCGCACGCGAGCTCGATCCCGTGCCCGATCGTGTGTCCGAAGTTGAGCACGCGACGCAGTCCGCTCTCGCACTCGTCCTCCTCGACGACAGCTTTCTTGATCCGGATCGCGCGCTCACAGATCTCGTCAAGGTGCGCGAACGGATCCTCATTTTCAAACAATGCAAACAACTTCTCGTCGCTCGTGAGCGACATCTTCAGCGCCTCCGCCAGCCCGTTGCTCACCTGGCGCTTCGGAAGCGTCGAGAGCGTGTCGTGGTCGATGATGACCGTTTTCGGCGGGTAAAATGCGCCCACCACGTTCTTCACGCCCGCAAAATCGATCGCCGTCTTGCCGCCGACCGACGAGTCGACCTGCGAGAGCACCGTCGTCGGAATGTTGATCCAGTCGATGCCGCGCATGTACAAAGCCGCTGCCAGGCCGGTCATGTCGCCGACCACACCGCCGCCGACCGCGATCACGCGGTCCTTGCGCGTCGCGCAGAGCTCCACAAGCTTCCGAAGGATCGCCGTGAGCGACTCCATCGTCTTGTTCTCCTCGCCCTGCGGGATCGTCAGGATCTCCGCCCGGCCGTTCGCCCTGCAGGCTTCGGCCACGGTCTCCGCGTACTGCGCGGGAACTCCGTCGTCCGTCACGATCAGGGAGAGCTTTCCCTCCCCGTCCTTGCCGATCAGCTCGCCGACCCACGAGAGTGAGCCGCGCTCCATTATGATATCGTACCCGCCGTCGCGGGTTTTCACCGGGATGATCATCGTTACATCTCCTCCCTCTTCCCAGCCCCGACTTCCTACAGCCGAACCTCTCTCTCGTAGCTGCCGAGCACCTTCAGGTCGTTGCAGCACTCGCGAAGCGCCGCGAGCATTGCCTGCCCGGCCTCGCTCGCCACATTGCCCTCGCTCTCTGCGTAGAAGTAGTATTCCCATGCGAGATCCTTCCGCGGTCGGCTCTTCAGTGCCAGCAGGTTGAACCCGTGCTCGCCGATGACGCTGATCGCGCGTCCGAGTGATCCCGCGGTGTTTTTTACGGAAAATAACATCAGGAAGCGGCTGTCGTCCTCCCCGGGCTCGCGCTTCTCGCGCGTGAACACCGCGAAACGCGTCGTGTTATTGCTGCTGTCGTTGATGTGGCTCTCGAGCACCTTCAGCCCGAATTTCGCCGCTGCCTCCGCGCTTCCGATGGCGACCGTGTCGTGCCGTCCGGCCTCAGCGACCATCTTCGCCGCAACCGCGGTGTTGACTGCCTCCGACGTCGCAAATCCATGCCGCTCAAGGTAATTCGCGCACTGTCCGATCGCCTGCTCGTGGCTCACGACCGTCTTCACCTCGTCCATCGTCGTTCCCTTGACGGCGAGGAGATTGTGGACGATCTCAACCTCGTACACGCCGCTCACGTATAATTTTCCGAAGTATGCGAGGTCGAGCACGCGCCCGACGTCGCCGTTTAAGCTGTTTTCGATCGGCAGCACCGCGCAGTCGCAGGTGCCGTCCTCCACCGCCTTGTAGGCCGCCGCAAAATCAGGGCAGGCAACCGCCGTCGCGTCCGGGAAGATCTTCTCTGCGGCGATGTTGGCAAATGCGCCCTCCACGCCGCTGTACGCCACCCGCATGCCGTCCACCAGACGGTGCTGGTAGCTCTTCGAGATGCCGATGGTCTCGCGCAGGAAGCTTACGTAAAACGGCCGCAGCGTCTCATCTTCGATGAGCCCTGCCTCCTCTCGCAGCATCTCCTCCTCGCGGGAGCGATCCATGATCGGCAGCCCGTGGGCCCGCTTGTACGCAGCGACTGTGCGCACCGCCGCCATGCGGCGCTCGAATACCTTCGCCAGCTCGCGGTCCGCCTCGCTGATGATTGCTCTTGCCTGTTCCAGTTCGGTCATGGGAAAATCCTTTCTATCTCCTCTTTCGCCCCATTCGCAAAAATCTCCCTTCGGTCGGTTTTACTCATGTGGGTTGAGGTCTTCTCTATCCCTCAGCCTACATTCATAAAAACCTCCCTTCGGTCGGTTTTACTCATGTGGGTTGAGGTCTTCTCTATCCCTCAGCCTACATTCATAAAAACCTCCCTTCGGTCGGTTTTTACTCATGTGGAGGCG
>JAFZMO010000118.1 GCA_017551165.1 Lachnospiraceae bacterium
CGCCGTCGAATGCCCGCCGCCGATGCCCTGCGCCTGATAAAACCACTCGGTATAGACATAGTGACCGCCCACGCTCGCCGTACACTTCCTTCTGACGAGCCACATGCTTGCGTACGGTCTGAAATAGATGATCGCCGCCGCGACAACAGCGCCGATGATGACCAACGCCCTTGTACTCATACTGCTTCCCCCTCTCCCGAACTGCCCCAACACATCCTACCAGAAGTTCTTTACCGCGACCTGAACGCTCTCCACTCTCGCCACTTCTTCCTCGTCATCGTCGTCATAGTAGGCACAGG
The DNA here is from genome assembly GCA_017551165.1 of Lachnospiraceae bacterium. Taxonomy (GTDB): domain Bacteria; phylum Bacillota; class Clostridia; order Lachnospirales; family Lachnospiraceae; genus ISDg. Next base: position 300 of record JAFZMO010000118.1, read on the forward strand.
CGCCGAAGCCCAGCTGGTTGCTTGTAAAACCGACCTCGTCCTCCTCAATGTCCGATGCCGCCGCGCGGGCGATCTCCAGAACATCCTCATAGAACAGGTCCTCATTCAGCACCTTGCCGTCGATCGTCATACTGTCCTCGGCGGTGCAAAGGATGAAGTTCACGCAGTCGTTCTCATCGTAACTGATCTGGAACTCATCGTTGTTGTCATACACAACCTCATGATCATACCCGTAGGGTGTCTCTCTCCACTCCTCCAGATCATCGAACAGTTCCCGAACCTCTTCCCGCTTCATTCCGATCCTGATGTCTCCGATCGACTCTCCGATCTTGATCTCGTACATATGCCTTTCCCGCCTCCGTTCGTTTTGCCTCAATACTGTTGCTGCCGAAGCCTCATTTTCCGGCATTCAAGAACTCCGCGATCCGTCTCACACCTTCCACAGCCGCCTCGTCCTCGATCGCCGGTACAACGTTTGTGTTAAAGCTGCACACTACCTCATAAATGTCATAACAGTTCATGTGATGCATCAATGTGCAGGCCGTCTCATACGGCTTCTCGATCCGTCCGTCTCCGCCGCCGACAAGGATCACCGCGCCTTTTTTCGGCTTGATGTTCAGCTGTTCCTTTCGGAAAAATTTTCCGCAGAAATACGTCTGCAGCCGGCTCCCGACATCGAGCATCTTGCCGGTCAACTCCGAAAAATAGATCGGCGACGCGATCACGATGTTGTCGCAGTCCTCAATGTACCGATAGACGTCCTGCATCTCATCCGGGATCGCGCACCCGGGATTCTTCCAGCAATACCGGCAGTCAAGACACGCCGAAATGTTGCTCAGATAAGCATCGACCACCTTGTACTCGCCGTTCAGCTGCTCCGTCAGCCTGCCGATCAGGCTCACGGTATCCCCGGCCTTCCTCGGCGACCCGTTAAAGATCAGTGTTTTCATCGATCTGCTCTCCCCGTAAACTTCGCATATGCCTCATCGATATGCGACTTGAAGATGTCATAGTCCTCCCAACGGAACGGGAATCCGAACATCTCGGCATTCAGGTGTTCTTTGGCAAATGTTTCCACCTCCGAGAAGTAGGTTCCGTTCATGTACCCCTTGACAAACCCGAGTGCCTGCTCCTTTATGTTGCCCTCAAAGATCGTTCCCTGATTTTCCGCGATATACGCTGTCGGCGAGATCTCCCGCGTCTTGATCTTGCCCACCATTTCCGCAAGATACGGATAATCGCCCTCGATGGCTTCGTAGAAGTCATGCTCCGCGATCCAGGCAAACAGATAGGTGATCTGCGCGTACGCATAGTCCCAGATGATCTCATCATCGGCTTCCGTCAGCTCTTCCGCGGACTTGCCGGTCTGCTTGCAATACTGCTCCTGTGCGGCCTCAAAGCTCAGCTCGAAATCCCGGTACAGCGTCTCACAGCTGTCGGTGATCGGACGCTTTTGGCTGCGGCGTTTCGCAAGGATCTCCGGGTTCTTATACGTCCGGATCCCCCAGATCAGCCCGACCACGCCGAGTAACACCAGGAATGCACCTAAGATCAGACAAACGGCAAGGTCTTTCACCTGAATGGCGATCGGCATTACGATAAACAACCCCGTGCCCGCGATCAGCCATAGGATACACCACCGGATTGCGATCAAGCCCTCCATCTTCGCATGCTCCGCAGGCGACATATCCCGGTATTTCTTCATGTATTCCGGATCCTTGATCTGCCTCTTCGTCCTGCGGATCGCGCGGCCGATCACGAAGAGATCAACGGCAATGAGCGCCATCGCAATCCCCAAGTCAACAACGCCCCTGGTGGTTCGCCCTTCTTTCAGGTAATCGGTCCCGTTGACCACAAGTATCAGCAGCGGAAGTCGTATAAAAAGCCATCTGACATAACGTAGCAATGTAATACTGTTATCATCCGGTTCCCCAAACATCTCAGTTTTTCCTCTCTCCGTCCCGGCTATCCTTCCTGCGTCTTCCAGTCAGCATCCACAGCTTCCCGTTCCGCCGAATATCCGCACGGAAGCTTCGCGATCGCCGCGATCGTCGGATCCAGGTCAAGCACCTCGGACAGTCCGATCACCGCCGCGTCATCCGGAAATGCATGGCTTCCGCCGCACATAAACTGCCACATTCCGTCCTCGGCGTCGTGGGAAGCGTACAGCACCGGTCTCTCTCCTCGCAAAATGTGCCTGCAGACGATGCACGCGGTGTTCGGCGCGTCTTCGAACGGAAATCCGCCGGAACCTGCCGTGCGCACATACACCAGCATCCCGTTGCCGTAGGGATCGTCCTCCGCTCCGAACTCCTCGGTTTGGAAAATGTACCCGTTCTTCTCCAGAACTCTGACCGACGCGTCGTTGCCGTGCATCACGCGCCCGTACAACACTTTGATCCCGAACTTGGCGATGACATACGATGTCATTGCCTCCACCAGCTCCGTGGCATATCCCTTTCCGCTGTAGTCGTCGCTGATCACATAGCCGATCTCGACTTCCCCGGGCTTTCCTTCCACCTCGTTGACGCCGGTATCGCCGATCAGCTCCCCGGTCAGTTTCGACTCTACAGCCAGCACATACGGCAGCTGTTCCTTCTCGACACGATCGGAGAAAAATTCGATGGTTTCCTCCGCTTCCGCAATGTCCTCGTAGCTCTCATTGGGCATCCACCGCTTTACGTTTTCATCCAGATGATATTCATACAGACGCTTTGCGTCCTCGGTGCAAAACTTCCTTACGATCAGATGCTCCGTCTCAAATATATGTTCCATATGTCATTTCTTCCCGACTTCTTCCGTTCTCACTGGTCAAAGCGCGGGGACTTGTAGTTGTTTACGACCTTAGCCTCGTAACTGTCATACTCCGTGATTTCCGACACGCACATGACATCCGGCTGGCCGATGTCCCCGATCTCCCCGTATCCCGTGGGATCGATCGTCTTCCCCATGCCGTTTACAACAAAACGACTATCCCGCTAACTCACAACGCACGATCTCGTTGCGTGTATTCACATTGACAAAAATAGCATGTCCGCCGAACATGTCTCCGTCGCCGTAATAAATCTCGAGTTTGCCGCTGCTCTGTACGACCAACTCGATCGGCACTCCCATATTCTCCTTGAACTGATCCGCCGTAATGTCCGGATCTTCCTCATTTTCCTTCCACTCGTTAGCCGCTTCCAGCATGCGGCCCACGCAGTGTTCCTTGATTTTTCCGTCGAGCTCCTCCGGGTTCTGCATAAGCGCCTCGAACCGGGCGGACGATCTCTTCGCCTTCATCTTCGAGTTGCTGTCAAGATAAAGAGATACTTTGCAGGAACCGCCGAGAATGTCGACCGTTCCCTCGTACCAGCCGTATCTCCGATTCAGGAGAAACTCAGCCCCACAGACTTCGATCACAATGGGCCTGGTATACTCGGCCCGGATCGCCTCCAACTCGGGGCAAGGCGCATTTTCCGCAATGACCTTCTTCAACAGATACCGGTTGTTCATGGACGCAAGCATGTTGGGCCCAAGCACCCTTTGCACGCACTTGGATACCAGCAGTCGATAGATCCCGTTGTCCGCAAAATGATAATACTGATCGTTCTTATACTCTTCGCGCCCGATGGGGGTCTCAACGCGGCCGTCCGCAACAATGCATTCGCCGGATCTCAGATCGACCATGGCCGGAAAATAGGAAGTGACCTCAACGAGGTCCCCGTAATAACCTCCTCCCCCCCAGCCGGTTGTGATATACACTATGATCTCAAATTCTTCTTTCTCGAATCCTTCCCGATATTCCTGTTCTTCCGTCATCATTCATTCCTCCTGTTTTCCGCGAAATGACAATTTCGTGTCAAAGCCGTGCATGACGAGCAGCCTCATTTTCTATTCCGGTTCCTCATCCATCTTGTTCAGGAACTCCTCAAAGGATTTCGAGATCGTATAGTACGTATCCTCGTCGGTGTTTTCGCTGTCGATCTGGCAATAAATCTTTTTGTCCGGATTGTATGCCCACAGCTGTCCGCTCATGTCCGAGCCGATCACCGCGTAGCCCGGCCAGTTTTCCGAAACCTCATAGTCCTCGTTCACTTCCTCCAGCTCCTCGAGTCGGTAGAAGCATCCGTAATTGTTCCTGCCGAGAGCGCCCTCGCCGCCGTCGTGTTCCTGCATGAAGGCAAGATAGTCCTCCGGAAGCGCAAGTCCGTTCACGCTCGTGACGACCGTCTCCGGCTCCTCGTTAAACTCAAATTCCCGAAACATTTCTTCATAGGTCATGATCATTTCCTCCCTGATCAATCGTCGCCCGGAAGCCACTTCGACGCCGCTTCCCGCGGCACGTGGCCTTCCTCCACCAGCGTGGTGATGCAGCTGATGCAATACTCGCGCTTGTACCCTTCAAGCCCGCTGTCAAGCGCTGCGCCGAACCACGTTACAACCTGCCCGTAATCCTGCTCCACGCCGTTGCCGTACCAGTAGGCTTCCCCGAGCAACAGCATGCACTGCACCGATCCCGCCTCCGCGCCTGCGCGCGCAAACGCGCATACCTTCTTCGGATCCCTCGTCTCCGCGTCCGAATCATACTTGTATGCGAGCTTGTAGAACTCGTCGGCGGTCAGCTGCTCTCCGTTGCCGTCGTTGTATGCCAATTCGAGGTAAGACAGCCCCTTCTCCTCGTCGACCTCGACGCCCGCCTTGCCGGCAAGGTAGATCTCGGCGATCCGGTAGTATGTCGCGGTCTCCGTGTTCCCGTTTTCCAGGGACTTCAGATAACTGTCGAGGGCATTCTTGTGATCGCCCTGCTGATAGTACGCATCTCCCTGCTTCAACAGCTCGGCATACGCCTTCTGCTCCTGCTCGACCGTCCCGTTGTTCGTTCCCGGCTTCTTACCTCCGAGTCCGAACGGCTTGAGCACCCAGACAAGGATGCCCGCGATCACCAGCACCGCAACGATCCCTGCGATCAGGAAAATGCGGCGCGACGCTGTTCTCTGTTCTTCCGCTGCCTTCGGCTTGGTTCCGCTCAGGATGATCTCCACATACCTGCGGAGCTCCTCGATGTGATCGCTCAGCGGCTGCGAGACCGCGTCCAGCCAGTGGACGCGCGTGAGGTAGTACCCCAGCTCATCGCTCATCTCCTGCTTTGTCAGCTTGAACGGGACGATGGTCTTCTCCGCATTGAACGCAAGTGCCACCTCGTTCATAACCTGGCGCGAGGCGTTGGACTCGTCGGTGAACAGGAGAATGAAGACCTTCGCGGAGCGGATCCCCTCCTGGATGGCCGTCACCCACTCCTGTCCCGGCAGGATATCCCTCGGGGCATACCAACAGCGGATCCCGTTCTGCTCAAAATCTGAGACAACGGCATCCGCCACGGTTTTATTTTTCGAGGAATAACTTATAAAAACATCAACCTTACCCAGATCTTCCACAGTCTCCTACCCTTAGAAGAAGTTCAGTCTCACACCGATGTTGGCAAGTCCTGCCTTCAACTCCTCCACCTTGCTCTTGTCGGACGCAACCCAGATCATCAGCACCTTGCCGCCGGCGGCGCGAAACTCCACGTCGCAGGAACCCTTGTCTCTGGTGACGATATGGAGAACCTCCACGTCCGCGCTGCGGATGAACCGATACGTCAGATTGCCGAGGAAATTGAACTTCGTAGCCAGATAATCCCTCGTTGCGAAGAAGTATTCGTCCTTCTTGTTGACCACCAGAAGCTTCGCGTTCTCCTGCATCTGCGCGTCAAATGCCGCCGCATCCTGCGGTGTCTGAAGAAGCTCGTCGAGATCCTCTCTGGTGATGGCTGCCGCGTCCTTCTTCTTCGACTTGGCGAGCAGGATAATGATCATGAGTAGCAGGAATCCGCCGATGCCGGCCAGCGCATACACCCCGTTCTTCGACTGCTCATTGTCGAGCGCGCCGTTCTTGATCATGATGCCGATCCCGCAACCGATGAGAAGAAGCGGTATGATGATCAGGATCCACTTCTTGCTGTCGCTTGCCTGCTTCTTGCCGTTGACCGAGGCCTCATACTGCCGAAACCACGCCGACTGCTCTGCTCTTGAACTCGTTTTTTTCATGTTTCTGTCCTCCCGTGTAATGTGTGTTTTATTCTGTTACCCAATAAAACCCTGTTTCAATGATCGATCTCGATCCCCAGCGGATCGCAGATCTTCCGCAGCTTGACCAGCTGACTGTCGCCTGCGAAGAGCGTCATTTTCCGAAGATTGGGAAACTGCCTAAGCTCCGCCGCGCTCAGCTTGTCAATGTCGAACCGGTCGTCCTCGCCGTCCCACTCCGGCGCGATGTTCATGTAGATCTCGTCCGAGCCGTCCATGTCGATCGAGGTCACCAGCCCGGCCAGTCTTGCAGGCACCGGCAACGCCTTGAAGAAGTCCACCGCTGCCTTGATGTTCTTGTCGCTCTCCAGATTCCAATGCGCCTTCTTGAACGCCATATAGTCGTATATGTCGAAGTACGGCTTCAGGACTTCCTGCTTATACATGAGCTCGTTGACGACCGCCAGCTTGAAGTTGAAATTGTCAAATGTAAGGCATTCCTCATCCGGCACGGCGACAGTGTAATTCTCGGTGCTCTTCGGCCGCTCCGGCGCGAAGGTCAGGATGACGTCCCTGCAGAAGCTGTCCCCATCATACACCGGGCTCTCGGAGCTGCCCCCGATCATGCCCGTCACGTGCCCTTTGGCATTCTTTCCCTGCGCATCCCTGTATTGGTGTTCGTAGCTTCCGCCGGCAACCCAGCAGATCTTCCCGGGATCGATCCTCCCGCCGAAGTACGTCAGGTCTCCCGCATAGCGCTTATCCGGCATGGTCCTGCCGAAGGAGAACCTGTCATCACCGGTGACAAACAAGGTCAGCGAGATGATGAAATGGTCGCTGTCCCGGTACGCCTTCTTCTTTTTCAGGTTGGAAAGATACGCCGGAGACCCCTCGAACACGAGTCCCAACTCGTCGTAAATGTACCGGATATGCTTTCCGTGCGTCTCGTCCGCATCGAGCCGGGGCTCCCCGAGCGCACCCTCGAGCTCGTCCTGCGACAGCGGAAACGTCAGCAAATGTCCGTTCACGTTGATCGCATCGTCCAACACATCGATCTGGTTCATCGCTCTCTCCTTCCCTCCTGCATTACCCACAGGAACGCTTTCGCCGTGCGAAGATCGGCATTCGCAAAATGATTTCCCTCGTTCCATTCCAGCGTGCTCTCCACGCCCCGCTCCAACAGCAGTGCGTGCGCCTCGCGGATCCGCTCGCCCACGGTGGCCATGACGGGATTGCGCGTCTTCTCCTCCCGGTCCCCGAGGCTTAGGTACACCCGCCCGCTCCGAAGCTCATGCTCCCGCATGTAGTCCGCAAAACCCGGGAACCACATGGACGGCGATGCAGCCGCGATGCCGGCGAACCTGTCGGTCTGATACGCGGCCCACAGCGCGAACAGCCCTGCCAGCGAGTATCCTCCGAGGTAGTATGTCTTCGTCGCATCCGTGCAGTACTCCGTGATCACACGAAGCGTTTCGGCGGCTCCGCTGCCGAAGCCCTCCCTGCCGAACACCGGCGGCGCCTCCCACGGCGAGAGCTCGCGGTTCCAGTCGTCCGCCTGAAACGTGACCAGCCGAAACTCCCCCGGGAAGCCCTCCCGGATCGCAGCGATCTCGCACTCTGTCAGTTTTTCGTCGTGATCTCCGACCGGTTGGAGCAAAACGATCTCCGCCGCCCGGTCGCCGTACTCATGCACTTTCATACTCTGCCGCCTCAAAGCAAACGTATTTGTATGATTATATCACATAATTTCTTCCGAAGAAACAAGAAAAAGAGCCGGGATTTCTTCCGGCTCTCGGTTCGTATTCGGTTGCGAAGATTCCCCGTTTATTCCTTGACCAGCGGGATCCAGATGTAGTTCACGCTCTCCTCCGGCGGGCCGTACACCTCAAGGTTGTAGTTGCCCGCGAGCTTGTATCCCTTCAGGCTCGGCAGCCACTCCGACCAGATCTGCGTGTTCATCTTCTGAAACGCATCCGGCAGCGGTCCTCTGCAGGCAAATATCGCCCACAGTCCCCCGGGGATCACCAGCGTCTCACACCCCTCGGGAATCTCCTCCCACGGCATATACAGATCCGCGATCCAATACTCGAAATCCTTTCCGTTCATGTCCCGACAGACGCCGAAGGCTCCCCCGATCGGGCGCTTCTCGCCCTGTGCCATCCACTCGTCCCAGAACTTCGGGACTTCCCGGTAGCTGGTCTCGTCGTTAAACCGGCGCTTGGTTCCCACGACCGTAAACGGTGCCTTCTCCATGATACAATAATCCAACATACTTCCGCCCTCCAATGAGATCTTGATGTGCAGAGGAGCGATGTAGCGAAGCGGTGCGCCGGCCTCCCTGGCCATCGACGGCGAGATCCCGTGGAATCGCTGGAACGCCTTGGCGAAGCTGTCTGGAGAGTCGTACCCGTACTTCAGCGCGACGTCGATCACCCGCGCCTCCGTGCCGGAGAGCTCCTGCGCCGCCAGCGTCATGCGTCTGCCGCGGATGTATTCCCCGACGGTCATCCCGCACAGCGCTCCGAAGATCCGCTGATAGTAGAACGGCGACAGCGCCGCAAGACCGGCGATTTCCTCGATCTCCGGAGATCCGTCCAGGTTGCTCTCGATGAAATCGATCGACTTCTGAAATCCGTCCACCCAGTTCACTGTTCGCTCACCTCCCTGCCTTTGTATCTACAGTATATCGGCGGGCGGTCCGCCTGTCCCGACATCCTGTGCTCTCATTTTCCGGGTGAGCCCAGGGGACGGGGTTTGTGGTTCATTTTCATTGCCGAGGTTGAAAATGCTCCTTGTCCACCGCCGTGTACAGGTCCATCCCCATCCTGCCCTCAAAATACTCCTTGAGCCACAGGTTTTTGTTCCATTTCTCCGGATCGTAGCCACCGTAGCGGTTCTTCACATCGGTCATCCGGTCGATGATGTCCATCACGCCCTCCGCCCCGGAGATCGCGTCGCAGAGCTGGATCAGCCGGTCGTAGTCGTCGAGCTCGACCGCCGCCAGCTGCGTGCGGATCAGCTCCGTCTCCTCCTCGGTCGTGTCCCAGCGGCCGATGTATTTGCTGATGTCCTGCTCGTTGAACGAATGCGTGAGGCAGATCCTCGCCGCATCCTCGTACCCGAGCGACATCATGTACGAATAGCCGTCCGACACATGCCCGAGATGCCTCTTGCCGAACCTGCGTCCGATGTCGTGCAACAGCCCCAGGACATATGCCTTGTCCGCGTCCATGCCGGCCCTCGCGGCGATCGCTTCCGCGCAGTGCGCCGCTGTCCTGCAGTGGTCTCCCCACGGTCCCGGGTTGCGCAATTCCGCCTCTGCGACCAGCGCCTCGGCCTCCTCCCTCGTCGGGTAGTGTTTATTTTCCATACAAACTCCTTGCCTCAAGCTGCTTCCTTACCTCAGGGCTCCCTGCCACTCGGCGTCATCGGGCGTCGGCACGCCCAGATACTCGCAAAATTCCCGTAACGCCTCGCCGATCACGCCGACCAGCTCGTCGGTGACTGCGACATCGGGCTCCCACCACCAGTTTTTGATCCGCAGCGGGCTCTTGCCGTCATTTTTCTCGGGCTCGAACCGCGCGATGAAGCGGTTTCCGCACAGCACGGGCAGCACGTAGTAGCCGTACTGCCGCTTCGCGGCCGGCGTGTACACCTCCCACGAATACGAAAAATGAAACAGCTCCTCCGTGGCGCCGCGGTCCCAGATCAAATTGTCGAGCGGCGCGATGAAACGCACCTTCGTATCCGGCGCATCCACCTTCAGGAAGCCTTCGTCCTCCCTGCGGATGTAGTAGGTGTCCCTCGCGCCCTCCACCGAGACTTCGAGCAGCTCGCCCTCCTCGACCAGCTCGCGGATGATCTCCTCGCGCGGGCTTCGGTTGTAGATGTAGTACCACAGCCACGCGCCTGAGGTCTTGCCCCGGACCATGCCGACGCTTCCGACCCTGCGCTTGACGTACCACTTCAAAAACTCGTGCACCGTGTCGAACGGATCGCCGCTGCCGAGGATTTCCGAAGGATACAGCCTCTCTGCGAGATCGTACACCTTCTGCGTCTTGCGCTTGGTCCGAATGCCCAGCTCACCGCTCTGGTTCAGGTAGTCGAGCGCCGCGCTGGAGATCTTGCTGTGGCCCCAGCCGCCCTTCTCCGCACGACCGCCGATATTCACCTTGTTCGCGGGCTGCGGGCCGTTCTCGCGGATGTACTCCCGAACCTCATCGAGCAGCCCGAGCGCCTCCGACGAGCCCCGCCTGTCAAGAACCCCCCGAAGCTCCTCCGTGACCGCCTTGCGCACTCGCATCATCTTCGGAAAATCCTCCATCAATATGATGGATTGCACCTTGTCTGCCCCGTCCACGAGAAACCTCTCCTCGTAGAGCAGCTCCTGCAAGATCTCCGGCCGGTACCCGCGCACTCTCGACTGCAGCACCAGATCCGGATTTCTTCCCACAACATTGAGCGGGTCAAACTGAATACAGCGCACCCGCTCCAGATATCGTTTGGCGCCCTCACGGCCCTCAAACCGGCCGCTCTCCCCGAGCCCCTGGTAATTCACCAGGAAGTTTCGGGCCGCCTCGTTGGAGATGAGCCTAGGGGATGGGGTTTGTGGTTCATTTTCATATTTCATAGTATTCCTCACCCGGCGTTTAAGCTGTATGAGCGTCCCGTAACCGCTATCGAAGCGTCCGCAAATACGCCTTGTGCTCCTCGGACACGCGGAAGCTCTCGATCGCCTTCTGGATCGCCTTATTGTGCGTCCACGGTTCGAGCCTGCGCTCCTCGATGTAGACGACGCTCGCGTCATATTGCTTTGCAAGCGCGGTCGCAAAATACCACGCCACCATCATCTTGATGTAATAATCCTCGCCCTTCACCGCCGCGACCCACGCGAGGTACTCCGGCCGGAAATCGGCGCCGAGGAACTCGTTCATCAGCATGCGGATGCCGAAGCGCGAGGTATACACGTGCTCCGACGCGATCCACGCTTTGATCCGCGGCAGGAGCCTGTCATGGTTCTTCGTAAAAATCTTCGGGCTCGACTGATCGCACACCGGCCAGCAGTCCACGTACGGCAGGAACCTCTCCACCGCCGCAACGCACTCGTCGAAATCCTTGATCATCGCGATCACGAAGAAGTGTACGAGGTTCTCCTCGTAATAATTGTGCGGCAGCTCCGCAAGAAACTTCTCCGCCTCCGCCGTCCCGTTGATCTCCTTGGCGATCCTTCGCATGTCGGGCGTCCTCACCCCGAGGATCGTCTCGCCCGGGATGTTGGGGACGAGTTTGCTCTGAAACTCCTTGTATTTTTCGTCGGCACAGCCGATCAGTCGTTTGTATACCGTCATTTGCTTCAAGCCTCCTTCGGCAGTTTACCCGGACAGATCAAATAATTTCTACCACCAGTTGCGCCTCTCCTCTAATTGAATAAGCGCATCCAACAATTGCGTCTGTAATTCCGCTTTTGACAGGCTTTTTACGTATTTTTCCAAATCTTCGTAATGTTCCTGCTCTCTCTGCTCTTCCTCGGCCTCCCATTTTTCGACTTCCTTTAAAAAGTCATCCTTTGCCTGTGGTTCTGCCGTAAAATACAGTGCAATCATATGCTTACAAACAACTCTTCGGCCTTCCGCAAAAGGACAGTTGCACGTAGACTTTCTTGGATGCGCTTTGTCAATATGAACATCGTAAAGCTTCTTGTTGCTCCCGGAAACAACACCGCTATACTCGCTCTCCCCAACTTTTTTCCACGAGACAACTTTCTTCTCATCACAATAATCAACACCTTTCCAAACGGAATTCCCACTTGCTGCTTCAATTAATCCCATTGTCAGTCTCCTCTATCATTTTCCTTACAGCCTTGTCAAAATCAGATTCTATCGGTTGCGTCTTGTTAAAAATCTCGTATTCCGCACTTGCCTTATCCAGTGCCTGCTTGTGAGATACCCTTCCGTTATCCTTAAATAAGCAACCTCTGAATCCTTTGCGTAGTCAATACTGCACTCTGCAAAGATATCCGTGATCTGCTGCCATATGCGACGTTCGCTGGCACGAATGGAACGAACACGCTCCAACAATTCACGGAAGTAGTCTTTTCCGAAAGCTGTCCTTCCTTAATTGCGTCCAAATTATAAAACATAGACTCATTATCCTGTGTTTTTCCAGGGACGTTTTTCCAGGGATAGCTCCGTGCGGACTGGTCGTTGCAATTTTTGCAACAACCACTTTTTCATCAAGTTCTCCACACTCAAATATTTTCTTCAAATGTCTGCTGATGCCGGATTTGTCAACCCCAAACAATTCAGCCATAGCCTTTTGCGTAATCCACAAACTGTCATCCATTATATACGCATCAACAGAAACATCCCCTTCATCGGAATGATAGAGAACCATTTCCATCTGTTTATCAAAATCTGCCATAGACCAATCGTTCTCTCTTCATAATTGCCTCGATTTCGATGCAATTAAAACTATCGTCCATCCTTAATCCGAAAATACTCTTCCATCACTAGCGTAAATGTAAAATCCCTCACATTTCAACGTCGCTCAAGCAGACAACAGGTCTCGACGTCGTTTTCGTTGAGCAACACCTTGCCACCTTCGTAAACGTCATAATCTACGCGGAATTTAAACCTTATTCGTTTACGGGTGCGGCCATCTTTCTATCGATTTATTATCTCTGTTACTGAATCAATCAGATCCTCACTGAATCCTTCCAGATCTTTCAGGGTGATGACCTTCTTTTTTA
>JAFZMO010000119.1 GCA_017551165.1 Lachnospiraceae bacterium
TGGTTGGCCGTAAGCTTCGGAGCCGCCGCCACCGCGCCGTGGTCCATCAGGATCGCGTCGCACTCGGAGTGGCCCTTGCAGCGGTTGTTGCCGTCGATGTTCGAGTAGAACTCCTGGCGGGAGTTGTCCTTCGCAACCGAGCGGGACACCAGATCCACCGCGCTGTCCTCACCGTTCATCTCCACCGAAAAATCGGTCTTCGCAAACTGACGGTCATGCGTCATGATCTTCTCGCGGATCACTAAGGACGCTCTGTCGCCCACCGTGGCGCGCGTCTTGCGAACCGTCGAATCCACGCCCTCGATCTGCACCGTGTCCATCTCAAGCGTGCTGCCCTCATCGAGATACACCACCGTCTCGGGATTGAGAATTCGCTCGCCGGTTCCCTCGCCGGAGCCGTAGTGCTTCTCCACGTACTTGACATGGGCGTTCTTGCCGACATGGAACGTGTGAATGCCGTCGTGCTCGGAGGTCTTGTCCCCCGAATTGTGAATGCCGCAGCCCGCGACGATCGTCACGTTCGCGTCCTCACCGATATAGAAGTCGTTGTACACGCACTCCTGCAGTCCCGTCTGCGAGATGACTACCGGGATGTGCACGCTCTCGTTCTTCGTGCCGGCCTTGATGATGATATCGATGCCGGGCTTGTCCGACTTCGTCACAATGTTGATATTTTCCGTTGTATTGCGCCCTGCGCCCTCACCGTTCACGCGGAAGTTATAGGCGCCCTGCGGAACCTCATGAAGGTCCGCGATCTGCTCAAACAGCTGCTTCTGAATTGCATCCATGATCACTTACCTCCTTCCGCCACGCTCTTGCCCGCGTCCATCGTCTCATGGTGCGTCAGGCACGCGAGCGAATCGCTCAGGATCTTCGGCAGCAGCTCCTCGCTGGCCGCCTGCTCCAGCACCTCGCCGCCCGCGATCACGACGATGCGGTCCGCGATGTTCAAGATGCGCTCCTGGTGGCTGATGACCACGACGGAGCCGTTCATCTCCTTGTGCAACCGGTCGAAGATGCGGATCAGGTTCTGGAAGCTCCACAGATCGATTCCCGCCTCCGGCTCGTCAAACACGGAAAATTGCGGCTTTCTCGCAAGGATCGTCGCGATCTCGATGCGCTTGAGCTCACCGCCCGAGAGGCTCGAATTGACCTCGCGGTTCACGTAATCACGCGCGCACAAACCGACCTCCGAGAGGTACTGACACGCCTCCGAGGTGCTCAGCTTGCCGCCGTAAGCAAGCGTCAACAGGTCCTTCACCGTGATGCCCTTGAAGCGCACCGGCATCTGGAACGCGAATCCGAGTCCCTTCTTCGCGCGCTCCGTGATGCTCAGGTCGGTGATTTCTTCTCCGTTGTAGAGAATGCTTCCCGATGTGGGCTTCTCGATGCCCATGATCAGGCGGGCCATCGTCGACTTTCCGCCGCCGTTCGGACCCGTGATCGCCACAAACTCGTTGTCGCCGATCGTCAGGCTGACATTCTTTATGATCTCTTTCGTAGCTCCGCTGTTCTCCTCCGAGACCGTGAAGCTTACGTTGCGTAACTCTAACATATCGTATCCTCCTGTGTCCGGCCGCGGCAGTCTTCTGTTGACCGCCATCCGTCAGTCCAGGACACCGCCCGTATTATACCATACTTCCGACGTTTCGCATAGTGTAGACTGTGTGAAATTTGTTTTGCATTTTAATACCCCATTCTGTATAATGTGACACAGGGACGGTTCTTCTGTCCCGCATGTTTGAAACATAAGGAGTGTGATTTTTTCTTGGACCCAGCCTCACGAATACAATTGGCTATCATCATCGTACTGTTACTTCTCTCCGCCTTCTTCTCGTCCGCGGAGACGGCGCTCATGTCCGTCAACCGGATGAAGATGCGGAGTCTATCGGATACCCGCAGAGCCGCGCGGCGCGTTCTCCGCTTGCTTGAGAACCAGCCCAAGCTGCTCTCTGCGATCCTCATCGGCAACAACATCGTGAACCTCACAGCCTCCGCGCTCACCTCGGTGTTCGCGCAGCACTTGTGGGGGCGCACGTTCCTCTCCGTCGCAACCGGAATCCTCACCTTTCTGGTCATCATTTTCGGCGAGATCGTTCCCAAGACGATCGCGGCGATCTACAGCGACCGCATCGCGATGGCGTACTCCGCAACGATCAGCGCGTACACCACACTGATGACGCCCGTCATTTTCCTTGTCAATGTCTTTTCGAACAGCATCCTGCGCCTCCTGCGGATCGATCCCCGCAAGCGCGAGGCGATCACCGAGGACGAGCTTCTCACGGTCGTGGAGGCGAGCCACGAGGACGGTGTTTTGGAAAATGAGGAGAAAGAGATGATCCACAACGTGGTGGACTTCGGCGACTCTCTCGCCAAGGATGTCATGGTTCCCCGTATCGACGTCGATTTCGTCTCGGTCGAAGATTCCTACGACAACGTGGTCGAAGCGTTCCGCGCCAACAACTACTCCCGTCTTCCCGTGTTCGAAACGACACAGGACAACGTGGTCGGTATTCTGTTTCTGAAGGACCTCTTCCACTACGACGGCAACCGCGCGGACTTCGACGTGAAGAGCGTGATGCGCAAGCCCTACTACACCTATGAGTTCAAGCGCACCGCGGACCTTCTCGCGGAGATGCGCAAGGATTCCTTCACGATCGCGGTCGTTCTCGACGAGTACGGCGCGACCGCAGGCATCATCACCCTCGAGGATCTTCTCGAGGAGATTGTCGGCGAGATCCGCGACGAGTACGATGCCGACGAGCAGGACCCGATCACCAAGCTGAGCGACACCGAGTTCCTTCTGGACGGCACGGCGAAGCTCGACGATGTCAACGATGCGACCGGCCTTGCGCTTGAGTCCGACGACTACGACTCGATCGCCGGCCACCTCTACCACCTGCTCGAGCACATCCCCGTGCAGGGTGAGTCCGCTGTCGATGAAAACGGCGTGACCTACGAGGTTGCCGCCGTCGACAAGAACCGGATCGACCGCGTCCGTCTGGTGCTTCCGACGCCCGCGAGCAACGACGAGGAGGACGGCGAGGATTCCGCGGACTGAGCTCCGCGATCCTCGGCTAATCGAACCAACAGCAAACAGGCCAAATCGATAAGTCGAAAAAACCTCACAGACGACAAAACGGCGACCCTGGAACTCTCCGGGGCCGCCTTCTTAATGCATTCAGCAAACTATCAGTTTTTCTCCTGCTCTTCCTCTGTCGGCACGTACTGCTTCGCATTTTCCGCTGTCTTGCTGCGATCGATGCGGATCAGGCTCGAAACCTGGTTCGTACGGTTGTCTAACGCCTCGCGCTCCACCTTGCCGAGGCTCTTCAAGAGCGTCTCATTGACCTCGATCTTTAAACACCGCTTTCCCTGAACCGTAAGCGCAGGCTCATCGGATTTGGGATTGTCGCGGTAACCGTCCACCTGCTCACAGCATCCGATGTAGATGTAGTCGATGTTGTATTTTTCGATCAGCCAGCTGACTCGTGCAATATCATCCGACGTGTAGATGTTGATGACATCGTTGTGTCTGCGGGACACGAGCGCGGGGTAATCTCCCTTGCCGCTGCTGCGCCACAGCCACTCATGCGTCTGCCATCCGAGCACCGTCGGCATACCGGTAAACGCGGAAATACGGTTGAAATACGTGTAACTCAGGCCGTTCATCTCCAGCACGACGTACTGTTTGTCGAACGTCCGGTTGATGTAGTCGATGATCTCCGCGTCCGCGCTGCTGCAGTCATCCCCGATGAAGGTCGTCGCATCGAGGCCCTTGTAGTAGCCGTCAAACCACTTCGTGTAGGCCTCGTTGAAGTATCCGATCGTCGGGATGAAGAGCGCCAGGCACACGATACCGAAGCCCTTCATGAGGCGGCTCGTAGGCATCGTCACGTGCTTTGTGATGATGAATCCCATGCTCAGACCGAACATGATGAACGCCTGATACGTCAGCTTGAACATCGTGTTTGCGCGCTGATACGTCGATCCGTAGATATCCTCCACGTAGATGATCTCCGGAAGGAGCACCAGACCGAACGCACACAGGCCGATGGTTATGATGAACAGCTCCGCGATACCCAGGCTGTCCATGAAGCGCATGATGCCATTTCTCTTCTTCGACGCACCGTACTCCTCAAACTCCGCCTCCTCAAGGACCACATCCTGCTCCAGCTCTCTCGGGAGCACGACCTTCGAAGCCATCTTCTTCAGGCGGATCTCCTTCGAAAACTCCCACAGGCGAAGGCCGATGTACGACATGAGGCACAAATTCGGAAGTCCCCACAGGATCATCAGCTGGAACTGCAGAGAGTGATGCTGCATGTCGTTGAAACCGATCGAGGTGGAGATGCTGTCAAACGTCAGAGTGAACGGCAGTGCCGTGAGCGCTCCGATGAAGATGAACATCGCACCCTGCAGACCCGTGAGGATGATCGCATCCACACGGTAACGGTACACGATCAGGTTCGAGAACAGGATGATCGCGCCGCACACAACAAAGTAGATCGGGAAATCCCAGTAGTTGGTCGTGTGGAAGATACCGATCAAAAACGCGCTGAGCACAAGCTCCGGGCGGAACACTTCCTTCACAAGGCCGGGCATCTTGGGCGTGAGGTCATAGTCCTTCACGATGTCCATCGCCTTTCTGCGGTACGTGAGCCATGCCACCATCAGCATGAGCACCGTCATGACGAAGAGAATGTTGACCACATGCGCGTGCAGGTCGCCGATGCAGAACGAATACACCGGGAACTCATGGATCGTCTTATCGGGTACATCCGGGCGATAACCGATGTATCGCGTTGCGTCGGGGAACCAGTAGTTGGAGTAGATCTCTCCCTCCTTCACGCCCCACAGACGCTGCAATTTCGGATAGATGAACTTGTAGAACGGATAGTGCATGTTTCCGGCGATCGAAACCGCAAGCGCGGAGATCGTACCGGCAAACAACGGACGGAAGTAAGGAGTCCCCTTCTCTCTCGTCACAGAGCCGATCTCACTCATGGTCTCCAGCTCTTCCTTACTCCACTGGCGCTTCTTTCGGTAGTCAAGGAAAATGCTCATCACGCTGCTGCCGATCGAGTACGACAGTGCGATCGTCGACGAGGCAACCAGCATGAGTGCAATGTTGTAACCGTGCGTGACGGGAACATTGGCCAGCTTCGTGAAGTACGTCATGTAGTACTGGCCCAGATAGTAATAGTTGATTGACTTGCCGGACAGCCACATGTCGGCCGGCGGCAGATAATCGGACTTGGACATGGACATCATGAAACCGTAGTCCATGTAGCGCTCCGTGCCGTATGCATCGGGCGAGATACCCTTTAAGTAGCACCAGAACACAAAGGCGCAGAAGAAGATCGCCTCAACGCCGATGATGGCGCATACGCGCTCACCCGTATAAAAATTCCGGATCGACAAACTGTTCCGGTTCTTGCGCATATCAACCAGGTAGTAGATCAGCATGTTGATCGAAAAAATGATCAACACCATGACGATGCAGGCCGTCCGCGTGAACTTGACCAGCTTGACCGACGCGAGCACCCACATCAGCCAGCCGCTTCCGGCCAGTCCCAACGTCTTAGCGAACATCCATCCGCCGTCGCGCAGCTTGCCGAACATGATGATGGCGAGCGGCTGAAACGCTACGCCGAGCACCAGGTACGACATCCACCACCGGAGCACGTACGAAAAATCGTCGGAGCCGAGATAGTGCAATCCGAGCATAAAGAACAGCATAAAAAATGCCACCGCAACTACTGCTCCGTAGTAGTGCGTATACCGCTTACTCCTGTTCATAGAACCTTACTCCCCCTTACTTCTGCTGCGCCGAGTCCTTCGACGCCTCCTTCGCGGCCTTCTTCGCCGCCTGCTCTTCCTTCTCCGCTTTCATGCTGCGCTTGATGCAGCGGTTGATCTCACGGAAATCCTTCCATGCCTGCTTACCGATCTTGAAGATCTTCTTCATGTTGATCGAGTTCACGCCGCCCTGACGGGGACGGAACGTGATCGGAATGTACAATACGGGTTCCTTCTTCTTCGCGTAGAGAACGGAGAGCACTACGTTCGGAAGGTTATAGTTCTCGGGGATGACCTCGAGATTCTTCTCCAGATACTTCGCCTGCATGATGCGGAACGGCGTGTTCGCATCCTTCACGCGAACGTGGAAGCACAGAAGGCACACGAGCTTGAGCGTCTTGGTGACGATCACGCGGGAGAAACCGTCCTGGCGTCCCTTGCGGTGTCCGATCACCATGTGGTAATCCGCTCTCTTCTCCCAGAACTGTGCAAACTCCGCCGGTCTCGTCTGGCCGTCCGAGTCGGTCTGGAACACATAGTCAGCACCCGCGTCCAAGGCGTAGCGATAGCCGTACAGAACGGTCGCGCCGTGTCCGCCGTTTGGCTTGGTGAGCGGGATGAACTTCGGATACTGCTCCGCAAGCTTCTGCATGATCGCGTACGTCGAGTCCTTGCTTCCGTCGTCGATCACGACAAGACGGCTGTCCTCGCTGCGCTCCGCGATCACCTCGTACCACTCCTTGATCACGGTCTCAATGTTTGCCTCCTCGTTGTACGCGGGGATCACAATATACAATTTATCCATCAGTCGACTCCCTCCTCAAGGTCATTGTAGTAGTTCTCTGTATCGTCGTAATCTTCGCCGTCGTCCGTGTCGTCGTACCCTTCGGTGTCTCCCTCGATCTCGCCGTCGATGGGGAAAATGTAGTTGGTGTCGACCACCTTCGTCGTATCGTAGATCTGAGTGCTGCCGTCGTCATAGACGCACTCGTACGTCAGTCGGATCACCGGCTCCTTGATGTCATACTCCTCCGAGTTTCGCGCGTCGTTATCGACGACAATGTAGCGGATGTTGTACTCTATGACGAGCTCCATCAGTTCCACCGACGAGGACGCCTCGTACATCTGTCTCACGTGCTCCTGTCTCGCTGCGGTGTCATAGCCGGCCGACCACGCGTAGTACGGCCATCCGTAATACAGCATCGCGCCGCCCATCACGAAATTGTTGAGCGAGTAGTACGGGGACAGGAAAATGTCCTGCGAGGTCGCATTTTCCGTAACCCACTCCGTGATGGGATCGTCCTCGCGCATGACGAGGTAGCGGCCCTTTTGGATATCATTCTTGCGGACCACCGTGCGCAGGTCATACAGACCGGTCGCCGTCAGCACCACAAGGAGCACTCCGCACACGATCTTCGGCCACGAACCGGCGAGCTCCCACAGCCACACCAGGAAGTGTGCCGCAGGGATCGCAAGGAGCATCAGGCTCATCATGATGTACTTGTGGTTGACCGTGATATCGATCGTGAGCGACGTTGTGAACGCCAGGATGAACGGTGCCGTGAAGGACACCCAGATCCATTTGCGGGTGCCGTCCGCGAGCACGAATGCGGCGAGCAGCACAAACGGCAGGATGCCGCACAGCGTCATGATGTATTCTCCCACGCCGAAAAATGTTCTTATGTCCGCGAGGAAGCCGTAATAATACTTCGGCGTGACAACCGAACCGTTGATGAAGAACTTCGTCGCGCACTCCGTCAGAAGGACCGTGATGCCGGCCGTGAGCGCGTACTCCAGCCGATGGTCGGACGCGATCGCCAGCAAAAACAGCACGCACAGACAGCCGATAACGCACGCGCCGTTGAAGAAACTGCACAGACCGAGCATGATGCCCAAAAAGATCGGCATCGACCAGCTTCGCGGCAGCCACCCCTCCTTCGTCCCCAGCCCGTAGCGGACGGCGTACGCCATGCGCTCGATTCTGTAGAGCTTGAAGTCGGGATCATTTTCCGTAAGCTTTGCCTCCAAGTCCACGACACACTTGCGCACGCGTTTCACCGCCGCGAACAGTGTCGGGAGCAGGAAAATGACAAGACACAACAGCGCGCACAGGCCGATGGCCAGATGCCGCTGGTTACAATACACGTTGAGATTCCACAGGCCCCAATCCTCATGGGTCGTAGTTCCCACAAACCCCTCGTTGGCCTTCAACGCATCCCAGGTCACCTCTGAAAGCTTGTCCGGATCCCCCTGGATTATATACCAGGGTGTGTCTTTCAACAGGTCGGGGAACAGCTTTCGGATCCCCGCCTCCGTAGGTTTGGACATAAAATCGAACACAGCGTCGCTGCTTCGGAACGCGAACAGCGCAGCTGCGACCCAGCCGACCGCCTTCTTGCCCGTCAGCTTCACGGCGAGCACGTACAGCAGGCAGAACGCACCGGCGAAGCAGAGCGCGCTGGGCAGGTTGAACGCCCAGTCGAGGCGCATGCCCAGAAGCTCCAGGTTGCCGACCATGAACTGGAACATGAAGTGATACTTGATATCTTCACCCGCAAAATGCGAGTACGTCGTCGGAAAATTGTTCCCCTTCGAGAAGGACCGGATCATACCCAGGTGCGGCGCAAAATCGCTGAACACCGAGATGCCGACACGGTACTCTCCGTTCTGATACGAGAACGTCCAGAACATGAGGAACATGGCAAACACAAACGCAAGCGCCGCGAACACCCAGTCCATGGTGTTCTGCCGGCGGACGCTGATCGCGTAGCGCACAAGCGCCCTGCGGCGAGCCAGCACATACACGCCGATACAGTCGATCACGGCAAAAAACGGCATTACGATGGCATCCGCCGTGAGAAGCGGTTTCGCAGAACCGCACAGCATCGCCACGTAAGCCGTGATATAGGTTGCCCAGGTCATGATAAATGCGCCCGTGATGTACCACAGCGGGAGCAACAGAAGTCCGGAGTTGAGGGAGATCTTCGCCCCCTGGTATGTTCTCCGGGTAAAAGAAGCAAGCCTCGGGATGCACAGCGTGCAGATCACGAAACCCGTAAAGATATTCAGACTGATAAACAGCAGGCCCAGCATGTTCTCCTCCCAACACGTCCCCTTCGGGGACGCTAACCGTTCGTCTTATCAGTATACCACATTTCCTTCCGTATCCGCAACCCTAAGCTTCACGGCCTTGCGGTACTGTTCCTCCGTGAGTCCGTCGACCGTCTTCTTTGCGAGTGCGAGCACTTCCGCGTCGCGGATCGGATCGGCAAGCTTGAACACATTTTCCCCGCTCTGACGGATCCCGAAGAAGTCACCGGGGCCTCGCATGGAGAGGTCTTTCTCCGCGATCGCGAAGCCGTCCGTCGCCGTCTGCAGCACCGTGAGGCGCTCCTTCGCCTCGTCCGAATCGCTGCCCTGCACCAGGATGCAGTACGACTGCTTCGCGCCTCGTCCCACGCGTCCGCGCAGCTGATGTAACGTCGCCAGGCCGAACCTCTCGGCGTCCTCGATCATGATCACGGTCGCGTTGGCGACATCGATGCCGACCTCGATGACCGTGGTGCTCACCAGAATATCGTACTCGCCTGCTGCGAACGCTTCCATCACCTCATTTTTCGCCGAGGCACTCATGCGGCCGTGCAGGATCCCGATGCGTGCGTCGGGAATCTCCTCCTTCAGCACTTCGGCGTAGTCGGCGACGTTGTTCGCCTCGAGACCGTCGCTCTCCTCGATCAGCGGGCAGATGACGTAGCACTGCTCGCCCGCGCGGATGTGGTCCGCAAGGAACTTGTACGCCTTCGGCCGGTAGCCCGCATCCACGACCGCAGTGCGGATCCGCAGGCGGTTGCCCGGCATCTCATCCAACAGCGAGAGGTCGAGGTCCGCGTACAGCATCATCGCGAGCGTCCGCGGGATCGGCGTCGCGCTCATCAGAAGAACGTGCGGTGTCATGCCCTTGTCCGTCAGGCGGCCGCGCTGCTCCACGCCGAAGCGATGCTGCTCATCGACGATGACAAGCCCGAGATTTTTAAACTCCACCGACTGCTGGAACAGAGCGTGCGTGCCGACCAAAACCTGCGTCATTCCGAGCGACAGGCGCTCTCTCGCATCGCGCTTCTCCGCCGCGCTCATCGAGCCGGTCAGAAGTCCCACGGTGATCCCGAGCGGTGCAAGGCGTCTCGTGAGCTCCGCAAAATGCTGCTTCGCGAGCACCTCGGTCGGGACCATCAGGCACCCCTGATACCCCGCCTCGACGATCGTCGCAAGCGCAAGCTCCGCGACCACGGTCTTGCCCGAGCCGACGTCGCCCTGCAGCAAGCGCTGCATCGGGCTGTTGCCCGCAAGGTCCGCGGCGATCTCCGCAAAGCATCGCTCCTGCGCGCCGGTCAGGCTGTAGGAAAGCGAATCCCGGATCGCCCGCGCGTTGTTTGTCGTCGTTGCCGGGAACCGGTTCGGGATCGTCTCGGTCTGCTCCTTTAAGCTCCGGATCCCGATCAGAAAATCAAAGAATTCGTCGAACGCGAGACGGCGGATCGCATCCTTCGTCGTCTCCTCGCTCTTCGGAAAATGCACTTCCTCATACGCGTCGCGCAGGCTCCACAGCCCGAGCTCCCGCCGCATCGCGGCAGGCATCGGATCCGTGATCTCACACTCCCGCAGCGCCTCGGCGACCTCCTTCGCGATCGCGCTCTTCGAAAGCCCCGCGGTCAGCCCGTACACCGGCCGGAGCGTCTTCATCATTTCCCGATAGCGCTCGGGCGTGTAGATCTCCGGCTGCAGGATGCAAAGAGACTTTCGGTCGCGCGTCACCTTGCCCCGCAGGAGCACATACTTCGCCTGCACAAGCTGCTTGCGAAGGAAAGGCTGGTTGAACCATTTTACGAGGATCTGCCCTGTTGCATCGCGGAAC
This sequence comes from Lachnospiraceae bacterium, assembly GCA_017551165.1. Taxonomy (GTDB): domain Bacteria; phylum Bacillota; class Clostridia; order Lachnospirales; family Lachnospiraceae; genus ISDg. The sequence continues at coordinate 10,715 of JAFZMO010000119.1, forward strand.
GAGCACGTGAGCAGAGATCCGCGCGCGGTCGAGATCAGGCGCGGTGTGCCCGTGAACGTTCCGAGGACCGTCACCAGGCGCCCCTCGCGAAGCGACTCGATCGGCTGTTCCGCCTCAAACGTGTCGTATTTCTTCGGAAAATAAGACAACAAATCCCCGACGGTCTCAATCCGCAGGCGGTGATACGCCTCTGCGCTCTTGGGACCGATGCCCTTCAGCTTCGTTATCGGTTCACTCCATTTCATGGATGTTCTCCTAAAGCAAAAGCCCCTCGCGAGCAAAGCTCACTCGCGAGGGGACGTATACCTCTTATTCCACCGAAACCACGTAGTAGTAGATCGGCTGTCCGCCGTAGTGGATCTCCACATCGATCAGCGGGAATTTCTCGGAGAAACGGTCCGCAAGTTCCTGCGCGTCCTCCTCCTTCATGTCGCTGCCGTAGTAGATACTCAGAAGACCCGAATCCTCGTCGACCATCGTCTCGATCATCTCCAGTGCGGTATCCGAAACACTCGGTCCGACCGCTACGATCCCCTTGTCGGAGATACCCATGATATCCGACTCGTGGATCTCGCGACCCTCGAAGCTCGTGTCACGCACAGCGTACGTTACCTGACCGCTCTTGACATAGCCGAGCGCTTCCTTCATGGCTTCGGCGTTCTCGTCTGCCGCTGCCTCCGGGTTGAACGCGATCACTGCGCTGATGCCCTGCGGCACCGTCTTGGTCGGGATTACGATAATGTTCTTGTCCTTCACAAGGCTCTTCGCCTGCTCTGCGGCAAGAATGATATTCTTGTTGTTGGGAAGAACGAACACGTTGTCCGCATTGACCTTGTTCACTGCGGTGATGATGTCCTCCGTGCTGGGGTTCATCGTCTGACCGCCCTCGATGATGTGGTCAACGCCGAGCTCCTTGAAGATGGCGTTCATACCCTCGCCGACCGATACCGCCACAAAGCCGTAGGTCTTGCGGGGCTCGTCCTTCGCAGGCTCTTCCTTCGTCTCGCTCATGATCACGCGCTCGTTGTGCTCCTCGCGCATGTTGTCGATCTTCATGCTGGTCAGCTGACCGAACGTGAGTGCCTTCTGGATCGCCAGACCGGGATCGTTCGTATGCACGTGAACCTTGACGACATCCTCGTCCGCAACGCAGACAAGCGAGTCGCCGATGGAGGAAAGATACGCCTTGAACGCCGCCTCATCCGCCATCGTGAACGCTCTCTCGAGCAAAATGATGAACTCCGTGCAGTAGCCGAACTTGATGTCCGCGGTGGAGATATCGTTGGATGCGGCACCTCGTCCGCCCCTGGACTCCTTCGTCTCCGCGCTCGTCTCGAAGTCGGTGTCGACCTCCTTGCCGAGCATGCAGTCGAGAGCACCGCGCATCGCCTCGAGAAGACCCTGTCCGCCCGAATCGACAACGCCGGCTTCCTTGAGCACCGGAAGAAGCTCCGGTGTGTAATCCAATGCTTCCTGCATCCGCTGTACGATCTGCGTGAGGAAATCCTCAAAATCCGGGCTCACGCCGACAAGCTCCGCAGCGCGCTCAGCGCCTGCGCGGGCAACCGTGAGGATCGTACCTTCCTTCGGCTTCATAACCGCGTTGTACGCCGTATCGACAGCCTTCGCAAAACTCTCCGCAGCTACCGGGATCGTGATCTCATCGTAGTTGCCTACCACCTTGGAAAAACCGCGGAGCAACTGGGAAAGGATAACGCCGGAGTTACCTCTCGCGCCCTTCAGAGAGCCCGAGGACATCGCCTTGGAAAGCGCCTTCATCGATTTGTCCTGTACCTGGTTGACCTCACGGACCGCCGACAGGATCGTCAGCGTCATGTTGGTACCGGTATCACCGTCCGGCACAGGGAACACATTCAATTCGTTAATGATCTCTTTCTTGGATTCCAGATTCTTCGCACCCGCGAGAAACATCTTACGCAGGAGTGCGGCATCCACCGTCAACAACGCCACTTTACGTTCCTCCTTCTGCCTCCGTCACAGTTATGACATACGCCGGCCATGGTCTTCCGGCGTGAGGCTGGTCATCAGTCGATCACACGGACTCCGTCGACATAGACATTTATTTTTTCTACGGTAAGACCGGAGAATTCCTCCACGCGGTACTTAACCGTCTCACACAGATTCTGGCAGACTGTCGCCACACTGATGCCGTAGGACACGATGATATGCAGATCGATGGAAAGCTTGTTGCCGTCGATCTGTACCTGCACGCCATGGCTCAAACTCTCGCGGCGCAGAAGCTTCGCGAGACCGTCCTTCATGCTCACGGCGGACATTCCGACCACACCGAAGTTCTCGATGGCAGCCGAACCCGCGTACTGAGCGATCACATCAAGATCAATATAAACATCCCCATACTTGGTTTCCAGATTACCGTCCATATGTAACACCTCTTTCTCCGCCCGCGCAGCGCTCCCCTGCACCCCGCAGGCAAATAGTAGGATCCGTGAAAACCCAGCCTCACAAATCCCCGCTTATTATAGTACACTCCCTCGGAAAATGCAAGCCGTGCTTACACAATGCAAAAGAGTCCGATAAGACGACTCAGCGAATCGTTTTATCGGACTCTTTCATGTTCCTTGTGTTCGTTATGCACGCTCAACGACACCTGCCTTGAGGCAAGCGGTACATACATGCATCTTCTTGGAGCAGCCGTTCACCTTAACATGAACCGACTTCACATTCGACTTCCACATTCTGTTGGCACGTCCGGAAACCTGACTTCTCGTAATGCTGATCTGTCTTCCGAACAAAGCGCCTTTATCACAAATATCACACTTAGCCATGATATCGCACCTCCTTTGAAATAAGTCTTCAAAAACCGAACATTAGTATATTATCAAACTTGTTCGGAAAATGCAAGAACATTTTTCACGAATTTTGGAGCTTATTTTTCCTCTTTTTCTCCGTCCTTCAGAAGCTCATCGGCGATCTCGTTGATCGTCTCGTCGGACACCTCGTTGTCCTTCTTTTTCTTGCCGATCATGCCCTTGACACGCTCAGCGACATCCGGCAGCATCTCGAAGATGCGGGACATCGTATCCTGATCCTTGATCGTGATCAGACGCGTGTTGCCGTCGCGGATGATCAACACCGCGCTGGGGGACATCTTTCCGCCCATCGCGCCGGTCGCACGGTTCTTCGACTCCTTGTTAAATGCACCTGCGCCTACCGCGAAAGCGACATCCACAAGGGGGATGATCACGGTTCCGTCCTCCAAGGTACGCGCATCACCGACCACACTCTTCGTGGAGACAAAGCCCTCCATACCGCTCAAAAGATTCTGTACTGTTTCCTTGAAATTCACATCTGCCATACCGTCTCTCCTTTTCTGCGCCTTCAGGCTGCCTCTTCTTTTTTTATGATCTTCTTGATCTCCGCCGGCGTCGAGGTCATCGTATCCTTGACCATCGTAAATTCCTTGCGGACCTTCTTGATATTCTTGTCAAACAGGATGCTGAGTCCCCGGATCACGATTCCGAACAGGCGGATCCTGCCGCGGACATCGCCCTCTCCCTCGATCTTCTCACCTTCAAAGTACGGATACACATCGATGTGCCCGCCGTACCACGGATACAGCGACGCCGCTGCCGTGAACGCCTTGCCGGTCAGCTCCGGATCCTTCAATCCGAACTCGACCTCCGCGTGACAGCGCCTCGGCGCAATATGCTTAAGAAGCCACTTCACTGTCTTCCACAGCTTGGCGATCGCCGCCTTCGTGCTCTTCTTCGTCAAATACTGCTTCGCCAGATCCTTTCGCCTGGAGAACAGCTCGAGCACGCAGCTCACGGTCTCCTTCAGATCCTCGATGCGCTCGCCGATCGACCGCTTCTTCGGCTTGTCGGCTTCCTCACCGATCTCGGTTGCTTCGCCGTCCGATGTCGCCTCGGCCGCATCTTCCTCGGGCTTGCCCTCCGCCTTCGGATCATCTTCCGTCTTGGGGTTCTCGTCCTTCGGCTTCTCTTCCGCCTTGGGCTTCTCTTCGTCCTTCGGTTTCTCTTCGTCCTTCGGTTTATCTTCCGCCTTGGGTTTGTCCTCGGCCTTCTTCTTGTTTTTACTCTTGTCTTTCTTGTCCGGCGTCACAACCGTCTGTGCTCCGGTGCTCACGCTCTCCGCCGCTGCCGGAGTGACATTTTCCGAAGATTCCTCGCTGTCCGTGCTCTCCGCGATCACCTCATCGGATTGCTCATTCTCTTCATCCTCGTCCTTGGGCTTCGGGAAGACCACCGAGTCCCATTTTCGGCCGAAGAGACCGAGGATCCGTATTCGTTTGGAAACGGTCTTTGCATCCGAGTCATCGATGATGCGAACATCGATCAGATGCAGCAGCCAATGCACGCACACCGTGGCGTGATGATCTTCCTTCGACTTGATGTTTCCCGTAAGCCGGTATCGGATCGGCACGAACAACACGAGCGCGAGGATCAGAAGCACAAGACCGAGGATGCACAGTATTGTGATTCCGATGATCTTCAAAATCAACCAAACGACACCCATTCCTGCCTCCTGTCACCCGAGCTTTCCGCTCTTCGCCATCTCGTCCACCAGTATCCGGACCAGTTCCATCGCATTGCTCTTGGTCTTCGCAAGACCGAACACATCGATATCGTGTTGCTTTGCCTCCAGACGCGCATAGATCAAAGGCGCGATCTCCATGAGACCGTTGGTCGCCTCCGAGCGCATGACGCAATACAGACCTTCGCCGCCCTTGCTCTTACGCACCGCGCGAATCATGACGCCGAGGTCTCCTGCCTCCTCGGGGATCGTCCTCACCTGTTTGCTGAGTCTGAGCATGCAACCTCCCTATCACAAACCTTCCCGCAACAACCGGATGGCAAATCGTCTCTCGCCGTCCGTGCGGCAGCCGCGCAGCGACTGCAACATATATTCCATCACCTCGGTGCGGCTCTCAAACCACACGGGCAGTTCCGCAAGCACCGACGCCATGATCTCCCGTACCATCGCCTTCGGCTGTCCCTCAAACCGCGCCTCCAGCTCCTTTACGATCGCATCGCGGCATGCTTCCACGCGCTCCGGTGTCGCCGGCTCCGAGGGCTGCTCATCGCCGAGCGGTGCAAACGCGGACGTCGACATCAGGCGCGCCGCCTTCATCACGGGCACATACGCCGTCGCCGTCTCGTCGTCCATGCGGTCGATCTCCGCCTGAAGCCGCCCTGTCTCGGTCTCCATGAGCACCGAGAGCGGCTCAAAATACTGTTCCATCGCGGCGTGTGCGCGCTCACAGGCACGCTCGTACGCCTCCGCATCGTCCGGCTCGCTGTCCGCGTACGTAAGCTGCAGCGTCACCGCCTCCGCAAGATCCCCGGCAACCGAGGACTCCGCACGCAGGTCTCTTCCCATATCGCTCAACAGTCCCAACGCCGCCATCGGATTGATGCACCGCACCACGCTCTCCTGCTGACCGATCATCTCATCGATCTGCTCGATCCGTTTCTTCAGAAGCTCCACAAGCTCCTCGTCGTCCTCCGAGGTTTCCGCAAGGACCGCTGCCTGCGCCGGCTTCAGTACTTCATCCGCGTACGCCGTGATCGTCTCCGATGCGGTTTCCGCCTCGCCGCGGATTCCCGCCGCGCTGCGAAGCCGGTAGCAGAAGGCGTCGAGTCCTTCGCCGTCCTCCTGTCCGTTGTACAGGGAGAGATACCCTGCGATCCGATCGTAAAACCGCGCTCTTGTGATACGCGCGGGAAATGCCGCCACCATCGAGCGGATCCGCAGATTCGTAATCATCGGATCCTCGCTCGCAAACAGCTTGCCGAGCAGCTCGCGAACCTCGTCGTCCACGTTCACGGGAACCACGGTCTGCTCACCGGCGATGCGTCTATGCAATACATTGCACAGAAGCTTGCAGTTCTCGCGGTGTCTCGTCAGCTCCTCGGTGATATCCGCAAGATTCTTTCTCTCCGCAAGCAACTCCTCCGTCACCGCCTTGGTGCCCTCGGTGTCACCGTCCCGAAGCGCCGCCGCGAACCTTCTTCCGTTCTCTAAGAAGCGCTCCCGGCTCGCCTTCGACAGCCCCTGCGCGTCGTCCGCGCTGCCCGCGTCCGCCAGGCTCTCAATGCCGGCCGAAAGGTTCAGCCACGCCATATCGTAAAATGCGCTGCACAGTCTGTGCTCAATGCTTTTTACACTCATAAATCCTTTTCGTCTCCTGCTCCCACCGGCTGATCCGCACCGGTTTTCTCGCGCACCACATGGGTGTGCGTGTAGAGATGGTCCATACAGTACTCGTAATTGCCCTCGCACTTCGAGCAGAACCGAAACTCCAGCATATCGTCGTCAAGCTCCGTCCGGCCGCACACCACGCAGCGATGCTTGGTGATGACCTTGCGTCCGCCCGCCTGATTGACCACGCTGCCTGCCTTCTCGCCGGCCGACACGCCCTGCATGTACACATGCCGTCTGCGCATATCGCCGACGGTGCGGCGCCGCATGTTCCTCTCCTTCCTCGTGGCGAACCAGAAGATCACGAAGTTCAGGATACCGACCACGAACGGCAGGACACTGATCAGGAACGCCTGGAAGCCGTACTTGATCAGCACGCTGATGAACTCATACGCGTAGATCGCGCCGAGGCCCACCGCCAGGTACTTGATCTTGACCGGCACGAGGAAGAACAACAACAGCTGCACATCCCCAAACTCCACGGCAAACGCGAAAAACATGGCGAGGTTGATGTATTCGAGTCCGACGTTGATCGAGTATCCCTTGCCCATCGTCAGCAGGAACACCAGGTAGATGCCGATGCACAACAGGATGTTGAAGATCACGCCCGCAAAATAAAACAGATTGAAGCGGAAGCTTCCCCACTTCATCTCGAGCATATTTCCGATGAAATAGTACAGATACATCGTGATCAGCGTGAAGAAAATGTAGTTGTACTCGATCGGCTGGATCAAGAACGTCACAAGCCGCCACAGCTGAAAATGAAGAAATGTCTTCGCGACATCCAGCGACAGCCACACTTCGTAAAACTTCGGGCTGACAATATAAATCACAAGTCCGAGTGCGTACATGAGCATCACGTACTTCATCAATCCGCGGATCGCGTACCGCCCGAATTTGCGTTCCAATTTGTTAATCATAGCCTTGCATTCTCCCATGGCGCTCCCCCCGGCAACGGCTGTTTTTCTCCCCGCTGCGCAAGCGCCGTTTTCATGATATCAATCATATCCATTATATGTTTTTCCCGTAGTAATGTCAAACAAATTGTGGTATACTCCATAGCGTAACGCACTTATTTTTCGGAGGAAAATACTATGGCTCTGGACGGAATTACCGTTTCCTGCCTCGTTCACGAATGGCAGCAGTCGCTGGTCGGCGGGCGCATCACCAAGATCGCACAGCCCGAGCCCGACGAGCTCCTGCTTACGATAAAAAACTATGACACCTACCGGCTTCATCTCTCGGCGAGCGCCTCGCTGCCGCTCGCGTGCCTGATCCCGGACAACCGCCAGTCGCCGCTCACGGCGCCGAACTTCTGCATGCTGCTTCGCAAGCACTTAAACAGCGCGCGGATCCTTTCGGTGGAGCAGCCGGAGCTTGAGCGCATCATCCGGCTCCGCATCGAGCACCTCGATGAGATGGGCGACACGCGTGTCAAGCACCTGATCGTCGAACTGATGGGCAAGCATTCGAACATCATTTTCTGCGACGACGAGAACACGGTCATCGACAGCATCAAGCGCGTCTCCGCGATGGTCAGCTCGGTCCGCGAGGTTCTTCCGGGCCGCGCGTACTTCATCCCGAAGACCGCCGACAAGCTCTCGCTCCTGACCGATCCGGTCGAAGCGATCACCGCAGCCATCCGCGCAACAGCAGGCGATATACGCCGCGCCGTCTACACGACCGCGACCGGCATCAGCCCGGTCCTCGCCAACGAGCTGCTGCACCGCGCAGGGCTCGACGGGATCACCGATACCGCGGAGCTCACCGACGATACTGCCGCACTTCTCGCGGGATCCCTCGCATGGCTTCGCGACACTGTTGCAAACGGCTCGTTCGTGCCGACTTGTATCCTGAAGGACGGCGTGCCGGTCGAATTTGCCGCAGTGCCGCTCACGGTATACTCGGATTACCCGGAGTACGAGTCACGCTCGTTTGATTCGATGAGCGAGCTTCTGCTCTTCTACTATGAGGCGAAGGAGGCGTCCACACGCATCCGCGCCAAGTCCGCGGAGCTGCGCCGCAGTGTGCAGACCGCCGTGGAGCGCGTCGCCAAGAAACTCGACCTGCAGGAGAAGCAATATGCGGACACCGAGAAGAAGGACCGCTTCCGCATCTACGGCGAGCTGCTGACGACATACGGATACATCGCCGTTCCGGGGGCGGAGTCATTTTCCTGCACCAACTACTACGACAACACGGAGATCACGATCCCGCTGGATCCGACGCTCTCCGCGATGGACAACGCCAAGCGCTACTACGAGCGCTACTCCAAGCTGAAGCGGACCGGCGAGGCGCTCGCCTCCCACATTGAGCAGAGCCGCGAGGAGCTGGCGCACCTGGAGTCCGTGCGCGAGTCTTTGGAGTACGCGAAGGACGAGGCCGATCTCGCGGACATCCGCCGCGAGCTCACCGACTGCGGGTACCTCAAGTTCCACCGCTCCTCGCAGGACAAGCGTTCCCGTCGCCTGACAAGCCGCCCGTACCACTACCGCACGCCGGACGGGTTTGACATATACATCGGCAAGAACAATTATCAGAACGAGGAGCTCACGCATCATTTTGCGTCGGGCGGGGACTGGTGGTTCCACGCCAAGGGCGTTCCCGGCTCGCACGTTCTGATCCACACAAACGCAGCTGAGGTTCCGGATGAGGTGTTTGAGCTCGCCGGCTCGCTCGCAGCCTACTACTCAAAGAACCGCGCATCGCAGAAGGTCGAGGTTGACTACGTACAGAAAAAGCACGTGAAGAAGCCGGCCGGCGCGAAGCCCGGATTTGTCGTATACTACACCAACTACTCTCTCGTCGCGACTCCGGGAGAGCACGCAGAACTACTTGTAAAGGACGGTCAGTAACATGATCCTTGCAGACTTACACACGCATTCGCAGTACTCCACGGACGCTCCGCACGACGGTACGTCCGCACCCGCGCTGATGGCCAAGGCCGCTTATGAGCGCGGTCTCAAGACGATCTGCATCACCGACCACATGGATCTGTGCTTCCCCGGGGAGCCGCAGAGCTTCGTGTTCGATGTCTTCGACTACTTCCGCACGCTGCAGGCGCTTCGCGACGAATGGCAGGGACGCCTCGAGATCCTGATCGGCGTCGAGCTCGGGCTTCGCAATGAGCCGGACCGGCACGAGGGGATCCGCAAGGCCTACGACGACCTTGTGGCGAGCTACCCGTTCGACTTCGTGCTCGGCTCCACGCACATCGTGCGCTACGAGGATCCGTACGAGCGCTCCTACTGGAAGAAATACGGCGCCATCGACGGCCTTCTCGCTTACTTTGAGGCGGAGCTCTTCAACATGGAGATGTACTCCTGTTTCCACTCCTGTGCGCATCTCGACTACGCGCTGCGCTACGTGCCGGCCAACCGCCGCATCGCGCCGCGCCGCTACGACGCTCTCGTGGAGGCGACGCTGGAGACGCTCGTGCGCCGCGACATCGCACTGGAGATCAACGTCAAATCTCTTGCTCGCGGCCTTGCGGAGCCGAACCCTTCCCTCAAGTACATCCGCCGATACCGTGAGCTCGGCGGCCGCATGATCACCTTCGGCTCCGATGCACACCGCCCCGGCTACATCGGCGACGGCCTTGCCCGCGGCGAGGAATTCGCACGCGCAGCCGGCTTCACCGAATACACGATCTTCCGCGGCGGCAAGCCCGAGTTTGTTCCGTTCGACTGACAAAAAGAAACGCCGTGAAGTACGATCTTACTCGTACCTCACGGCTCAGAGTGAAGACAAAGTCCGAGGCGTAACCGCCTCGGACATGTGTTTTTATAGGAGTGTAAAAGTGTCGGAAAGCCGCATAAATACTGGCTTTTCGGCACTTTTTGTGGTATACTGGAAGTATCAAAATGAGGCGGTAA
>JAFZMO010000120.1 GCA_017551165.1 Lachnospiraceae bacterium
CGAGGAGGCCGATCAGCTTGCCGTCGGGGATATCAAACGTAAAATCGTTGACGGCGATGACGTCCTCGTGGATCTTCTTGTTGCGGTTCGGGAACCGCTTGGTTACATGGTCTAATTTGATCTTCATGGGGGAAGAACCTCCTCGCTTGGATTGTGAAAAAAAGGGCAAACCACATTAAAGCGGTTTGCCCGTCAAATCTTATTCGTTCTCACCGTACACATCGGCGGCGCGCTTCCGCAGTTGATTTTTGTAGAGGAAGAAACCGAAGTACTCAAAACTTTCCGCACAGCTTAAGCAGGTGTCCGCGTAGCGGTAGTCGTGTGCGAGATCCTTGCTGTCGAGGAGCTTGAACGCCGTGATCAGGTTCGAGTTGACCTCCTCCTCATCGTTCGTCCATACGCTGATCAGGTGAGCAAGGTTGACATGCGTTGTCGCGGTGTCAAGAATGCTTGCCGGATTGGCGAGGAGAACGGCGAGCGCCTCTTCGTACTGCTTCGAAGCTGCCTCGTACTCACCGATCGCGGTGAGCGCAAGTCCCAAACTGTTGCAGGCGCCTGCGAGAGCGGGGCTCTTGGATGTCTCCTCGTGTCCCTTGAGGATCGCACAGGCGGGCTCAAGGAAACGGATGGCATCGCGGTAACGCTCTTCGAGGATCAGCGTGTCGGCAATGTTGATGTAGATCTTGGCGGCAGCGGGAGTGGACTGCATGTTCAGCTGTGTCAGCACTTCCTGCGCGCGGTTGCATAAACTGTCGCACTCTTTGAATTCACCGAGCCGACGGGTGAGGGCTATGCGCTCGTGCAGAACCTGCAGCTGACCGGACAGGTCGCCGTAGGATGCAGCCTCGCGTCCGGCCTCGGCAAGCACTGCCTTCGCCGTCGCGTAGTCTTTCTTCGCCATACAGTTTTCAACAGCCGTCCAGACGGAATTCATCGGGATCCGCTTGATCCCGTTCTCGCCTGCAGACGACCCTGTGGATGTGGAATACTCGCCCATACAGACCTCCGAAACGATAGTTTGCGGGTTGCCGCCGAAGAGCCGGAAGGCATGATCAGCGTCTTCATTATTATAACGGCAGACACGAAAAAAGTAAATGATAAGTTAAAAAAATATTGAAAAGAAGGTGCTTTTGCAGTATAGTTATTTATGTATGTGCAGGTGCAAAAATGCCTTCCCCGCAAGGAAGGCATTGAGAAGAGCAGATAACGGGAATCGAACCCGCCTCCTCAGCTTGGGAAGCTGATATACTACCGATGTACTATATCTGCATGTCTGCGTGCATTATAGCGCATACGCTCGGAAAATGCAAGTATTTTCCGAAGAGGGAGAGGAGACAGACATGACTACGCAGCGTTCCGGGAAAAGCGGAAACAGAAAATTGACCAAAGAACAACGCGAGTATATTAAGCGCGTGGAGCGCAACAAGAAGATATTCCTGACGTTTGTGGGAATCCTGCTGATCGGACTGGTATGTGCCGTTTCGTACAGCATGTATTCCTCGGGCGGAAACGACGATGACAAGTCGCCGACACCGATCCCGACGCCCACCGTGTCGCCGGAGCCGACAGCTACGCCGACACCGACGCCGAGTCCGACGCCGGCAGAGACGCCGACGCCCACGATGACCTCGACGCCGACACCGACACCGACGCCTGACGGGCCGACGGGAACGCCGACACCGACGCCGGATGACGGAAGAAAACGGATCGCGTTCACATTTGACGACGGACCGTACTCCAAGCTCACACCGATGTTCCTGGAGGTGTTGAAGAAGTACAATGGCAAGGCGACATGGTTCGTGGTCGGCAACCGTATCAACGAGACAACCGGACCGCAGCTGAAGGAGCTTGTGGATGCCGGCATGGAAGTGCAGATCCACGCGTGGACGCATGACAATTACTATGAC
>JAFZMO010000121.1 GCA_017551165.1 Lachnospiraceae bacterium
GAGCACCTTGTGGTCCTCGCCGATGCGGCGGACCGTCACGCGGTCGCGGAAGATCTCGCCGGCGTCGCTGCCGGTATCATCAAGCCGCTGCCGCAGCGCCTCCCGCTGCTGCTTGCACAGATCTCTCATGGAGTGCTCGCCGAGGTATCCGTACACATCGTACGCCGCCTCGTACCCGCAGGTACAGCGAAGCGTCTTGTTATCGCTTGTGAGAGTCCCGAAGGCTCCGCATTGCGGGCACCGGTACAGCGTGCTCTCAATCCCCTTCGCCAGACGCTTGCCCTTGAACGCGATCCGCTCGCGCTCCTGCGCCTCGTACGCGTCCTCGTACAGGTCGCGCGCGAATGTCTCGTTGACCTCGCTGTCGCTCATCGCCTTCAGCTCCTCCGGGCTGTACACGCGGATGAGCTTGCCGGTCACACGCCCTCTTCGGAGCGTCGTCGAAAACCGCGGCTGCGACAGATATCCGCCCTCCATCCGGTAGGTGATCACGGGAACCCCGGCGTGTTTCGCCATTTTCCCCGTGGCCTCCGGGATCGGACACGTCACGCCGTCGAAGGAGCGGTTGCCCTCCGGGAACAGCATGACGCTGCTGCCGCCTCGGAGAGTCTTCAGTATGTTCATCACCGACCTGGCGCCGTCCTTGCCCTTGCGGTGCAGGATCGGGTGGAAATATCGCATCAAAAACCAGGTGCCGAACCCCTTGCGGGCGATGTGCTCGCTCGCGACGAAGAACAGCTGCCGCTTGGCCGCAATCCCCATCAGGATCGGGTCCATCTCCATGTTGTGGTTCGCGAGCAGAAGGTACGGTCCCTTGATCTTCTTCAGGCTGTCATAGCGGAATCGGAACTTCAGCCGCACGAACGGCGTCATGATAAACCGGAAGAAGGCAAAGGCGATCTTGTACCTTCGAAGCGCGCGACGCTCACGCCGCGCCTGCTGCTTCTTCGTTTTGTCGCGTTTCGTCTGCGTCATTATGATACCCCGTGTGTATTGATTTACGCCCCCCGACACACAGAAAAACTACTCTTTATCATACTCCAAACGCCCCGAAAAGTAAAGGGAAACGCGCAAATCCGGCGTTCCCCTTCCCCGACGGTTTATTCCGCATTTTCCAACTCGATCCACTCGTCGAGCGTGAGCGGCGTGTAGTCCGAGCGCATGCAAAAACAGTTGATCATCTCACACGGAATGTGCGACGGCTCACTCTCCCCGCGGACCGTCCGCGTGCAGGCGCGCGTCTCCGCCACAAACCGCTTCATGAGCTCCGCGTCGTACGTGTTGTGGACGTGACCGTAAAGCATGTACGTCCTCGCGGCGCCCTCGCCGTTCACGCGGTACTGCCCGTTGTAGCACATCACCGGATAGTGGCACAAAATGACCTTGCGGCAGTTGTCGCTCATCTCCTTGTACGCGTGGATCCAGCCGAACAGACTCGTGTCAAACCGGCTGCTCTGCGCAAAACGGTCGTGGTTTCCCGCGATCAGGAACTTCTTCCCCTGCAGCCGCCGCAATACCTCCGTCGTCTGCTCGGGCGTTCCGAGTGAAAAATCCCCTAAGATGACGACCTCGTCCTTCTTCTTGACGCGCGCGTTCCACCGCTCGATCATGTACTCGTTCATGCTCTCCGCGTCCGCGAACCCGCGCTTGTCCATCATCGTGTTCAAACTGTTATGAAAAAAATGCAAGTCCGATATATAGAATCTCATTCGCTCCTCTTCTCCGCCACCTCGGCGAGCGCCTGCTCCTTCGCCTCCCGCTCCTTCGCGCGCAGCGCATTTTTCGCAGCGTTCATCGCCTCGCGGGCGCGGCCGTAGTAGATCGCCATCAGGATCGCCACCGCGAACACGAGCGTCAGCGGGAGCACGACCCACTGCGCGATCAGCGTCATGAGGCAGGCCATAGCGTGGATCGCCACTGCGACACAGCCGAGCCGGCCGTCAAACGGTGTCTCCGCCTCTTTGCACACCTCGCGCACATGCAGCACGATCAGGATATTGGCGATCATTTGGAAAATGCTCGCAAACCACACAAGATGCATCCACCGGCCGTACTCGGACCAGAAGTCCGGGCCCATGGCCAGCAGGAGCATCTTCAGCGCGACATCCACGCGCAGCAGCAGGGACGCCTTGTAAAATGCGCCGACCTGCTTCGAAGCCGCATGGATCGCACTCATCTCCGAGATGCTGAACACAAGCGACAACAGGCCTCCGACGACGTACACGACGATCGTCATGATCCCTGCCGCAAACCCTACAAGCATAATGCCGACCATATCCCGGTACTGCTGCTTCATCGTCCAGTTGAAGGCGCCGTCCAGCACGCTGCACTCCCCGAAGTCCGCACGCTGAAACAGCGTGATGACCACACCCCATGCATAGATCAAAAAAACGCCCCAAAGAACGGCCTGCACCTTCTTCGTGGTGTCAAGCAGGCCGAACGCCGAGGCGGATACGGAATAGTTGTTGCCGGTATTCATACGATCACCCCCAACGGGCCGCTACGGCAGCCCTTTGGGGTGATTATACCGCGTTTCCGAAATGCGGTCAAGAAGGGGGGACCTGAACCGTCCCCCCTTGTCATTTCTGTTCGGTTTTACGCCGTTGCTTTGCGGGGCACCACGTTCACGTAGCGTGTGCGGCGCACCATCATCGTGAGGAGCACGAACATCAGCACGTAGCCGGCCTGAATGCCGAGTGCGAGCGCGGCCTCACCGCTGTCAAACGGAATATCTCCGCCGAGCATGCGGATGATGCGGATGTACCAATATGCGGGAAGGAACCGGCTCACGGTCTCCACTCCGCTGCCGAGAAGCGCCTGATCCACGAAGATGCCGCACAAAAAGCACATGCTCAGGGACACCAGCTGCGTGAGGAGGCTGACCACGGTGCTGCTCGGAGAGAACTCTGAGACGAAGAGCGACAGCACTGCCGCAAACAGCGCGAACAGCAGACTGTTTGCCACGGCGAGCCACAGCCGCCCGGATACCATCGCGCCGCTCATCAGCGTTCCGATCACCAGGAACACAAGCCAGATGGCACCGACGTACACCGCGCTCGCACCGAACAGCTGCATCGTGTACGAGTGCGGGCGGATGCCCGAGCAGTCGGTTCGGAAGCGGATGTCATTTTTGTTCATTGCGATCAACGCGGGACACAGCGAGTTCAGGATCACGCAGAGGAGGATGTAGGGCATGTACCGAAGGAACATCAGCAGATCATTTTCCGGGGTGTCGTTGCCCTCGCTCTCTGTGAGGATCGTCACCTCAGCCTCGTTGGCGAGCGCCTCAGCCGCCGCCCTCGACGCCTCCTCGGTGGTCCGGCCGAGTTTCAGGTACGCCTCGACGCTGTTCACGTATTTTTCGATGAGCATGCGTACGTTGACGACCGAATAACTGTCGTGGATGTGGCGATGCGTGATGAGCTCCTCGGTGTCACCCGAGGCCAGTCTCTTCGCATACCCTTCCGGGATCGTCATCACACTGTCCACGCGTTCGTAGTACATCGCGTCCGTCAGGTCATCGTCATTTTCAAACGGTTCGACGATCTTGTTTCCCTTCGAGACAAACTCCGCAAGCATCCTGCTCTCCGGCGTGTTGTCGTTGTCCTCGATCACGATCGCGAGCTGTGTCTTCTCCCACACGTTGTCCGCCGAGTTTGTCCTCGTCATGATGATACCGACGATGAAAAACAGAACGATATAGATGGCCGAGGCGCCGAATTTGCTGCGAAGCACTCGCAAAAAAGCGTTAAATACTTGCATACTTCTTCCTCCTTGAGAGCACCACTCCGAGCGTTGCGAACAACACAATATAGATCAGCATTCCGACGATCTTCGTGATAAATCTGCGGTAGTCGCTGTACATGTTCAGGCAGTAGAAGCTGTCCGACATGATTGCGACCGGGTTCACCCGGTTCACCCAGGGTGCATGCTCCGCGAGAATGCCCTTCATGTTGCCCATCATCAGACCGCTCAGGAAACACAGGCCCATGGAAACGGTCATGGAGATCGCCTCCTTGATGTCCTGCTTCATGCGGCCTGCGCATCCTACGAAAAATCCCATCGTCACGCCGAGGAAGCCGCTCAGGATCGCCGCGAAATACAGCAGGAGCAGGTTGCCTCCGAAGTGGATCCCCAGCACGAACCGTAAAAACGTAACACACAGGATCATGCATGCGGACTGGGCGATGTAGCTTCCGGCGAGTCCCGCCAGAAGGTTGACTCTCTTCGGCGTCGCCGAGCAGTTCTTGCGCGCGCCGAGCGTCGACTGGTTCGCCTGGTTGTCCGTCGCGATGTGCAGCCCCGTCATGTTGCCGCAGATCGCGACCATGGCGATCAGATTGTAGAAATATTGTACGTAGACATCGGTGTTGTCCGCGTTGGACGAGACCTCGCGGCACACCTGCACCTCCGCGGAGAGCGCCTGTATCGCACTCTGCACGGAAGCCGGATCGGTCGCGATCGCGTCCCGGATCACCGTCTCATAGAGATTGCATTGGGAAATGATCTCCTGCAACACGGTCTGAGACATTCCCTTGCCGCTGACGCTCAGCTCCACGGTCTCTCCGACGTAAACGATGCCGGTCACCTCGCCGTCGAACAGCATTTTCCGCGCCGTCTCGTCGTCTGTGACCGTCGCCTTGAGCGCCGGCTCCTCGCCCTCCGTGAGAGCGGTGAGCATGCCGGCGAACACTTCATTTTCCGAAGTCTGAACGACCGCCACCGGGATGGTGTTGAACATTTCGCTGTTCGCGTAGATCGAACCGAATGCGACCTTGAACAGCGTCCCGAGGAAGATCGGGAACAACATCATCCAGAGGATGAAATCCTTGGCGCGGAAGACCAGCTTCAACTCATATTTCAGGTTGTGTAAAAACATGTGCTTATCCTCACTCCTTTGAATCGCGCAGCGCCGTTCCGGTGATCTCCAGGAACACGTCGTTCAGTGTCGGCAGCTCCGAGAACACGCGGCCGAAGCCGAGCTCCGCCTCCTGCAGCACCGCAAGGATGCGGATCAGATTGTGGCGTCCGCCGGTGCAGCGCACCATCAGCTTGGTTCCGTCGTATTCGGTCTCGTACACGTGCGGCAGGTTTGCGATCTTCTCGCGCACATTGTCCGGCAGGTCGAGGATCTCGATCGACACGCTCTCGGTGTTGCGGATCATTCCCTTGAGCTCGTCCTTCGTGCCCTCCGCGATCTTGCGGCCCTTGTCCATGATCGCGATGCGCGTGCAGATCTGCTCAACCTCCTCCATGTAGTGCGAGGTGTAGATGATCGTCGCACCCTGGCGGTTCAGCTCCTGGATTCCCTCCAGGATGCGGTTCCGGCTCTGCGGATCGACCGCCACCGTCGGCTCATCGAGGATGATGAGCTTCGGTTTGTGGGCGATGCCGCAGGCGATGTTGAGTCTTCGCAGCAGACCGCCCGAGAGCTTCTGCGGGCGGAACTTCACGAAGTCCTCCAGCCCGACGAACCGGATCGCATCCTCCACACAAGCCTTGCGTTTCTCCTTGTCCGTGATATATAAACCGCAGAAGTAATCGATGTTCTCGCGCACCGTGAGCTCGTCGAGCACGGCGACATTTTGCATGATCACACCGATCTCCCCCTTGATGTCGTAGCTCGTCGGCTTCATCTCCTGCCCGAACACCTCGATCTCGCCCTTGTCGTACGTCAAAAGAGACAGCAGGCAGTTGATCGTCGTCGTCTTGCCCGAGCCGTTCGGACCGAGCAGGCCGAAGATCTCGCCCTCCTTGATCTCGAGCGAAAAATGATCGAGCGCCACCAGTTCGCCGTACCGCTTCACCAGGTTGTCAATCTTTACTACCGTAGGTTTCATGTTTCGTTTTTCCTCGCTTTCGTCGCGTTGTTTCCTCTGTGTTCCTTCATTTGCCGACCGCCCCACAACCCCGGTCGGCCATCGTATGACATAAGAATAGCGCGGGATCGCTCCCGCGCCAAGTGTGTTGCGTCATCATTTGTATGTGACAAATGTCACCTACTTCACGATCTCGTCGATCGTCGACACCGTCGTGAAGGCACCGCCGTTTTCCGAAATGATCTCCTTGATCTTCGGCAGTTCGAAGTAGTTGACATAGCAGATGATCATCTTGTTGCTCCCCGCGATCATGCCGTAGGACTCCATGATCGTGCACGTCTTGTTGAGCTCGCTGCGGATCGCCTCTGCCAGCCGCTCCGCGTCCTTCGTGATCATCGTCACCTGCTTGACCGACTCAAAATGGTCCGTAAAATGGTTGATCACCGCCGAGGCAACAACATACACGAGAAGGCTCATCAGCGCCGCGTTGCGGTTGATGAGAAGGAACACCGCGAGGTACACGCACGCGTTGAAACCGATCAGGAGATACGTCATGCTGAAGCTTCTCCCGGTCTTCTCCGAGAGCTTGCGCACAACGATGTTGGCGAAGATCTCCGAGCCGTCGATGCAGCCGCCCGCGCGCAGGATGAGCGACAGCCCCGCGCCGAGGATCGCGCCGCCGAACACGACCGCCAGGAAATGCTCCGTGTTCAGCTCAAACGGCACCCAACGGAACAACTCCAGGCCCGCCGTGTACACTGCGGAGCCCCAGATCGCATGCATGCCGAACCGCCTGCCGAGGATCAGAAAACCGAGCAGCAGAAACGGCAGGAAGACCGCCGCCACGCACATCGAGAGGTTCCACCCCGAGAGCTTGCTGATCAGGATCGCGATGCCGGCCGTGCCGTAGTCGATGGCGGCGTTCGGGATCAGGATACACACGACGGAGAAGCTCGCCAGAAGGGCGCCGACCGTGATCCCGATCCATGTGAAAAATGTTCCGATCTTCCTGTTCATTCCTCTTCCTCCGTGATTTCGTACGCGCTTACGTTCATTATAGCAACTTCACAGGGGCGTGACAAGTGTCCGAAAAATCCGTGTTGACATTTCGGCACGACCCTGCTATAGTTGTGCCAATAACACGAGAAAAGCGATGACGGAAAGAGTAGTTTGTCACGAGCCATCCAGAGAGAACGGCGCAAGGTGGAAGCCGTTTATGGGGACGACGAACGAAAACCATTCCCCAGCTGTAGCGCCGAATCGAGTAAGCGTTACCGTATGCCTGCGTTAAAGGTTAGGATTTGTTGGAATCTGAAGTGAAACATTAAGGTGGAACCGTGCGACAGCACCCTTAAGGCCGTATTACCTGCGGTCTTGCGGGTGCTTTTCTTGTGTTGTTACATCCATTTTTCAAATCATCATTGCCGCGAAACACGCGGCGGAACAGGAGAACAACATGGCAGAAGAAAACAAGCAACTGTACATCCTGGCCGGTTACGACGAAGCGTCGGAGGCGATCCTCGCCGGCTACCAGAACCTCTTGTACGACAAGGGGTTCGTCGGCACCCACACCAAGAACATCCCGATGCACATCACCCTCGGGTCCTTCCCGACCGACCGCGAGGAGGCGCTCAAGGATCTGCTCCGGAAGCTGTCCGCGGAGGTCGACTCCTTCGAGGTGACCTTCAACCACCTCGGCATCTTCGGCGGCGCGAGGGTCCTCTTCGCTGCCCCCGACACGAGCGATGAGCTTATCGCATTGAAAGAAAAATGCAGCGACTCGTTCCACTGGACCCCGCACACCACGCTCCTCATCGACGAGCCGGACGTGATCTTCCGCGCGGCCCCGCACGTGATCCACGAGTTCAAGCCGTTCGTCGGCAAGGTCAACTCGCTGCATCTGTACGAGTTCTTCCCGACAAGACACATCCTGAGCGTGAACCTCCGGGACACCGGGCTCTCCGGCAAGGTGCGTGAGATGGCGCAGGAGGAGATCCCCGAGTGCACTGACGTGATCTGCCGGTCGTTCCTCACCGTGGCCGACAAGTTCGGTTTCACGCCGGAAAATGCTCCCCGCTTCACCGCGTTTGCAACGGACGAGCTGCGGCTCTGGTATCATTTTGCGATGGAGAAGCGGCCGATGTACGTGTACGCGCTTCACGGAAAAATCGTCGGCTACTACTCCCTCTGTCCCGGCGAGGACGGCTGCGCGGAGCTCAACAACCTCGCAGTCCTGCCCGAGTTTCGGCATCGCGGTATCGGCGAGCGGCTGCTTAAGGACTGCTTCGACCGGGCGCTTCTTCTGCGGCAGCACAAGGTCAAGATCGGCATCGTCGAGGAAAACACGGTGCTCCGGCAGTGGTACGAGCGCTTCGGCTTCGTGCACACCGGAACCCGGAAGTTCGATTTCTTCCCGTTCACGTGCGGGTATATGGAGAAGGACCTGATCTAGATCACGAAAGGAGAACTACTATGGATTTACATGATTATAAAGACGTTGCGGAAAATTACGACCTCTACCTGGAGGCAATGTACTCACAGGAAAACAACCACGAGGGCTTTCAGGAGTTTTACCTGAATCTGGCGCGCCACTACGGCAAGGGCGGCGTTGTCGACATCGCCTGCGGCACCGGCGCGGTCCTTCTGTATCTCGCCGAACGCGGCATCGAGGTCGACGGGACCGACCTCTCCGAGGAGATGTGCAAGGTCGCGGCGGCCAAGGCGGAGGCGATGGGGCTCTCGCTCAACATTTATCCCGCAGACATGACCGGGTTCAGCTCCGGCCGCAAATACTCGCTCGCGATCATCGCGCGGAGCGGTTTTATGCACCTGCCGACGCAGGAGCTGCAGATCGCGGCGCTTCGCAACATCCGCGAGCAGCTGACGGACGGCGGCATCCTCACCTTCAACACGTTCGATCCCTGGCCGGCGGTGCAGGCGCAGCAGATGCAGACGGACCCGAAGAAGGACTACTCTCTGCGGCTTGAGTACGTCAACAGGGACGGAAACCGCGAGAAGATCTACAACGCGATCACCTACGATCCCTACTCGCAGCAGATGTACGGCTACTGGAAGTTCGAGACGTACGACGACGCAGGCAACGTCATCGGTGAGCGTGTGCGGCCGCTTCTGATGCGGGAGACCTACCGCTCGGAGGTGTTTCTGCTCGCGCAGCTCTGCGGCTTCGAGGTGCAGGCGATCTACCGCGGCTACAAGGGTGACAGGGAGGTCTTAAGTGACATCACCACCGCTGCCCTGTACAGCAGCAACCTGATCTGGATCCTGCGAAAGAAGTAGGTGACAGAGGCGCCCGACTTGTATATAATCGAAGTATGAACAGACTGTTTGACCAATGTGCGATCCTTTTATTGTGCCTGCCCGGATTTCTCCTGGCAGGCTCCTTGGCGATGCCTGTTGTTGCGCTCCTGCTGGCAGTCCTGATCACCACGGCGGCGCAGCTGCTCGACGGAAGGAAGGCCGCATGGGCGATCCTGCTCGTCGGCTGCTCGCTGTGCGGAGTACTGCCGCTTCTGTTCTGCGCGCTGCCGCTCTTCCTGTACGACGCGCTCTGCGAGCACAAATGGTGGCTCGTGCTTCCCGCACTCACGATCGCGATCAACATAAGCGCCCTGAGCACCACACAGATCCTCTGCATCGGCACGGCGGCTCTCGCGACGTTCCTCTGGCAACAGCGGACCGAGCGCCTGGAGCGGTCGGTGGAACGCCTGACGCAGCTGCGCGACGGCATCACGGAGGAGAACCTGCAGCTCACGGCGCAGAACCGGAAGCTGTTTGAGGTTCAGGACAGCGAGATCCACGTCGCCACGCTCCGCGAGCGAAACCGCATCGCGCGCGAGATCCACGACAACGTCGGACACATGCTCACGCGCTCCATCCTGCAGACCGGCGCAATGCAGGTCATCAACACGCAGGAGGCACTGCGCGAGCCGCTCGACGAACTGAAAAACACGCTCGACGGCGCCATGACGAGCATCCGGGCGAGCGTGCACGACCTGCACGACGAGTCCATCGACTTACAGCATGTTCTTCGGGAAATGATCTCTTCCGTCGACGCCAAGTTCGACGCCAAGCTTCAATATGATGCCGGCGAGCACATTCCCGGCGAGCTCAAGCTCTGCGTGGCCGGCATTGTCCGCGAGGGCATCTCAAACGCGGTCAAGCACTCGAACGGCGACCGGATCGACGTGATCTTCCGCGAGCACCCGGCGTTCTTCCAGCTCCTCGTGGAGGACAACGGAAGCAACCCCGACGACACCTCGCCCGAGCAGAGCGCCCGCGGCATCGGCCTTCGGAACATGCGCGAGCGCGCGGAGGCCATCGGCGGCCACATCACTTTCACCGCCTCGGCGCACGGCTTCCGCATTTTTATGACAGTACCGAAGAAGTAAAAGCAGCGATGGTGACAGGGGTGAGCCCGGGGGACGGGGTTTGTGGTTCATTTGGCCACAAATGAACCACAAACCCCGTCCCCCGGGCTCACCCCTGTACAAGAAAGGACCTACCATGAACATTGTAGTGATCGACGACGACCGCCTTGTGGCGATGTCTCTCAAGACTATTTTGGAAAATACCGGCGACATCTCCGTCGTGGCGACCGGCCACAGCGGTGCGGATGCGATCGCGCTCTACGACGCGCACAAGCCCGACGTGATGCTCATGGACATCCGCATGGAGGGCATGACCGGGATCGAGGCGGGAACCGCCATTCTGAAGGCGCATCCCGATGCAAAGATTCTGTATCTCACGACATTTTCCGACGACGAATACATCATCAACGCGCTCAACATGGGCGCGAAGGGATACATCCTCAAGCAGGACTTCGAGAGCATCGCTCCGGCGCTCTCGGCCGTGATGCGCGGCCAGACCGTCTTCGGCGAGAAGATCATCGGCAAGCTGCCGGAATTGATGAAGGCGCCGGAGCCTTACGACTACGACGCCCATGGCATCACCGACAAGGAGCGAGAGATCCTCGAGCTCGTCGCTGCAGGCCGCTCCAACCGCGAGATCGCGACCGAGCTGTTCCTCAGCGAGGGCACCGTGCGCAACTACTTAAGCACCCTTCTCGAGAAGCTGAACCTTCGGGATCGCACGCAGCTCGCGGTATACTACTACACCGAGATCCGCAGGTGACATCCCCTTCGTCAAGCCTTCGCCGGTTTTGTTTTCTTCTTTCTCCTCTGTTTGCTCCTGTTCGCTGCCGTGTACGCCACCGTCCATAAAACGCTGGCCGTGAGCCACAGAAACGCCACGACAAGATTGAGTGTATTTCCCCGGGTAATATAATTGAACGCATAGATTGCGGCACAGAGCATTCCCAGTGTCGTCGAGATCAGATATAGCCAGGCGTATTTGCGGCTCTTCTCGATCTTCTCCGCGCTGGCGAAGTCAAATCGGAACAAAAGACCGTCGCCCTCGTTGCGCGCCTCATAGAACGCAGCATGGCGATCCAGGATGACCGCGCTGATGGCGAGTCCCATTCCGCCGGTCTCCGAATCCTTCTTCTTTCGCTCGGTGGAAAACATCGGCGTCCAGATCCGCTCCAGCTCCGCTTCCGTGAGCGCCTCCGCTTTATTCCATACGGAAAATGCCATTTCCTCGGTCTTCACGACGATCGTGCTCCCGGGCTCCCCGTAGCGCACCGCGTTGGAGATCAGGTTGTCGATCACCATGCCCATCAGATTGGGATCGCAGTTCGGTTTCGATGCGGATCTCTTCGTAAACTCGACCTGCATTCCCTTCTCCGCGATCAGATCCGCGTACGATGCGAGCGTATCGTCTGTCAGTTTGTTCAGGTCGGTCGCCTGCGGGTTCAGATCCACCTTGCCGTCCAGCACCTCCGTGTAGGTCAGCATGCGGTTGAGAAGCGTGTCCATGGAATCGCTCTCGCGCGTCAGCACCTCGTAATAATGCCCCTGCTTCTCCGGCTTCGCGCCGGTCGACAGGTACTCCGCCGTGTTGCGCACGACCGCTGCCGGCGTCTTCAGCTCGTGGGCCATCGCGTTGACAAATGTGTCCCGGAGCTGTCTCTGCTCTTCTCTCCTGCGCTGCGCCTCCCCGATCAGGATCACCGCAATGATCGCACCTGCCTGCAGGAACGCAACTGTCACCAGAAGTTTCCCACGCAACCGTGCCCGCACGATCTTCGAGATGTCAAAGACCGCATAGAACACGACACTTGCGTCCCGGGTCCCTGTCTCTTTGTCCAAAAATATCGATCCGTCGTCCTCCTCGCGGTACGCCGCAACCAGCTCATCATCGGTCCGGATGTCGTTTTTTTCGTTGACTCCGAACCGGTACGTGCGATACCGGCTCTCCGCAAACTCCGAATCCGGCTTGCTGAGCATCTGACTGAGTTCCTCGCTCTGCGGAGCGATATAGAACTCCACGCCGTCCGCGCTGCTCTCGTCACGATTATCACCGTCCCACAGGACCTCATCCGTGTCCTCTTGATCCGCCGTTCGAAGAGTTGCTTCCGGTGATTCGTTGATCGATCGCACGACAAATCGAAATGTGACCTGTGTCAGCTTGATCCGCTCATTCTCCGTCCACCTTCCGCAGATCTTTGAGATATAAAATGTGAGGCCGTTTTCCTTGCTTTTCTCTGTCAGCCTTCGAAGGATGCTCTGATTTTCCTCCCCCGGAAAATATTTCCAAAGGTCCCAGGTATATCTCTCCAGCGAAACATTCGGATCATTCAGATCCCACGTTTCCGCGCCCGTTCCCTCGCGCTTGGCAACCATCAGAATAGCCATCGGGCCGCTTTCGTACATGCGGTTTTCCCCGGAGCTGTCATCATAACGCATCGCAATCGCGTAATTATCCCGGAACGTCTCGTTGTGAGACACGATCTCGCGGATCGTCGCCCACTGGATGAGCAATACGCGGTTTGCATCTGCGGAATTCGACCACATCTCCGAGCCGGTGAGCCGCTCCGACAGGCGGTTCATCTCCTCCTGCGCGCTCCGCTCGACCATCGTCCGCTCCGTGTTCGACAGGATCAGCGCGATCGCCGCAAACATCACAAGCACAACCGCCTCCGCGATCAGGCATACCCGGATCCACGTCCGTTTTTTCTTACGTTCTCTCATCATAATCCCATTTTCCCCCATCACAAAACCGATGCATCGTCCTTGGATCCCTTGTCAGGGTTCTTCGTCCGCAGCAGATCCGGGATCGCCGTTCGCGCATACATCCATGTGAAGAACAGACCGCCCCCGAGGAACCCGAGCGAGGTGAGCAGTATCCAAAGATGTTTACTGCGGGTAAACCCGGCGGGACCCATTTTATAAAAGTCTACCGTGGAGCCCTCCGGATACAGCAGACTCCCCCCCTGCTCCCGGAACAGGAGGAACCAAAGGTATGCGACGAACACCATTACGCCCGCCGTCACAAGGTTGATCCATGCGAATCTCCGGAACTGTTTTGTTCTGTTCGCCTTCGAAAAATCGAAGAAGGTCGTCAGTCCGAGTCCGTCGTTGTACGAGCCGTACGTTGCGCCGTGAAGTTTGAGGATCCCGGCACACATGGCCAGTCCGATCCCACATGTGGTGAGCTTGCCGTCCGCATATCTCTCGTACATCGGCGTCCAGATCCCCTCCAGATCCCTCTGTGAAAGAGCCTGCGTCTGGTTCCAGACAGACAGCTGCGTGTCCTTGATCTCAATGACGATCGTGCTGTCCTCGTCCCCGTAACGCACCGCGTTGGAGATCAGGTTGTCGATCACGATCCGCATCAGATCCGGATCGCAGGTCAATTTATCACAAAAGTTTTTCTCAACACGCACCTTCATCCTCTTGGCGTCAAGCTGCTCTCGGTACTCTGCCAGGATGTCCTTCGTCAGCTCGTTCAGGTCCGTCTCTCTCTCTTGCAGTTTGACTTTTCCGTCCGCCACGCGGGTGTATGTGAGCATGCGATTCAACAGGAAATTCATCGACTCGCTCTCGCGCGTCAGCGTCTCCAGACAGCGCTCCCGCTCCTGCGGCTCCACGCCGGCCGCAAGTCTCTGCGCTGTCTCTCGTGTCGTCTCCACAGGCGCCTTCAGCTCGTGCGCCATCGCGCTGATGAAGGTGTTCCGCAGCTGTTCCGCCTCGTCCCTTCTGCGCTTCAGAACATTGCGCACGATCATCGCGATAAGCGCGACGACCTGGGCCAACGCGAGCGTAAACACGACCGTTCCGCCCAGCTTGTTCCACACGATCCGCTTCACGTCCACCAGCACATAGTACGCGATCATCGAGGCATAGGTTCCGTCGCTCTCCGAATAGGTCATCACTCCCCGATCCGATGCGATCGCGTTATAGATCCCGGTCTCCGAATCGATCTCGTAGGTGATATCGTCATCATAGATGCGCTTCACCAGGTAATACCGGTCATCGTCTTCCTCCAGCGAGTCCAACCCCCGGGGTTCCGCAAGCATCTTGCTCAGCTGCTCATTCTGCCTGACCACGATCAAGCGCACGTTGGGATGAAGCCCATCCTCCAGCGCTTCTTCCTCCGGGACGTCCTCCCAGGCTACCTTTTTCAGCGGGATCTTCGTATCCGTCTCTTTAAAATCAACCGCCTCCAGATATCCCCAATCACCGTTAAGGGGCGAGAGCCAAACTCTCATTCTCGTCGGGATCAGACCTTCCTCTGTCTCCCTGACATACAGATCCGTCACCTGAAACTGTGAGGCGTACGCCGCAAGGTAATCGTATGCCCAGAGGCTCGTAATCAGGCTTTGAATCTGGTCATTCGGAAAATACTGCGTCAGATCCCATACGATGATCTCGTCCTCCGAGACGCGATAGCTTGCGATCGCCATGTTGCCGTTCCAAAACTTGGAGGAATACTTCTTTTCACCGACACAATCCGTGGCGACCGCGACGCTGACGCAATCCATATAGTCACTTTTCGTTTCGTGCGTCCAGTTCTGATCGACCTGATAATTCAGATGATACAGAAAATTACGGACGTCCTCGATTCCCATAAGGCGGGCTCCCCTCATGCTCTCGGATCCAAGCCAGTGATCCGCTGCTTTGACTACGCTTGTCCCGTTCTCCCCCACCGTCTCCTGCCGCGTTTCCCGCGCGGTATCCGTTAGCCAGGTCGTGCAGGAATCAATGTCCGTCCGCACCGTTGCCCTTGTTACGCGGAACATCGCCGCGAGGAACACCAATGCCGCGATCAGCGCGATCGCTTCGATCATCAGATATGTCCGCAGGCTCCTCCATTTTCCGTTGTTTCGTCCCTTCATAACCATCCCCACTTTCGCTGCGTAAGCTGTTTACTTTATGTCGCTTTGTTAAACGAACCGGTACCCTTCCTTGATCACCGTCTCAATGTGGCTGCCGTAGCGGCCGAGCGCCTTGCGGAGCTTCTTGATGTGCGTGTCCACCACGCGGTCGCTGCCGTCGTAATCGAGCCCCCAGATGCGGTCGAGGATCTGCTCTCTCGTGAGCACCCTGCCGCGGTTGGCGATGAAATACCGAAGCAAACGGTAGTCAAGCGCCTGCAGTTCGATGTCCCTGCCGTCCACGTTGGCCCTGCCCGTCACGTAGTTCACGGTCAGGCCTTCCATGGTGAACACATTTTCCGTCATCGCACGGCCGGCTGCACGCTCCAGAATGGCCCTGCACTTGGCGACCAACACCGGCAGCGAGAACGGTTTCACGATGTACTCGTCCGCTCCCAGGGAGTAGCCGAGAAGCTGGTCCTCCTCCTGCACGCGCGCCGTCAGAAACAGGATCGGCACGTCCTCCTTTGCGCGGATCCTGCGGCACACGTCAAAGCCGTTCATCTTCGGCATCATCACGTCGAGGAGCACCAGGCGGTAGTCCTTTTCGCAAAATGCCTCCCACGCGCTCGCACCGTCCGCAAACGCATCGACGGTGAACCCGTTGTCGCTCAGGTAGTCCGTCATGACCTCCCGCAGGTTTTCATTGTCTTCCGCAAGTAAAATACGACACATCGCGGTCTCCTTTCCGGGCTTGTTCGTTCCTTGTGACATCAAAATATCATGGGGATGTGTACTCCGTATGTCACACCGAAAAATTTTTCAACAGTTTCAGTATACCAAAAATCGCCGCAATCGCAAGGCACGAGGCAGCGTCAAAAGAATTTACAAAATGTGTTAAATTGTATTGACTTTAGTGCGTTACTATGCTATCCTCTTTGAAAGGGTTTACTTTTGGAGGGGGTGTACCATGAAGCGAAAACCATCGATTCCTTATTGTATTCTTTTATTGCTGATCTTGGTCATGGCGACCGTCGCTTACGGCTGCGGCAAGGAGACCGAGGATCCGGAGCCGAAAGCCACTCCGACTGCAGTGCCGACCGCGAAGCAACCGACTCCCGAGCCGACGGCAACGCCGACCGAGGAGGCGGAACCGACGCCCACAAACACGCCGACTCCCGAGCCGAATAAGCGCCCGGAGGTGACGTACGGCAAGTGGAACTCGCTGAACAGCGTCTACGAGTTAGCATACGATATCGGTGAGAAGCACGGCGTCAAGATTTACGCAGCAGACCTTCTGCCGAACGAAGTGATCAAGCAATTAGGCGGAAGAACGTTCGCCGACAAGCAGCCGGTGCTGGCGGAGCTCGAGCAGCTCGACAGTATCCTCGACATTTTCCCGAAGGACTTCTTCCGGCAGATGATCTCCGATGTGCCGATCGAGATTCCGTTCAGCTTCTATCTCGGCATGGATTCCGACAAGATCCGGGGCATTGATTTCGTGGCCGTGCTGGACGGGCCGCAGGACAGCCCCGACTCAGAGCTGTTGGGGATCGGCATCTACATCAACAGCCCGGAGACGGGAACTCACGAGTATCTGCCGAGCAATACGTACTTTGCGATCGCAACTGCCTACCAGGATTACTGCTACTCGATGTCGACCTGGGGCAAAACGCAGTTGTTTGACGAGGACATCTGGATGTCGCTCCAGCCGGAGGGCTTCCACTACGTGGGGGACAACAATCTGACGGAAGCCACAATGGCACAGTACATCGATTATTTCCAGTACCCCCGTCAGTGCTACGGTTCCTGGGACGACCGCAACGTCATTCTCTGCATACTGTTTGAGTTTACCTATACCAACGAGTCCATGAAGCTTCCCGCTCCTACCCTGAAGAAGATGGGTTATCTCGTCGACTGCCTGCGTGACTCGCTCGCGACGGAAGACTGGCCGGCGGAGACCAAGTGGGAAGCTGAGTACAAGAGACTGTGCAAGATCGCCGGCGTAGAACCCGGCTGGAAATAAAATAGTATCTTAGTGTCAGCCATTGCGAAGAGAGAAGCAGAAAAGGCACGACCGCATCGAGCGGCCGTGCCTTTCTGCTATATCACTATGTAATTTCGCTTGTCTGTCGTTTGCACTCCCGTGCAGACGAATCATTACCGTACCGCATCAACTACTGCGTCGCAACAACCTTGATCCACAGCTCGCTGAGCTTCTTGCGGATGACTTCGTTGTCGTGGAAGATCTCATCCTTCTCGTACGTGCGGGGCAGATACGCCTCGTTGTCCGCATAGGCACCGCCGTTGCTGCTCATCTCCGCAAGAACCTTCTTGTTGGGAGAGGTGTAGCCGACCGTCTCCGTGCCGTCCAGACACTGATCATAGTTGAGCATGAAGTTGATGAACTCGTTGGCGAGCTCAACATTTTCCGCGTTCTTCGGAATGACCATCGAGTCGAACCAGAGGTTCGTACCGCAGGAGGGCGTGAAATAGCCCATGTTGTCATTTTCCGAGAGAATGTCAGCGGCGTCGCCGGAGTACACAAGCGCGAGATCCATGCGCTCGTTCTTCATGTTGTCGATGACCTCGTCGGTCACGTAGACCGGCTTCGTCGTCTTGTTCATGTTGATCAGCCAGTTGTAAGCCTCCTCGATCTCAGCCTCGTTGTCCGTGTTGCAGGAGTAGCCGAGCTGCTTGAGCGCGATCATGAAGCCGTCGCGCGCGGAGTCATACATGTAGACGCGGCCCGCGTACTTCGCGTCGGCGAAAATGCCGAAGCCGAGCTCCTCGAGATCGGACAGCGGAACGTTCGTCTTGTTGTAAACGATACCCACGGTGCCCCAGAAATACGGCATCGAGTACTCGTTGTTCGGGTCGAACGAGAGGTTCTTCACCTGGTCGGCGAGCTCGCCCTCGTTGGTCATCTTGCTCTTGTCGAGCTTCTGCAGCATGTCTTCCTTCATCAGGCGCTCGATCATATAGTCCGAGGGGATCAGCACATCGTACTTGTCTCCGGCCTGCAGCTTCGTGTACATCGCCTCGTTGGAGTCGAAGTTCTCGATGATCACCTCGCAGTCAAACTCGTCCTCGAAGTCCGAGATGACATTTTCCCCGAGATACTCACCCGGCAGAAACAACTTCAGCTTCTGCTTCTTTCCGCCGCAACCGGTCAGTGCGGTCATCACAACCAAAAGCACTGCGATCACGATCATTCCCTTAACTCTTTTCATTCGTTCTTACCTCCGAAAAATATATTCACGCGGGCGTTGCCCGGGAATTGCATAACTGATGGCCGATCAGGCCTGATCGATCATCTTCTCGCGGCGCGCGCGGCGCTTCGCGCTGATGGCCGACGCTACATTGTACAGCACAAGCGCTGTCGTGATCAGCACGATCACGAGCGTGGAGAGTGCGTTGATGGAAGGGTTGACGCGCTTGCGCATCGTGTACACGGCGATGGAAATGTTGTTCACACCGTTTCCCGTCGAGAAATACGAGATGACAAAGTCGTCAAACGACATCGTAAAGGCGATCAGCGCGCCCGAGACGATGCCCGGAAGCACCTGCGGCACGATGACCTTCACAAGCGCCTGCATCGGCGTTGCACCGAGGTCCATCGCAGCCTCCGCCAGGTTCGGATCCAGCGATCGCAGCTTCGGCATGACGCTCAGGATCACGTACGGGATACAGAACATGATGTGCGCCAACAGCAGTGTCACAAAGCCCTTGTTCAGGTGCAGTGCGCTGAAGAACATCAGCAGTCCGATACCGGTTACGATATCGGGGTTCATCATCGGCAGCTCGTTTGTCTGCTCCACGACCGCTCGCAAAATGCGGTTCGACTTGGACAGACCGATGGCCGTAAGCGTGCCCACGATCGTCGAAACGGCGGTCGCGATCACCGCGATGACGACCGTGTAGAAGATCGCGTTGGTCATCGTGCGGTCGTTTAACATCTTCGTGTACCAGCGCGTGGAGAAGCCCGCGAACTTGGTCAGCGACTTGCTGTCGTTGAAGGAGAAGATCACCGTATAGATGATCGGCGCGTACAGGAACAGCACGAGAAACATCATACCAATCGTGCTGAAGATTCTCTTCTTTTTCTTCATGCTTTTGCGTCTCCCTTCTCCGTCGTGTCCATACGCTTGGCGATATAGAGAGACAGGATCGTGATCAACGCCATGATCAGCGAGAGCGCGCTACCGAAGTTCCAGTCGCCGGCGCCCAGGAAATACTGCTCGATCATGTTACCGACGAGCATGTAGTTGCCGCCGCCGAGCATGCTCGGGATACAGAAGCTCGACACCGCCGGCAGGAACACGAGCGTGATGCCGCTGATAATGCCGGGAAGCGAGAGCGGCAGCGTGACGCGCAGGAAGGCCTGCACGGGGCTTGCACCGAGGTCGTTGGCCGCCTCGATCAGGCTTCCGTCCATCTTTGTGAGCGATGTGTAGATCTGCAGGATCATGAACGGCAGGAAGTTGTAGACCATGCCGAGGATGACCGCGAACTCGGTGTACATCATTTTGTACGGTCCGAGGCCGATCCATCCGAGGATGGTGTTGACGATCCCCTTGTCATCCAGGATACCGATCCACGCGTAGGTACGAACAAGCAGGTTGATCCAGGTCGGGAACGTGATGATGAGCACCCAGCTCATCTTGAAGCGCTCGCTGCATTTTGCGATATAATACGCCGGAAAATATCCGACCAGAAGGCATACGATCGTCGTCACCGCCGCCACGCGGACGGAGCGGAGCAGGATCTTCGCGAACAACCGGTCGCTGAAGAACCGCGTGAAGTTTTCCAGCGTGAGCTTCGTCACCACCACGCTGTTTCCGGGCTTCGTAAACGCGTACAAGAGGATCAGAAGCATCGGCGCCACGATCAGGATCAGCGCCCATACGATATAAGGATATGTCATCCTTCGAAACTGTTTCATGGTTTCCCTCCGTCGAAACAAGTCGGTCAATCTCAGTTAATTGCGGATTTCTCCATGATGTGAAGATCATCGCGGTCGAAATCGAGTCCGACTGCCATGCCGACCTCACACTCCTTCGTCGTATCGACGCGGTACTCGTAACCGCGCGTCTTGAACGTCACGGGGTACGTGCCGGGCCCGATCTCCTCGGGATTGAAATCGTACTCCACGGAGACGATCTCAACCATCTCCTCGCGCTCGAGGTCGAACGCCTGCGCGTTGGCCCAGATCTTCAGGTCGGTCTCAAGGGCCACGCTCTCACCGATCTCGTCGGCCTTCTTGAAGAAGTTCACGGCGTAGATCTCCTCGCCGTGCTCCTCGTCGACGTAGCGATTCGGCTCCTGCACGATCATATCGACGGTGACGTTCGTTCCCTGCGAGGTGTAGAACGTCACAGGGTAGCGGCCGTTTTCCTTATCGAGAGTGTACTCCAGCTTCGTGATGGAGATACGCTCGTCCGTATCCGGGTTCCACGCCTGCGCGTCCGCGCGGTCGATGATAAATGCGTCCGCGCTGTCCGGGTTCTCCTGCATCTGCTCCACGTCATCCGCATCGAGATAGAAGTCGTTCGCGCTCATGCACTCTCCCGCGGCGCGGTTGCTGACCGGCTTGTCCTCGGACACGATCATGTCCACGGTGATGCTGGTGCCGGCTCTGGTCTCCACGACGGTCTCGTAGTGGACGCCCTTGAAGAGAACGGAGCGAACGATGCCGCGCAGCTTGCCCTTGCCGGGCGCAACGATGTCGAGGTCCTCGGGGCGGATCACGACGTCGACCTTCTCATTTTCCGCAAAACCGGCGTCCTCGCACTCGAACTGCTTGTCCTCAAACACGACGTTGTAGTCGCTCACCATCACGCCGTCCACGATGTTGCTCTCGCCGATGAAGTTCGCGACGTAGCGGTTGACGGGCTCGTTGTAAATGTCGGTCGGCGAGCCGATCTGCTGGATGTTGCCGTCCTTCATGATGACGATCTTGTCCGACATCGTCAGCGCCTCCTCCTGGTCGTGCGTGACGAAGATGAAGGTGATGCCGACCTCCTTCTGGATCTTCTTGAGCTCGCGCTGCATGCTCTTGCGGAGCTTCGCGTCGAGAGCGCCGAGCGGCTCGTCGAGAAGGAGCACCTTCGGCTCGTTGACGAGTGCGCGCGCGATCGCGACACGCTGCTGCTGACCGCCGGACATCTCGAAGACAGCCTTCTTGCTGTACTCCTCCAGACCGACGAGCTTGAGCATACGCATAACCTTCTGGAAAATGATATCCTTCGGCTCCTTCTTGATCTTGAGGCCGAAAGCAACGTTGTCAAATACGTTCATGTGCGGGAACAGCGCGTACTTCTGGAACACGGTGTTCAGGTCGCGCTTGTACGGCGGGAGCATGGTGATGTCCTCACCGTTGAACTCCACGCTGCCCTCATCGGGTGCCAGGAATCCGCCGAGGATGCGCAGCAGTGTCGTCTTGCCGCATCCGGACGGTCCCAAAAGCGTCACAAACTCATTTTCGTAAATATCCAGATCGATTCCCTTGAGAACCAGCTGGCCGTCAAACTTCTTGACGATGTTTCTGAACTGGATCAGTTTCTTCGGTTCGCTCATGGCCATTCCTCCATACCCTGTTTATCAGATTAAAATACCGGTGGGGTGGAAATCCACAGCACCTTCACGGTGCGCCCCGAGGCATTGTCCAACCAGTGCTCCTCGCGACCCTTCAGGTAGAACGTCTCCCCCTTGCGGATCGTGTATTTTGCGTCGCCGACGCGAAGTGTGACGACGCCCTCCAGGCAGTACCCGAACTCCTCGCCGTTGTGCGGATCCACGCGGAACGACTCACTCTTCGGCGGGATCTCGATCAGGATCGGCTCCATCTCGTTCTTCTGCGTGTTCGGCACGATCCAGTGGATCGTGTAGTCCTCGCGCTCATCGACGAAGAAATCGTTGCGCCGGAACACGACGCTCTCCTTCTCCTCCTGGCTGAAGAACTCCCCGAGCGTGCTTCCGAGCGCCTCCAGGATGTCATGCAGCGTGGCGATGGACGGGGATGTCAGGTTGCGCTCCACCTGGGACAGAAAGCCCTTGGTGAGCTCGCTTCTCGAGGCGAGTTCCTCGAGCGTCAGCCCCTGTCTGACACGCATCTGTTTCAATTGCCGACCGATATCCATGTTGATCCTCCGACAACGGTTCGATAATACTAAACAAAAAGATTATTGTTACTAAACTTTTCCCGAAAACTGATACCCATTATACATGATTTTCCCACAAATACAATAGGGAATTTTACTTTTGTTGCGGCAATCAAAAACGGCCCTCCTAAAACCCGGGAGAGCCGCCTTGCTTTTGTCTGTTTTCGGATTGTTTCAAGCGCCTGTTTTCAACGCTTCAGACAGAATATTCCGCCTCGCAAAGATCAGATGCGTGCGAGAAGTTCCGCCTTCTTCGCATCGAAATCCTCCTGCGTGATCGCACCCTTCTCGCGGAGCACCGCGAGTCTCTCGATCGTGGCAAACACCTCGTCCATCGTCATCGCTGCGGGCGCCTTGGGCTCCTCGGCCTTCGGTGCCTCCTCCGCCTTCGCGTCGCCTTCCGCTGCCGGCTCCTTCGCCTCCGGTGCCTTGTCCGCAGCTCCGCTCACCGGGATCGCCGCGTCCTTGTCCGCCGCCGGTGCACCGCCGATCGGGATCGACGCGCTGTCATCCGCTGCTGCGCCTCCGATCGGGATCGATGTGTTGCCGTCCGCAGGTGCCTTGTCCGTCGCCGCGGGTGCGCCGTTTGGCTGCATCGGGCCCCAGCCGTCCTCGCCGGCTACCGCGCCCTGTCCCTCAAACATCTGGTCCACCTGCTCCTGCTCGCAGAGATCCTCGAGCGCCACATAGTCCTTCATCGCGTAGCTGTTGTTGTACTTAAACGCCGACTCGCTGAGCACCTTGTAGAGCTTCTGTCCCATCGGGCGCATTGCGAAGAACGTCATGCCGCCCGAGAAGAATCCTCCGATCACCGGGATCAGCTTGGCAACGCCCTTCGAGGCAGTGTCCGTCGTCAGACGGAGCGTCAGCTCGCGGCTGATGCGGCGGATGATCGGCTCCCAGAACTCCTTCGTCGTCGCTCTCTGCGGCGTGCCTCCGACGGCACGGAGCGCAAGATGCGAGGACAGAAGTCTCGTCGCGGGGGATGCGCCCTCCACGCCGAACATCGCACCGAGCGAGCAGATCAGAAGGTAGCGCACAAACGTGCCCTCCTCACCCTCGCACGTCCAGAAATCCTTCACGCCGTACAGATACGCAAGTTCCTGCGCCATCCGCAGCGACATTGCGAAGAACTGCAGCGTGTCCGCGGGGATCGTCGCCGCGATCGCCAGCCCGCCCGGGATGCCCGCGGCGAACGACATCGCCGAGGACTCCGACGTTCTGCGAAGGATCAGCTTCTCCGCGAGATCATCCAGCTCGATGTCCGAGTAGTCGCATGCGACCGGTCCCTCCTCCACGATCTGACGCACCAGGATACCCTCCTTGGCGAACGTCGTCTTGAGGAACTCCTCGCGGTCAACCTTGACCTTCGGGATCTTGAGCGCCTGCTCGATCAGATACTCCAACGTGATCTTTTTTGCTTCTGCCATAAGTAAACTCCTCCCAATCCATTCTTGTTGTTATTTCCTAAACTTATATTACGTCTGGTTGTTTCCTGCGTCCGGCGGCGGCACCGCATCCGGCGGCAGGACGTTGCCCTCCGTATCGTACGTGATCGTCTCCGCCAGCGTTCCGTCCGCGTTGTAGATGTTGCGCATCGACTTCACGAGCGTGCCGGTCGCATCATAGATGTAGTCGACAGTCTCCAGCAGCTCATCATTCGCGCTGCGCGTCTCCGTGCGCTCGATCCCGCCCTCATCCGTGTACTGGTACGTCGTGATCTTCTCGCGCTTGCCCTGGAAATCGGTGTACTCCTCCGAGAGCAGCAGCTCGTGGTCGTACTCGCGCACGCGTATAATATTATCATCAGGATACGAACGGCTCAGGCGGTACGGCTCTCCGTCCGCGAGCATCGCCTCCTCGACCCACAACAGCTCGCCGTCCGGCGTCTCTGCGCGGCTGCGGCGCTTCGTCTCGCCCACCGTGTACGACCTGAGCAGATACCTCGCCGGGTTCTCGGGATCGTCGATGACCGTGCGCTTGTCGATCTTGCAGTCCGGGTTGGCGACCGCATTTTCCAAATGCATGTGATTGTCGGGGTTCTCCCAGCGGAACCGCCGCTCCGTGATCGTGCCGTCCACGAACTCCTTGTTGTTCGCGTCGACGCTGACATACCCGCAGTAGTAGGTGTCCATGTACAGCGAACCGAAATCGTTCGAAACGAGAAGCGAGGTGTGCACCGACTCCTCCCACTCGCGGCCCGGCATCTTCGCGGTGCTCTCGGCCTCCTCGATGCGGTCCAGAAGCGACAGCGACGTGTTCGTCACGCCGTAAACCTCTGAGGGCATCGTCTCATACTCACCGCGGTACAATACGATGGTGTCCTCGCGGTCCTCCGGGGACTCCGGATCCCGCACCTCGAGGCAGTACAGGCGCTCACCGTCGCGGAACTGACTGAGTCTCCACTGCAGCTGATGCGTCCGTCGGTCGTAGCACATCGTCATGCCGTCGACGTCCTCGATGTAATACTGCTCCGGACGGCCGTCTTCCTCGATGTAGAACATGCGGCTGTAGTCCGTCGCGTCCTGGCCGTCCAGCGCCAACAGGCACTGCACGGTGCGATCCTTCACGCGATATGCTGCGAGGATCCTTCCGTTTTGCATCACGCGCGCCTCATCGCTTCGCACATACAGCGTGAGCGTGTCCGACTCGCGCTGCACGGGCACGGAGATGTCCACGAGGGTGTCGTTGCGCTTCAGCGCGTTGCCGCTGAAGTAGCTGTAGTAATCGACATTTTCCTCCTTGACGGCACCGAGCTGCTCCAGAAGCAGCGTTCCGTTGAAGCGGAACCTTGCTGCCGTACAGATCGTCGGAATCTCGTAGATCGCCTCCCACTCGCTGTCCTTCTCCTCGTCCCGAAGGCGGTAGTCCTCCAGCGTCGTGTACTCGCGCTCCTGGAACACGACCTCCAGGATGCCATCGAAGGTAAGCGCCGGCGAGGTGCGGTCGCCGATGACGAACTCCTGCCGCGCCGTGGCCTCCGCCACAGGCGTGGGAGTCGGCGTGGGCGCCTCCGTCACACTCGGCGTCGCCGACCGTGTGAAGCGCTCGGGGTTGTCCGGCAGCGCGTTGGTCGGCGTCGGGACAAGCTCATGCTGTGCCGTCGACGGATCGCCGCCCTTGTTGACCAGATACAACAGGGCAGTTAACGCCACGACACCCACAAAAATTCCCGCTATCCAATACCAGTAGTTCTTCACTCTGCACTCCGTACGCTACGCGTTAAACCGCGTGATGTTGTCTTCATTTAACGTAAAATCGTAATAGTTCAGGTCCTTCCGGAACGTCCAGCCGGCGCCCTTCCAGAAGTGGTTTCCGAGCGTGTTCGTCTTGAACGCGATCAGATTGACCTTGTTGATGTGCTCCTTCTGCAGGGCAACCATGCACGCGACCGCCATCGTCTTGCCGATGCCGCGCTTGCGGTAACCCTCCTTCACGCACACGTGGTAGAAACATCCGCGCCGCCCGTCGTGGCCGCACAGGATCGCTCCCACGATCTGCCCGTTCACAAGCGCCACAACGCTCGTCGTCGGGTTTCTCTTCAAAAACCGATCCACACCCTCGCGCGAGTCGTCGATCGACCGGATCCCGAAGCCGTGGATACTGCTCCACAGGCGGAACACCTCGTCGTAATCGTCGATCGTCATCGTGCGGATCACACATTCATCAGCCATTCGTAAGCCGTCCTCATTTCATCATTCTTCACGCGATCCCGCGTTTACTCGTTGTCGACGATGCCGTTCTCGCGGCGCACTGCTTCCTCGTCGATCTCCAGAAGCTTCTTGCCGCGGTTGTACAACTCCTGAATGTGATCCTTGTTGTCCAATTCCTTCGCAAGATAGTTGTGGAACTCAAGCTTTGTGCGACAGGTCTCGATGCCCTTGCGGAAAATCTCCTCCTCGTCCTTCACGGGCTTGTTCGCCGTGCGGCGCACCGTCTTCTTCACGGACTCTCCGGCCGCCTGCGTCTTCTTCGGCGTCTCCGTCTTCTTCTCCGCATCGCCTGCGCGCTTCACCTCGGCGGTCTTCTTCACCTCGACGGTCTTCTTCTCCGCGTCTCCTGCCTGCGCGCGTCCCTGCGTGCGGGAACCGCGTCCCGAAGAGGTCTGTGTGCTGCGGGTGTGACTTGCACCGCTCTTGCCGGTCTGCTCGCCCGTGCGGTTGCCCGCTCCGTTGCCGACCGTACGGCGCGTCGTCTTCTTCGCGCCCTTGCCGAGCACCTCATGCTGCGTCGTGTTGTCCGCAACCGGCGTCGGCGTGATCCGGGTGAGGAAGGACAGAAGGCCCGTCTTCACCTCGCCGCCTCGCGCGATCACGGCGTCCACGTCGGGCAGGCGCTCGATCGTACAGCCGGTCATGCTCTTCATCTCGTTGATCGCCGGCTCGTAGCCCTTGTCGTTCGAAACGACGTAGTACGCGTTGCCGGTCTTCTTGGCAATGTCGTATCCCAGATGCACCATGATGATGAAATCCAGGGCGTTCTTGCCGATCTGGTCATTCGTGATCAGCTCCACGGTGGCGTCGCAGTGGAACACCATGTCCGCGTCGATCAACGACATTTTCGAACACTTCGGTCCGAGGAAAATGCGCACAAGATCGTTTTTCGTCAGTTTCTGGATCCCCTTGAGACCCTGCTGGCTGACATTTTCAAAATCAATATACAAAACTCGCTTCATTCGATTCCTCCGTGCACCGCTGCCGGCCGTTGCGGCCGTCGCGGCACTGCATTCAAGAATTCCGGTCAGTCTCCGAGCTCAGCTCGTCGAGCGTCCGGTAGTATGCCGGGAGAAATTCTTCCATGAACAGCTCTGCCTCGGGTACCTGCAGGGCGTGAACCGATTCCTCCAGCGCCTTCTTCGCGCTGTCGAACTCGCGGTTGCCCGCCTTGCCCTCCTCAATGCATTTGAT
The DNA here is from genome assembly GCA_017551165.1 of Lachnospiraceae bacterium. Classification (GTDB taxonomy): domain Bacteria; phylum Bacillota; class Clostridia; order Lachnospirales; family Lachnospiraceae; genus ISDg. The sequence continues at coordinate 27,125 of JAFZMO010000121.1, forward strand.
GAGGGCGGAGATCTTGTCCGCCGCCTTCACGATCCGCCACAGCTCCTCCTCGCCTTCCTCGCGGAAGAAGAGACCGCGGTAGTCCTCGCGGATATCCGCGGGGAGCATCGCGAGAAGCGTCTCGGAGGCGTCGTCCTCGATCTTGTGGAACACGCTCTGGATCTGCCGATTGTAGTATTTGATCGGTGTCGGCATGTCGCCCGTAATGATCTCGCCAGCGTCGTGGAACAGACCGATCACGGCACAGCGATCGGCGTCGAGCTGCTTACCCAGACGGCGGTTGCCGAGCACGGCGAGACCGTGGGCAAGCATACTGACCTCAAGCGAATGCTCGCTGATGTTCTCCGACTCGGAGTTACGCATCAGCGCCCAGCGCTTGATGTATTTCATGCGTGACAGCATGGCGTAAAATGAACTGCTCATGATTTGTTCTCCGGTGTTGCTCCGTACCGGCGCTGAAGACACGGCTTCAGGTACCGGCCGGTATAAGAATCGGCATGTTCGCAGACCTCCTCGGGAGTACCGCTCGCGATGACGGTACCGCCGCCGTCGCCCCCCTCGGGTCCCATGTCGATGATGTAGTCGGCGGTCTTGATGACATCGAGGTTGTGCTCGATGACCACCACGGTGTTTCCGCCGTCCGCCAGCATATGTAAAATGTCTACCAGCTTCTGAACGTCCGCAAAATGCAGTCCCGTCGTCGGCTCATCCAGGATGTAGATGGTCTTGCCGGTGCTGCGGCGCGCCAGTTCGGTCGCCAGCTTGATGCGCTGTGCCTCGCCGCCCGAGAGCGAGGTGGACGGATGTCCGAGCTTTAAGTACGAAAGCCCGACCGCGTCCAGCGTCTTGATCTTGTTGTTGATGGAGGGAAGGTTCTCAAAATACTTCACCGCCTCCTCAACGCGCATGTCCAGTACATCGAAAATGTTCTTGCCCTTGTACGTCGCCTCCAGCGTCTCACGGTTGTAGCGCTTGCCGCCGCACACCTCGCACGGCACGTACACATCCGGCAGGAA
>JAFZMO010000122.1 GCA_017551165.1 Lachnospiraceae bacterium
AGCGCGTACGTCACCTCCACGGTCTCCGTCCGCTCCTTCACCACCGGCGCCGCGATCGTGCCGATCACCTCGTCCGATGTCCGCTCGACGATTGCCCAGCAGTACCGCGACGGGCTCTCGTACCGCTCCTCGAACGTCTTAAGAAGCTCCACCGTATCGTCTATGGACGTATGAAGCTCCCACGTCAGAAAATGATTGACTCTGCTGTCGGAGTTCAGGTTTCGATACATGTCCTCCGCGTCCGCGGCTGTGAACCGCCGCAACAGCAATCGCCCGGTTGTTATCTCTTTTGTTCCGCAATGATTCATCCGTATAGTCCCCGTTTTTTGTTTTTTCAGCGTCACTCTGCGTATTCCGCGGCGTCACTCCGTATATTCCGCGCTGCTTCCGTTGCGCTGCCTCTCGTACTTCGGACAGCTGACCTCGCAGATATCCTCGATCGGGATCACCTCGCCGCCCTCCAGGAGGATCGTGCCCTTAATTGCATCGTGCTTTTTGATCCGTCCGGTCACGGTCTCGTAGGAACCGCCGGCCTTGGCTTTGTCCGGCACGAAATATGTGAACGTCGCCTCCGCATAAGGATCCCCGTTCCCCACTGAGGACGAACGGCTCGTCATCCACGTAAGCACATCGTTGACCGCGACCTTCTCCTCCTCCGTCAGCTGAATTCTCGCGTCCGTGAGCCTCGCGGATTCCGCCACAAGATCGTCGTAGCCGGTCAGTGCCGCGAAGGGGGAAAACTGCGCCGCGCGCGCGATCCGGGGCATCGGCTGGCGATGCTTCGACACATGGTGCTCCCGGTCGATGATGTCCGCATAGTCTTTTCTTGCATCTGCCACGGCGATTCCTCCTTTCCGCGGGTATTCCCAACCGTCCGTCGTTCTATTCTCCAAGCGATCCGGCCTTGTGGCCGCCGATCTGCTCGTTCCGCTCCATCGCGGTCGCCCCGTCCTTCATGTTCATGCCGCGGACGATCGCGTTCTTGCCGTATTTGTCGCGAATGTTCAAAAGGGCCTTCTGCACCTTCTGCTCCCTCACAAGCTCCGCCTGTTCCTCCGCGCGCTTGCGGTCACGCTCCTCGTAGTCGACGAGGAAGCTCATCTGCTCAAACTCGGGCTCGCCCTCGTCCAGCTCCGCCTGCGTCAGCAGGTGCATCACCGCGATGCCGAACCGTCTCACCAGCAGGTCCGGATCCACGATGCGATCGTAGATCTCCGTCGCCGCCTCCACGATCTTCCGCGTCGAGCTGGTGTGACGGTCGAGATTGTGCGAGCCATGCACGCCCTTCGGCACCTGACGCCCGTACCAGTCCACCGAAACCTCGCCGCGATAGTTTTCGCCGCGCTCGCCCTTCAGGTTGTCGACGTCGTACGTGACGTCCAACACCACCTGGTCGGTGAACAGCCCCTTGCGCACAAGATCCATCGAGAGCTGGTCGGCCATCTCCTGAACGACAATGCGCCCTTTGTCCGCCGGGTATGGCCCCGAGAGCACCTGCCCCTGGCTGAGGCTCTTGGTCTCGGGCGTGTAGGATTTGCAGTCGGCGATCTCCGTCGGCTCCCAGCCCCAGGCGTGGTCGATCAAAAGCTCCGCATTCACGCCGAAGAGTCGGTACAAAAGCGCCTCGTTGTGGATCGCATCGTCCGCCCCCTCCGAGCAGCGCGCAACGTCGCCCATGGTGTACATGCCGTATTGCTCCAGCTTGCGTGCGATGCCTCGCCCGACGCGCCAGAAATCCGTCAGCGGCCGGTGGCACCACAGCTGCTCGCGGTACGACTGCTCGTCAAGCTCCGCGATGCGCACCCCGTCCTCGTCGGCCGGCGCGTGCTTCGCCATGATGTCCATCGCGATCTTCGCAAGGTAGAGGTTGGTGCCGATGCCCGCGGTCGCGGTGATGTGCGTCTCCCGCATAACGTCGCGGATCATGGTCCTCGCGAACTCGTGCGCGGTCATCCCTCGCGCCTTCAGATAGTGCGTTGCGTCGATGAACACCTCGTCGATGGAGTAGACGAGCAGGTCGTCCATGGAGACATACCTTAAGTAAATCTCAACGATCCTGCGGGAATAGTCCATGTAATAG
>JAFZMO010000123.1 GCA_017551165.1 Lachnospiraceae bacterium
CCAAGTCGCTGGTTTGCAGCCCTTACATTCTAACAAACAGCACGTCAAAAGTAAAGGAAAACTATGAAAAGTTCACATTTCCCGGGCCGTGCCGGGGCACGAAAAGAGCGGCAGGATCACTCCTGCCGCTCGTGGTTACTCTTCCTATACTGATCAAGCTTACTCTTTCTCTTCCGTCTCCGGCTCTGCCTCCTCGGGCTTCTCCGGTTTCTTCATGTCTTCCATGGAAACCTCGTCCTTCCGCTTGTTGATCACCTTGCGGATGTGGGCAAGGACGAATGCGGAGATGAGGCCGGTGAAACCGCTGTAGATGAGACCGATACCAATCCACGTCCAGGTGTTCGTCTCACCGATCCACTTCATCATCAACAGGAAACCATACACCATGCCGATGAGGGCGATGATCGCGTGAACGGCCCAGGTGCCGTGCTTGAGACGCTTCATGTCGAAGCTGTTCTGGAGCTTGACCGCGCCACTGAACAGGATCAGGAACGAGAGCGCCGTGGGCATGAACGCGACGACATCGTCATGACGCAGGAACAGAGAAACGCCGAGCATCACGACGGTCACTGCGATGGCGAGCACGTAGCGCTGCTCATCCACCAGTGCCTCTTTCTTGATGTAGTCGATCAGGAAGCAGATGCCGACCGCGATCGCGGCGCCTGCGAGCACATAGCAGATGATATCGCCCGTTGTGCCCGGCTTCATCAGAACCACAACACCGAGCGCGACCAGTACGGCCGAGATCAGGATGATGTCGAGCTTCATTTTCCGAATGAACTTCATACTGTTACCCCACTTTCTTCTCTTTTCTCTTCTCTATCGCAAACGGCATCAGCCGCTGACGCACTGATTCTTGCCGTTGTGCTTCGCATTGTAGAGCATCTTGTCGGCCACGCGGAAGAACTCCTCCGCGGTCATCGTGTACGAACTCATCTGGAATATACCGCAACTGAACGTGATGCGTCCGTCGAGCCACTCGTACTCGGTCTCGCGGAACTCCTCCAGCGCGCGGTTCATCATCGATGCAGCTTCCTTCACCTTGACGTTGGGGAAGATCACGCTGAATTCCTCACCGCCGTAGCGGCACACGTAGTTCTTCTCGCCACACCACTTCTGCAGCACGCGAGCGAGATTCAGGATGACCTCGTCGCCGTTGTTGTGGCCGTAGGTATCATTGACCTTCTTGAAGTCGTCGATATCGACGACCGCGAGCGTCAGCGGAGCCTCGCCGCGGTTGCGCACGAACGTGTCGAGATATTCGTAAAATGCAGTATGGTTATACAGGCCGGTCATCGGCTCTCGCTGCAGGCGCATCTCAAGTCTTGTGTTGTCGCTCACGTGGCTGAGGATGACGCCGTTATTTTCCATGACGTACTCCATCAGGATCTCGTTGCAGATGCAGCACAGGATCAAAAGCGACATGCCGATCACGACATCGACGACGATGTTCTCGCCACAGGTCGGGAACAGCGGTGCCGTGCCTACGTACTGCGCCACCGTAACGAGGCACAGTCCCTCCGTGGCGCGCACCATCCAGCGGCGTCCGTACACCGTGGAAAGGGCGATCGGAACCGCAAACGAACCGAACAACACCGGTGTCTCCACGCAGACGAAACAGCCCACCGTGCAGAGCGTCCACACGTACAGGATCGTCGCAAAATCCTTCCACTGCGCGGCAATGTTGGGCGAATCCAGCATCTGCCACACAACGATATACGCTGCCAGGAAAATGCCGCCCGGGATGAGCACGTACGACTTCAGATAATGCTCTCGCGTGATCTCGATGTACTTGGCGTCAACCGAGATCAGCATATAGTATTGCAGCACGAAAAGAAGGATGATCAACGCTGTGACGGCCAGCATGATGATCAGAAAGTGCCTATGCAGTTTTTGGTATCTGCTGTCCTCCACAGTCTCCTCCTCCGTTTATTTCGCTACACGTGCAGCAGCACCGTAGCCAGTGTGAAAAACACAACCAGTGAAACCGCGTCCACGATCGTCGTGATGAACGGACTCGCCATGACCGCCGGGTCGAAGCCGAGTTTGCTTACGATCAGCGGCAGAGTGCATCCGAGCATCTTCGCACAGAACACCGTTGCCAACAGCGTAAGACATACGACCAACGCCACCGGCACGGTTATATTTTGCCCCATAAGTAACTTATCAACTAAGAATATTTTCCCAAATGCCACTACTGCAAGGCTTCCGCCGCACAGAAGGGCCACGCGCATCTCTTTCCACACGATGCGCATAATGTCCGTAAACTCCACCTCGCCGAGCGAGAGGGCACGGATCACCGTAACGCTTGCCTGACTTCCGGAGTTACCGCCGGTGTCCATCAGCATCGGGATGAACATTGCGAGCACCGTCGCCTTCAGCGCATCCTCAAACGAGGCGATGATCATTCCGGTAAATGTCGCCGAGATCATCAAAAGGAGCAGCCAGACGATACGGGAACGGTACAGCTCCCACGGACTGGTACGAAGATACGCTTTCTCCGTCGGCAACATAGCGTTCATCTTCGCAAAGTCCTCTTCCGTCTCATCCTGCATGACATCGATAGCGTCGTCGACGGTGACGATACCGACCAGACGGTTCTCCGCGTCGACCACGGGAAGGGCGATCGCGTCGTATTTTCCGAATGTCGCAGCCACGTCCTCCTTATCCTCCAGCGTGTTCACGCTGATGACATGGTCCTCCATGATGTCCGTGATCTTCGCATCATGAGCGGCACACAGAAGATCCTTGACCGTGACGACGCCGATCAGATGGCTGTCGCGGTCCGTGACGTAGCAGGTATAGATCGTCTCCTTGTCGATCGCGACCTTGCGGATCAGCGCGATCGCATCGTCCACCGTCATATCCTGCTTCAGGCGCACGAACTCGGTGGTCATGATGCTACCCGCACTATCCTCAGGGTACTTCAGCAGTTCGTTGACGATCTTGCGCGCCTCCGGCGTCACGTTTTGCAGGATACGCTTGACGACGTTGGCCGGCATCTCCTCAACGAGGTCGGCCGCATCGTCCATGTATAGCTCGTCCAGGACGTCTCGCAACTCGAGGTCACTGAACGATTCGATCAAAATCTGTTGCAGGTCGCTGTCCAGCTCGACGAACACCTCCGCCGCAAGCTCCTTCGGCAGGATGCGGAACACGACCGCATACTGATGCTTGGGCAGTTCGTAGAACAGTTCGGCGATATCCACAGGCTCCGCATCGCGGAGGATCTGCCGCAGCTGTGCATAGCGCTTCTCCTCCACCAGCTCGAGCGCCGCATCGATGTCGAGTCCGCGCTCGTCGGCGACCTCCACATCGGTCGCTGCCTGTGCCGCTGTATCCGCGGCCGTCTCCGCCGCGTTCAACTCCTCGGCCACCGGGGTCGTTACCTCCTCGGTCACCTCTGTCATATCTCTTTCTTTTGTTTCCATGAATGGTCTCCCTCCGTTTTACACATTTTCTTTGCATCCGTTCGGATGCGTCATGCGTAACACGGAGCCGATCCCGGGTAATCTGCTCTCGCTCACAGCACCGGATCGGGGTTGTTTCAAGCCATCCGGATTACTGCGAACTTCCTCCGTAAATCTCACAGCGGCACGAGTGATACCCAGTCGGGCTCGTGCTACTTCCACTGTCGCCGTCCACTGAGAAAATACCTCCTTACTCCAGAAGTTCGCACTTTAGCACATTACCATAGTGTAATTATATCATTGCGGAATAGAAAAGTACACGTTACGCAACCGCTTTGAAAAATAATTTCACTTTGTCAAGGTCAATGCTAAAATGGTAAATTTTTTGTCATTATTGTCGCTTTTCATCGAAATTTTTATTTCGTGGTCCCCATTTTCCTCATTATTTACGAGGAGATAGGTGTTGCAATGGTTCCATCCGATCGCGCGCGGGTCGATCTCCTTGTACGGTTTGCCGTCAACCTCGACGACCGCGGTACCGAAATCGCCGTCTCCCGAGTCCTTGTAGGTCAGGAAGAAGCTGCTGCAGTTCACGCGGATCACGAACGGCTCGTCTCCGCTTGCGTGCATCCAGTTCTCGGGGAACTGCGGCGTTCCGAACGCATCGTAGTCCATCTCCGCATACTGCAGAGCTTTGTCGGTCTCCGTGAAGGAGCCCGCCTCCACCTCGATGTCATCCGCGAACTTCGTGAGCGTGTCGCGCGTCACCGTGAAGCAGTTCTCGTACGGGCGGCCCAGGTAGCTGTCCTTCGGCCACTTCGGCTCCACCTCGACGTGCGCGAGCGACTGCTCGAGAAGATGGTTGATGCAGTCCGCCATCACGCGGTGTCCGTCGTTGGTCGGATGGTAGCAATCGTAGAAGTACTGGCGCTTCGAGATCACATGTCCCTCTCCCTTCGCCCACTGCGGTGATACCGCATCCTTGACGCTCACCATCGGCAGCGAGTAGTGCAGGCCGATCGGTGCAAGGCGATCCTGCAGGTTCCAGTCGTTCATGAACACCGCGAACACCAGCAAAACCGCCGGCATGCCGGGCTGGTTGTACGCCTTCGAAACAAGACTCTCAAAGCACACGCCCTCGGTCTCGTCCCCCGCGTCGTTGACGGAGAACTCGATGAACACGATATCGGGCTGTACGGTATTGTTCTTCAAAACATCGCGCTCGTAGCGCACAAGACCGAACTCCGACGGGGTTCCGCCGACGCCGGCCTTGACAAGGTGAACCTTGTCCGGCTCCGTCGCATACGTCTTTCGAAAATGATCGAACACGCGGTAGCAGTAGCTCTCCGTCTCGATCGGTTTCGCGCCGGCGCCCTGCGTGATCGAGCCGCCGATGAACGCGAGTGTCACATCCTCGCCGCGCTCCGCCTTCTCCATCGCCGCGCGCAGGCGGTGCGTGTTGCCCATCGACACGAGCGAGTGACTGATCATCTCGCGGTATGTGTCGGACTCATAGTCGATCGGATCATCCAGCTGCGGCTCCGGCGCATCGTAGCCGTCCTGCAGATAGAAGATCACGGTCAGCTTCACCCGGAGATTCTCCTTCTCCGAGAAGAGGAAAAATGTTCCCAGGATATCATCGTGTCCCTTGTTCTCAAACTCCGTGAGTTCGAACACGCGCTCCGCGCCGTCGCAGCATACCTCCATGCTCATGCGCGTGCCGTCCTTGAACCGGTCGCAGTCCGCAGTCGCGTAGTGATGCAGCTCGCAGGTGATCTCCGCGTCGCGGTCCTCCGCATCCACGCTCTCGGCGATGATGCCGATGCTGTGCACGATCTCGCGGAAGTCGTTACTCTTCTGCAATCTCGCTCCCAGCTCGTCCGGAAGCTCCGGGCAGATCAGCTGCAGATTCTGCGCAACACGGTTCTCAAGGAAGATCATCTCCGCGTAGCGATCGCCCTCCGGCGCCTTGTGCGAGGCGTACAGAAGGTCCTCCAGCATAAAGTATATTTTCGGCCGTTTTCGGGTCGGGTCTTTCGGCGCAACAGGTCCTTTCATGCGTCTTTCTTTCTCCTTTACTCATACACGCGCGGCACTTCCGCGCACATTTTTCCATTATCTGTATTATTATACCATAACTCTCCCGCGAATGTTAAGCGTTTTCTTTCGGAAAACCTTATTTTTCAAGGTTTCGCACACATTTTCCGAGGTCTGCGCCGCGTCGATTGCAACCCCGCCCGTTTTCTGTTATACTGTGGGCAACTTCCGTGCGGAAAATGCACGCATTTTCGAAAGGATAAATGTTATGAGACGCAACCTGATTCTTGCGGTTGTCCTTCTTCTCTCCGCCTGCCTCGCGGCGTGCAGAAAGAACACGACGAAGGACCCGGCAGGCGACGCAACGCCCACCGCAACCGCCACCCCGACGGAGATCCCGTTCACGGTCGACGCAAGCGCCCGGCAGGTGACCTTCGACGTCGAGGGCACTCACCAGACGATCGACGGCTTCGGCGCCGGCTTCACCTGGTACTCTGAAATGATCTTCAGCCTCGGCAAGCGCGAGACCGTGCTCGACCTCCTCTTCAAGGACGCCGGCTTCACGATCCTCCGCTTTAAGAACGAATACGGCTACGGCACCCAGAAGTTTGACTCGGGTGCGACCTTCAACGCCCTGTACTACAAGGCTGCGCAGAAGCGCGCCGACGAGCGCGGCGAGAAGGTGACTGTGCTCTACTCGAGCTGGTCGCCTCCGGCAAGCCTCAAGAGCAACAACCGCATCGAGGGCTACGGCACCCTCAAGCGCGGCGATGACGGCAACTACATGTACGATGAGTTTGCACAGTGGTGGAAGGACTCCGTGGACGCCTACCGCGGGTACGGCATCCCGGTGGACTACGTGAGTATTCAGAATGAGTGCGACTTCCAGGCGAGCTACGACGGCTGCGAGTTTGACTCCCAGGAGACCGACTCTCTCGCCTCCTACCCGAAGGCGTACCTCGCGACGTACCGCCTCTTCCGCGACTCGTTCGGCGACGATGCGCCGCTGATGATCGGACCGGAGACGATGACCGTCGCCTCCACCACGCTCCGCTCGTACCTGCGCGCCATCATTTCCGAGGAGCCCGACAGCGTGGCGGCCGTGGCGCACCACCTCTACCTCGGCGGTGAGTCCTCGGACGATCCGAACACCTGCGCGCCCGACTCGTTCCTCATGAACTTCAAGGGCGTCAGCTCGCTCGCGAAGGACTACGGCATCCGCAAATGGCAGACCGAGTTCTACCGCGGCACCGCCCTGCAGACCGCCAACGTGATCAACAACTCGCTGATCTATGAGAACGTGAACGCCTACATCTTCTGGGGCGGCGTCTGGGCCGGCCAGGTGACCGACGGCATGGACAGCGGCAACCTGATCAACGTCGGACGCCAGTTCCGCGACGGCATGTGCCCGGACGGTTTCATGGCGACCGGCAACTACTATGCGATGCGCCATTTCTCCGAGTTTATCCGCCCGGGTTACGTTCGCATCGACGTCAAACTCTCCGACGCGACCGACGTACGCTCAAGCGCTTACAAAAACGACGACGGCTCCGTCATCGTTCTCGTGCTTCTCAACAACGGCACCGAGCCCGCGAAGGTTCAACTCCCGTTGGAGAACTACACGATCACGAACTCCAAGTGCTATCAGTCGGTATTTACCGAAGGGTACACCGCAGCCATGATGTACAACGACCTCGGTGCTCTGGACACAAACCGCACGGTGACACTGCCCAGCGAGAGCGCCACCACGATCGTGCTGTACGGCAAAACAAAGTGATCCGTAACAACGAAACAACAAAAAGAGTCAGTCCGTCACGGGCTGACTCTTTTGTTGTTTATTTACCGGATTTCTTACTTACCGATACCTACCGCGAGGATCGTGAATTCCTTGTCCTTGCTGCCCTCGGCCATGCGAACCTCGAGCGTGTGCTCCGCCGCCTCCTTCTCGTTGAGGACGACGAGCGTGTAGGGGTTGTTCCAGCCGCCGGCTTCCTTGCCGTTCACGGTGCGCACAACCTTGCCGTCCACCAGGATCTCAACCTCGCCGAACGTCGCCGTCGTCGTCTTCTTGTACGCGATCAGGATCGAACGGCATGTAGCGGTCATGCGGAACGCCTCGTCGCCGTCCTCCGCGCCGTGCTTCCAGTTCTCCGGGAAGCAGGTCACGCTCTCAAACTTGGTGGAAAATACTGCGCCGTCCACGCTCTTGAAGCCGCCCGCCGAAAGCTTCACGCCCTCGGTGTCCGCGGCCACCATGACTACGTTGTCAAACGCATCGCTCATCAGCGCCTGCTCGGGCACTGCCACGGGCTCTTCCTTCTCCTGCGCAGCGATCGTGCGGCACAGGTACATCAGGCAGTCCTTCATGATGCGGTGGCCGTATACGGCGGGATGATACTCATCGCTGAAGTACAGGATTTCCCGAAGAGACTTGTCCTCGAGGCGCGGCACTACAGCGTCCTTGATGCTGACCATCGGAAGGTCGTAGTACGTGCCGAGCGGCTTGAAGCGGTCCTGCAGGTTCCAGCGCGACTTGAAGACGCTGAACAGAAGGATGACCGCAGGCTCGTTGTCGGCATTAAGCGCATGACGCACGAGGCCCTCGTAAGTCTGGCCGTTGGTCGGGTCGTCCGCGTCGTTGACTGCAAACTCCACGATCAGCAGGTCCGGCTTGTGGCCGTCGTTCTTGTCGATGACATCGCGCTGGTAGCGGATGATACCGAGCGTCGAGGGCGTTCCGGAGAGACCGGCGTTGACGAAGTGCACGTTCGCGCCGCCGTCCTTGCCGAACTCCTCGGCAAATGCCTTCGCAAACGAAGCCGCATAGCAGTCGTTGTAGTCGCTCGCGCCCGCACCCTCGGTGATGGAACCGCCGATCGTCGCGATGTAGACGTCCTCTCCGCTCCTCGCCTTCTCAATGACCTTGAGCAGGCGCGCGTTGTTGCCGTCGCTCATCAGCGAGTCTTCGATCATGTTGTTGTACCAGATCTCCTTCTCCGACGGGCCGTTCGTGGGCGTCGGCTCCGGCTCCTCGGTGGGCGTCGGTGTGCTCGTCGGCTCCGCGGCCTCGGCCGTCGGCGTCGCCGTCACTTCCTTCTTGCCGTCGTCCGGCGTATCTGTGCTGTTGCCCCCGCACGCCGTGAGCGCCGCCATCATGCAGACGGCGAACAGGACCGTGAGAACACGTTTGATCCATGTCGTATGATTCATGTTATGTTACCTCCGTGCTGGCTTGATGCCGGCTATTATTTTTCGAAAAATGATCCCCTCTTACAGCGGGACGCGCGTTAAAACAGGCGGAGCGCCAGAAGCATCGCAAACGCCCCGACGCACGCGCCGAGCGCCACGACCACGAGCCCTCTGCCGCGGTACGCAAGCACCACCGCAACGCCGATGCCGCAGGCGGACACGCGGATGTCCTGCGTCGCATACCATGCGGCAGGCACTGTCATCGCCGTCAGGACCGCATACGGGACATAGTAGAGGAACGACCGCACAAAGCGGTTCTTCACCTTGCGCCGGAACAGTGTGAACGGCACGGCGCGGATCACGTACGTGACCAGCATCATCACTGCCACGCACAGGAAATATCTATGCATCGGCGCCACCTCCTGCCTCCGCTACGGGGAACAGCAATGCCCCCGCAACCGCCGCAGCGATCGCGCAGATGATGATGGCAAATCCAACCGGGATCGCCTTGAGCGCCGGCACAAAATACAGCAGGCAGCTGATGCCCGCTGCCAGCAACGCCACGCCGAGCACGCCGCGGTCCGTCCTCGCCTTCGGGAGCACGATCGCGATGAACATGCCGTAGATCGCGAGCGTCATCACCTCCGTCACCCGCGTCGGCAGCGCGTTGCCGAACAGCGCACCCGCAAGCGTTCCGAGCGCCCAGCCGAAGTACGGCAGGGTGATCAGTCCGAACATGAACATGGGTGTCACGGGGACCGGCCGGTTCACGGCGACCGCGTAGATCTCGTCCGTGATGCCGAAGCCGAGCGCCGCTCTCTTCGCACCCGAAAAATCCTCGTCCGTATTTTGCGAGAGGGAGATGCCCATCAGCGAGTACCGCACGTTGATGACGAACTGCGACAGCGCCAGCTCCGCGATCGAGCCGCCGGCCGCGATCGTCTGAACACCTGCGACCTGACCCGCGCTCGTTAGGTTGGTCATGGAGATCAGCACGGACTCCCACCAGCGGAAACCGAGACTCGCGCCGAGGATACCGAAGGTAAACGAAACAAAGAAATACCCGCAAGCGATCGGTATTCCCTGTTTCGCGCCATCCAACCATTCCGTTCGGCGATCCTTCATCCGCATCTGTCCTCCCCCGCCCGTGTAAAAGAGGCTGCCTGCGGCAGCCCCTTCGTGTGCACAGCTATGTATTCACTAAAGTATTACAGCAGTTCCACGCCCTTCGATGCAGCGTACTTGACAACCTCGTCTCCCCATACGGAAACCTGAACCTCACCGATGTGAGCCTTCCTAAGGAAGAACATGCAGATGCGCGACTGGCCGATACCGCCGCCCACCGTGTAGGGAAGCTTGCCCTCGAGGAGTGCCTTCTGGAACGCAAGCTCCGCGCGCTCCGGGCAGCCTGCCTTGTCCAGCTGGATGCGGAGCGAATCCTCATCCACGCGGATGCCCATCGAAGACAGCTCGAGTGCGATGTCGGTCACCGGATAGTACACCATGATGTCGCCGTTCAGCTGCCAGTCATCGTAGTCCGGTGCACGTCCGTCGTGCTTCTCGCCGTTGCTCAAGAAATCTCCGATCTTCATGATGAACACGGCGCCGTACTCCTTCGCTGCAAGGTACTCTCTCTCCTTCACGGTCTTGTCCGGATAGAGGTCGAGAAGCTCCTGCGAGGTGACAAATGTGATCTCCTCGGGAAGGATGCACTGTACGTAATCGTACTGGTTTGCCACGTATTTTTCGGTCACTCGGAGCGCCTCATACACGTCCTTGACGGTGCGGCGAAGCGTCTTCTCGTTGCGGTCTGCCTTGGCGATGACCTTCTCCCAGTCCCACTGGTCCACGAAGATCGAGTGGATGTTGTCAGTGTCCTCATCGCGGCGGATGGCGTTCATGTCGGTGTAGAGACCCTCGCCCTCGCGGAAGCCGTACTTGCCGAGCGCCATGCGCTTCCATTTTGCAAGGGAGTGAACGATCTCCACGTTGCCCTTGCTCTCCTTGATCTCAAACGAAACCGGGCGCTCCACGCCGTTGAGGTTGTCGTTCAGACCGGACTCCGGCGTGACAAACAACGGCGCCGTCACGCGGTGCAGATTGAGCTGCGTTGCGAGCTCCCTCTGGAAGAAATCCTTGACCTTCTTGATCGCGATCTGCGTCTCTCTCGTCGAGAGCGCAGCCTTGTACCCTTCCGGGATGTAACACTTGTCCATGGTGATTCACCTCTGTTTGTTCATCAGATGTATGTTCAATGATGTAAGCTCATTGATCTAAGCTCAATGGTAGAGCTTCTTGGTCTCGTATACGGGCTCGCTCGTGAGATGCGTTCCGAGCTTGCGGAACACGCCCTCGTCGACTGCCGAGAGAATAACGGTGCTGTGTACTTCACAGTCCTTCAGGTTCTCAAGCTGCTGCATCGCGAGCTCGGCGTTGGCGTCCTGCGTCGCGCAGACGGACAGCGCGATGAGCACCTCGTCCGTGTGCAGACGGGGATTGTGGTTGCCGAGATGATTGATCTTGAGATCCTGGATCGGCTCGATCAGCGTGGGCGACAACAGATCTACCTTGTCGTCGATGCCTGCGAGCGCCTTCAGCGAGTTGAGAAGCGCCGCAGAGGATGCTCCGAGAAGCGCGGATGTCTTGCCGGTGATCACACGGCCGTCGTTGAGCTCGATCGCCACTGCCGGTGCGCCGCCGGTCTCCTCGGACTTGCGGAGCGCCGCTCCGACAACGACACGGTCCTTGGGGCTGATGCCGGCCTTCTCCATCAAAAGTTCCAGCTTCGCCTCCGCCTCCGCGGTTGCGCGGGCCTTGCGGCGATCACACATCGTCGCATAGTAGCGGCGGATGATCTCCTCCTTCGACGCTGCGCGCGTAGCCTCGTCGTCGATGATGCAGTTGCCTGCCATATTGACACCCATGTCGGTCGGCGACTTGTACGGCGATGCGCCGTAAATGCGCTCAAACATGGCGTTGAGTACGGGGAATATCTCAACATCGCGGTTGTAGTTGACCGTTGTGATGCCGTACGCCTCGAGGTGGAACGGATCGATCATGTTGACGTCGTTGAGGTCCGCTGTAGCCGCCTCATAGGCGAGGTTGACCGGATGCGTCAGCGGAAGGTTCCAGATCGGGAACGTCTCGAACTTCGCATAGCCTGCGCGGATGCCGCGCTTGTGCTCATGGTAGAGCTGCGAGAGGCATGTAGCCATCTTGCCGCTGCCCGGTCCCGGAGCAGTGACGACAACGAGCGGACGGCTCGTCTCGATGTACTCGTTGCGGCCGAGTCCCTCGTCGCTCACGATCTTCGACACATTGACGGGATAACCCTCAATGCGATAGTGACGATATACGTTCAGCCCCAGGTCACGGAGCTTCTTTTCATAGTTGAGCACGGCGCTCTGTGCAATATACTGCGTCAGCACGACGCTGCGCACCAGAAGGCCGTATCCGCGGAACGCATCGATGAGACGGAGCACATCGAGGTCGTACGTGATACTCAGATCCGCACGCACCTTGTTGTTGACGATGTCGTTCGCGTTGATCGCGATCACGATCTCCGCATCGTCCTTCAGCTGTGCCAGCATGTGGATCTTACTGTCGGGATGGAATCCCGGGAGCACGCGGGATGCGTGAAAATCATCGAACAGCTTGCCGCCGAACTCCAGGTACAGCTTACCGCCGAACTGTCCGATCCGCTCCTTGATGTGTGCTGACTGCATCTCCAGATACTTGTCATTGTCAAATCCGTACCGCTTCATGCCCTTGTCCTCACTCTTCCTTGTTGCTTTCCTTATTGCTCTCCTCGAGGAGGAACTCCTCGATCTCCGAGCGAAGCCGCACGACCGTATCTACGATGCACGGCTCAAAATGCTTGCCCTTCTCCTTGACCAGCTCGTGAAGAACCTCGTCAAGGTCCATGCGCTTCTTATACACGCGCGCCGACAGCATGGCGTCCAGCGTGTCCGCAATAGCCATGATACGTGCGGGAAGCGGGATCGCCGTTCCTCGCAGCCCCTCCGGATAGCCCGTGCCGTCCCACCGCTCGTGGTGGCTCAGCGTGATCTCCTGCGCACATTTTAAGAGGCGCTTGTCCGGAAGCTCGGAGAGGTTCTCCGTGATCAGACGGTACCCCTCTCTCGTATGGTTTTTGATGATCTCGTACTCCTCGTCGGTCAGCTCCGACTCCTTCAACAGGACCGAATCGGGGATCGCAATCTTGCCGACATCGTGGAGCGGCGCCGCCGTCTCCATGTAGCTGATCGACTTGGCGGAGAGCTCCGCCTGATAGTATCCGTTGTTGTACATGCCCATGGCGATCATTCTCACGTACGCCTGCGTGCGTCGCACGTGGTGTCCGGTGCTCTGATCGCGGAACTCGAGGAAGTTAGCGAATCCGGAGATCAGCTGCAGCTGCATATCCTTCATCTGCTTGTTACTCTTCTGCAGGAGTTCGAGGGAGGACTCGGTCTTGCCGACGATGGTGATCAACACGATGGTCAGCAGCACGTACTCCCACGTGAAGCTGAAGCCGAACACGCTGTACCACTCTTCCGAGGTGAGATCCGTGTAATTGTAGTCCGTCTCGACGATCGCGCGCAGATAGAGCGTAGCCATCATGATCAGGTAGCAGAAGCCCGTGATCTGCAGCGTGAACCGCTTTCGGTAATACAGGCATGACAGTGCGGGCATCAGCGCATAACTGATGTAGACCAGGATGCCGGCCTTCGTCGCCATATAGCAGACGCCGGCGTGCATGCCGAGTATGATGATGTATTTGATCAGCCACTGTGCCACCATCGCCTGATGGAGATACCGGCACAGCATGTAGAGCGCGAGCACCGCGAGCGAGAAGAACAGACACTCCGTGTAGTTGAACTCCCCGTTGATGCCGATCACGCGCAACAGTGCGAGAAACGGTCCCACGAACACCAATACGAGGGAGCAGCGGAGCAATATGGAATTGACTTCGATCTCATTGCGTTGATTGTAGAATTCATTTTCCATACAAAAACGCTCCTTTCGCCGCCGGTCTGTACTGTGTCAGTGCTTGGGCTCTCAGGCCTGATACTTCGCTGCCTGCTCCTTCACCCAGCTGTCATCGTCAAAATAGTTGATGCGCATCGCCGCCTTCACCTCCGCGAGCGTTGCCGCTGCGGTCTTCTGTGCCTCGATGCTGCCCTTGCGGAGAGTCTCAAGGATCTCCGGAATATGCTTCTGCAGCTCCTCGCGTCTTTCGCGGATCGGAGCGAGCTCCTCCTCCAGCACGGCACACAGGAAGCGCTTGATCTTCACGTCGCCGAGACCGCCGCGTCTGTAGTGATCCTTCAAAGCGTCAAGGTTCTCATAGTCGGGCAGGTACTTCGGAAAATGTTCCGGCTTGCAGAACGCATCCAGATACGTGAACACCGCGTTGCCCTCCACGGTACCGGGGTCGGTCACCTTGATGTGGTTCGGGTCGGTGTACATGTTCATGACCTTCTGCTTCACTTCCTCGGCGCTGTCTGCAAGATAGATGCAGTTGCCGAGCGACTTGCTCATCTTCGCCTTGCCGTCGGTGCCGGGCAGACGCTTGCACGTCTCGTTGTCCGGAATGACCGCCTCGGGCTCCACGAGCACCTCTCCGTAGGTCATGTTGAAGCGGCGTACGATCTCTCTCGCCTGCTCGAGCATCGGCAGCTGGTCCTCGCCGACCGGCACGGTCGTCGCCTTGAACGCGGTGATGTCCGACGTCTGGCTCACGGGGTACGTAAAGAAACCTGCCGGGATGCTCTCCTCAAAGCCGCGCATCGCGATCTCGTTCTTCACGGTCGGATTGCGGTGAAGTCTTGCAACCGTAACAAGGTTCATGTAGTAAAATGTCAGCTCCGTCAGCTCCGGGATCTGCGACTGGATGAAGATCGTGCACTTCTCCGGGTCGAGACCCGCCGCCATATAGTCAAGCGCAACCTCGATGATGTTCTCGCGGACCTTCTGCGGATTGTCCGCGTTGTCCGTCAGAGCCTGCGCGTCTGCGATCATGATGAAAATCTTCTCAAACTCCCCGGAGTTCTGCATCTCCACGCGGCGCTTCAGCGACCCCACGTAATGTCCCACATGAAGTCTTCCTGTCGGCCGGTCTCCGGTCAAAATAATCTTACCCATTTTTGTCCTCCTGGTATGTACATAAATGTACATAACTTAATAATCATAGCAATATCGCGCCCGAAAGTCAATCCGCTTTCGGGCGCGAAGATTACAAAAATGATCTCAGGTTTTTGTGGATTGTTCCGATCCGCC
>JAFZMO010000124.1 GCA_017551165.1 Lachnospiraceae bacterium
GCAGGTCAGCGCGAGTCGCTCGAGAAGGAGATCAGCACTCTGGTTGTTCGCTGCGATGAGGTTTCGAAGGACTTCAATGCGATGCTTGAGGCGTGGAACTCCGAGAAGATCAACGATCTCACTCTTGAGGTCGGAAAATACACCTACGTTCGCCAGGGAGTCATCTCCTCGGCATTTATCCGCAACGGCATCAAGCGGACCGGCCCGTTCGTAGTTCTTGCGATGATCATCAGCCTGATCATGATCATCAGCGCGAACGCGAAGGAGGAGAAGAACTCTGCGGATAAGAAGGCGGAGAGCGAAGCATAACCGTGTAGTGCATGGCGCAGTGTAGGATTCACACGAAACTGTTTCTTCCGACAGAGGCGGATGATATCGCTTCTGTCGGAAGTTTTGCATTTACGAATTTTCAGATGCGCTTACGGCAAAAACGACAATGCATTGTTGATTTTGCCGAAAACATGATGTATACTATTGTCGTAACACAAGGGGTAAAGCCGACATCAATCTTGTCGGTTCATTCCGACAAGGAGATTCTGAGATGTATATTCACAGGCAACTGGAACAAACAATCCTTCGGGCCGCAGAGGAGTTTTCTTGCATTACGTTGTACGGCGCCAGACAAACCGGAAAGTCGACAATGGTCAGAACTCTGTTTGACAACATCGAGTATGTTACTCTGGACAACAGCAGGGAACGGCTGCTTGCCGCGAGTGATCCGGAATTGTTTTTGGATTCTCATGGGACGCCGCTGGTAATTGACGAGATTCAAAAAGCTCCGGATTTGATGGAAGCGATTAAGATACGGATTGATGAAGCAAAGATCCGGAGTATGAAAAGCGGAGAGAAGGCTGGGTTGCAATATGTGTTGACCGGGTCGAATACGCATGAGATCCGGGAGAAGGCCTCTGAGACGCTCGCAGGAAGAACCGCGATCATCGAGGTAAGTTCTCTGTCAAATTGTGAGAAGATGCAAGCGGAAGGCTGTGAGTTTGTGCCGGACATCGATGTCCTTAAAAAGAAAAAAGGATTGGTTGCAAAGAATCGATTTGAGGTGTTTGAAGAGATTTTCCGCGGAGGGATGCCGGAATACTGGATCCGCAATATTGATCGAAATACATTTTTTGAAGGTTATGTTGCGACATACCTGGAAAAAGATGTCAGCCGGTTGATCAATGTCGGGAAGATCAACGATTTCCGAAAATTCATGATGATTGTTGCGCTTCGCACCGCGCAACAGCTTGATTATACGGAAATCGGTAATGCGGTGGGAATTGATGCGCGCACTGTCAAGACATGGATATCAATCCTGGAAGCGTCCGGTATCGTCATGTTACTTCAACCGTATGCGACCAATCTTTCCAAGAGAATAATCAAGAAGCCGAAACTGTATTTTCTCGACACCGGATTGTGCGCGTTCCTCTGCGGATGGTCGGATTCCAGAATTTTGGAAGCGTCCGCTATGGCGGGAGCATTTTTCGAGACTTACGTTGTGAGTGAGATGACAAAAAGCATCCGAAACGCAGGAAAGCGCATTGAATACACGCTGTATTATTATCGCGATCGGGATCAAAAAGAGGTGGACATTGTATATATCAAAAATCAGACGCTGTACCCGATCGAGATTAAGAAGGGAATAGGCAGGGACAAGGCGGATAAAAACTTCAGTATCCTTGAACAATATAAGCTGCCGATCGCCACGGGATTGGTGATCGACACGGGAGATGCATTGTATCCGCTGAATAAGAATGTATATTATTGTCCGGTCGGAATGATCGGTATTTGATAAGGAGAGGGAAACAACGGGTTTCCCGGGAAACAATGGCATTGGCAGATGAACAAATAAAAGAAACGTTTCAACCCGAGGCGGTCTTCAGCGACGGCACGGAGATGTTTCGCTCGCCTTGCGAGCCGGAGCCGTACGATACCGTGACGCTCAGGCTGCGGGTCGGGAAGGACCAGGCGAAACAGGCGCGCATCGTGATTACGGAGCGCTCGCGCTGCATCGAGATGGTGCTTACGGGAAGCGATGAGCGGTTTGACTGGTACCGCGCGGAGGTGGAGCTCACCGACCGTTTTCTGCATTATTTCTTTGAGATCGCGACGTCGAACGGAGTGTTCCGGTACGACCGGCTCGGCGTGATGCTTGCGGACCGTGAGACGGTTCCGTTCCGGATCACGCCCGGCTTCCACACGCCGCAGTGGGCGAAGGGTGCGGTCATGTACCAGATCTTCGTCGACCGCTTCTGCAACGGCGATCCGACGAACGACGTGCAGACGGGCGAGTATTACTACATTGACCGCTATGCGCAGCGCGTGACGGACTGGAACCGCGTGCCGGAGGCGAAGGATGTGCAGGAGTTCTACGGCGGCGATCTGCGAGGCGTGATCAAGAAACTCGATTACCTGCGAAAGCTCGGGGTCGAGGTGTTGTACCTCAATCCGATCTTCGTCTCGCCCTCGAGCCACAAATACGATATTCAGGACTACGACCACGTGGATCCGCATTTCGGCGTGATCGTGAAGGACGCGCCGACGGGCCTGTGCGAGGGAGACACGCTCAACGCGCACTCGGCGCAGTACGTGGCACGCGTCACGAGCCATGAGAATCTCGCGGCGAGCAACGACCTCTTTGCAGAGCTGGTCCGCGAGGCGCACATAAGAGGCATGCGCGTCATCATCGACGGCGTGTTCAACCACTGCGGCTCGTTCAACAAATGGCTGGATCGCGAGGGAATCTATCGCAACGCGGAAGGCTTTGACGACGGCGCCTACGGCGTGCCGGACAGTCCGTACCGGTCATTTTTCGACTTCAAAAAGAAACCGGGAAATATGTCGGAAGGATCGGGAGATGGACCGACTGACGGCGCGCCAGTCGACGGATACTCCGCGGACGGAAAATGTACCGCCAACGGCACAACCCTGAACGGAAACCTTGGTTCGGAAAATCATCCCGGAAACTCGGCGGACGCCGACGATCCTTACGACGGCTGGTGGGGCCACGACACGCTCCCGAAGCTCAACTACGAGCGCTCGCCGAAACTGAAAAACTATATCATGCGCATCGCGCGCAAATGGATCAGCGCGCCCTTCGGCGCGGACGGCTGGCGGCTCGATGTCGCGGCCGACCTCGGGCACAGCGAGGAGTACAACCACGAGTTCTGGAAGGAATTCCGCAGGAACGTGAAGGCCTCGAACCCCGACGCGCTGATCCTCGCGGAGCACTACGGCAACGCGGAGCGTTGGCTCGGCGGGGACGAGTGGGATTCCGTGATGAACTACGACGCGTTCATGGAGCCGGTGAGCTGGTTTTTGACCGGCATGGAGAAGCACAGCGACGCGTACCGCGAGGACATGCTGAACAACGAGAAGGCGTTTGATTTTGCGATGCGATGCAACATGGCGCGGTTCCAGACCGCTTCGCTGCAGGTGGCGATGAACGAGCTATCCAACCACGACCACTCGCGCTTCCTGACAAGGACCAACCGCCAAGTCGGGCGCACCGCTTCGGTGGGAGCGGCAGCGGCGGATGAGGGCGTGAACGCAGCGGTCATGCGGGAGGCCGTGCTGATCCAGATGACCTGGCCGGGCGCGCCGTGCGTCTATTACGGCGACGAGGCGGGCGTGTGCGGCTGGACCGACCCGGACAACCGCCGGACTTACCCGTGGGGGCACGAGGATCCGATGATGATGCGTTTTCATCGGGAAATGATTCGTCTCCACCGCTCGTACAATTCCCTTCGCACCGGATCTCTGCTGATGCTGGTCGAGGAGCCCGGAGTGCTGGCATTTGCCCGCATGAACGAGGCGGAGACCGTGATCACCGTCGTGAACAACAACGAGGAGGACCGTGACATCACGATTCCTGTGTGGCGCGCGGGCATCACCGACAGGCAGTCGCTCGTGCGGCTGATCCACAGCCATCGGGACGGATTCGGCCTGGACACGGAGATCTATATCCCCCGCGATGGCCGCATCACGATATGTGTCGCCGCCACCGGCGGAGTGATCTTAAAGAACATGCGTTAGAATACGCAATCCGCTTATACACGATCGGAAAGCACGCAGTAGGGAATCTGACTTTCGGCACAGCCACACATGCCTCGTTTGTCGAACGCAGCATGTGAGAAGTGCCGAAAGTTCTTGCATTCCTCAGGGGTTTTGGGTAAAATACAAGCATAGCGCGCGAAGCGCGCAGCGGCACCCGCGAGGGGCCGGAATGGAGGACGTATGAATTTTTTCAGCAAAAAGAACCAGAAGAGAATGGTGCGGATCATGGCGTTTGCATTGGCAGCGATCATGGTAATCTGCCTGCTTGCAGCTATTTTCCACTGATAAAGCGATGATTGAAGTAAAAGGGATTCAAAAACAGTACGGAAAGAAGATCGTGCTGAGGGATGCCACATTTTCCGCGAGACAGGGCGAGTGCGTTGCCATCGCGGGCGCGAACGGATGCGGCAAGTCGACGTTACTGAAGATCCTTGCGGGAACGCTGCGCGCGAACGGAGGAACGTTCACGGCGTTTGGGCATGACATGCTCAAGGAGCCGGAGGAGCGCGAGAGACTTGTCGGTTACGTGCCGCAGGAGAATCCGCTGATCCCGGAGCTGACGGCGCTTGACAATCTGAAGCTGTGGTATTGCAACAGCCGATACGACATAGAACAGGAGCTCGAGAAGGGCGTGCTTGCGATGCTGCGCATTCCCGAGTTTTTGAACGTGCGCGTGGATGCGATGTCGGGCGGTATGAAGAAGCGATTGAGCATCGGTTGTGCGGTCGCCAACGACCCGCCGGTGCTGATTTTGGATGAGCCCGATGCGGCGCTCGATCTGATCTGCAAGGAGGAGATCCGGGATTACCTTGCGGAGCACAAGCGGCGCGGCGGCATCGTGGTGATCACGACGCACGACGAGGAAGCCCTTGACCTGGTGGACAAGCTCATGGTCGTGCAGGACGGGTATCTGCGGGAGGTCGACAACCGACTTCGCGGTGCCGGCTTGCTGGCGGAGCTGAAGAAGGGCCTTGCGGACTGAGGAGACGGCAGGAATGGAGCAGGATCGGAAACTCGTTCGGCCGCCGTTTGACAGTGAAGGCAACGTGGTCTGGACGACAGAAGAAAAACCAATCAAGAAACAAGCCCTGCGGTGGTGGTATGCACTCATCCCGATAGGGCTTATTTGCGTTATCGGGCTTGGCATACTGCTGTACCGTCAGGCGAACCGCAAGACGCCGCAGGAGCTGTGCCGCTCGGCGCTTCGGGACGCGCTCTCGGAGGCGATCGGCTATCGCGAGCCGCTCATGAAGGCGATGCACATCGAGGAGATGGCGGGATACCTGCGCGAAATGCCGACCGACGTCGCGCTTTCATTTCACATTCAGAATTCGAACATGACGCTCGCCGACTTCGGCTTCGGCGACCCGGAGACCGCGGACAAGCTGACGGACTACCGCGGCATGGGACTTGCATTGATCGGGACGTATGACGGCGATGCGGTGTCGCTGGACACGCGATTTGCCGTCAGCGCGCTCAGCCTCTCCGTGATCCAGATGCGCTACGATGACGGCGACCTGACGATCGCATCCCCGAAGTTCATCAAGGAGGCGCTGGTCGTTCCGGTGGCCAAGGTCCCCGGACAGTGGAAGGAGGCGGCAGCCTGGAATCTTCTTCCGGAAAATGATCGTATCGCCGCACAGGGCGTCGTCGAGTCGGGTCTTTCCTACGGCTCGCAGCTCCTGGCGATCGGACGGAACGTGCGTGACGTGATCGTATCGGCGTACCCCGACGGGGATTCGGCGCTTGACCACCTGGTCGACGCGATCACCTATGAGCAGTTGAAGAACAAGGACGGCAAGGAGCTCACCGAGCACATCGTGGTCGGCTCGGAGAAGACGGCTTGCTACGTGTTCCGCATCAACGTGGATGAGAAAGAATTTTACGATATCGCAGACCGCATCGGTTCGGCGATCGGCGGCAAGACCATGGTCGACGCCGTGCACAACGCATGGCGGCTCGAGCCGCAGGCGGACGGCGGCAACGGCCTTGAGGTGCTCGCGTACGTCACCAAGGACGGCGAGCTGGCACAGTTGACCGCGGAGGTGAACGGGTACGTCGGCGAGAAAAAGGCTCATTTTTCGGTCAAGCTGCGCTGCATGGGCGCGGATGACCCGCAGGACAAGCTGATCCTCACGGCAAACGGCGACATCGGCGGCGAGGTGTACGAGCTCACGGCGAAGAAGACCGTCACGGCGGACCGCTCGAGGGTATCGTCGCAGTTTGATGTTACGCTTGCGTTGCCCGGAATGGAGCCGTTTGGCATCAACGGCAGTGCGACATACGCCATCGGCAGCGGGTTGTTCGACATCACGGCCAACACCGTGCAAAACGGCAAGACGACGGGAACGCTGCATCTGGCGGCGGAGTGTACGTACAAGACCAGTTGGGACATGCGCATCAATGAGCTCACGTTCACCGACAGCAAGACCGACAAGTTCCTCTCGCTGTACGGGCAGTTCTACGTGAGTCCGTCGCGCAACGGCGTGCTGATGCCGGAGGGCGAGCGGCTGCAGTTTTTGGACATGACGCCCGAGGACGTGCAGGCGGTCTACGACGAGGCCTTGTCGCAGGTAAATTGGTATATGAGACAGTTCTTCCGATAGGAGGAAGAGCATCACAGAGGGTAGCTTATGTGGAAATTGTTTCGCAAGTTCTTAGGACTTGAGACAAAACGAGCGCTGAAGATCCTTCCGCAGTATTATCTGGGCACCGCGTTGCTGGTGGCCTTGTTTGCCGCGGTTGCGCTCGCGGGCAATGCCGCCATGAGCGGGCATGAGCTGGAGGATCGCATCGAGATCGCCCTCGTGATGCAGGATACGTATTTGAAAAATTACGGCATGGACGTGTTGCAGTCGTCCGCCAGCGCCACCTCGGTGTTCCATTTTACGGAGGTGAGCGAGGAGGAGGCCTTTGCAGGGCTTCGCGACGGGCGTTACGATGGCTGCATGCTCTTTCCGCCCGATTTCATCACCAGCGTGTTCAGCGACGGCGCGGCCGGCGCGGCGAAGTTTTATGAGCCGCCGATGATGAACAGCCTTGACCAGGGCCTGATGGAGGGCCTTGTCGAGGTCGGCTGCGGCCTGATCGCGGTATCGTCTGCCTACGTGGCGGGCGCCGTGGACATCGCGGCACAGCAGGGCGTGGACCAGAAGGTACTCAACAAGATGCAGGACGAGATGGAGCTGGTGCTGGCGGCTCGCGTCATCAACCGCGAGGACACGTTCATCAAGTCGGACGCCTCCGGCACGGGCGGACAGACGCTGCTGCAGTTCTATTTCTGCGCCGGCGTCGTGATGCTCCTGATGCTCGGCGGCGTTGCGTGCGGCACGCTCCTCAAGGGCGACGCCAAATCGCTCGAGGACCAGCTTGCGATGCACGGCATCAAGTCTCCGCTCCTGGCGCTCGCGCGCTACCTTGCGGTGCTGATCCTGTTCCTTATCTTCTACACGACGGTATTTTTGATCCTGTACGGGGTGTGGCTCGGCAACCCTGACGCGATGGAGAAATATTTTGCGATAACGAAGTTCGCGGAGCTGCGGACATGGTATCTCTCGGGACTTCCGATCCTGGCGCTCGCGGCAGCGCTCGTGCTCTTGGTGTACACGTTCGCTGCGAACCAGATCGGCGGCATCCTGCTGTTGTTCCTGCTGACGGCCCTCATGGGCTATGCGTCCGGCTGTATCGTGCCCTCGGCGTATCTTCCGAAGGCCGTGCGCAGCTTCGGCCGCTATCTTCCGACGTACACGATGCTTCAGGTGTCGGTCGGCGGGCTTCGGCAGAGTCCTGATGTGGTCCGCATGGGTATCTTGTTGATCGAGGCGACGGTCGCGTGGATCGCGACGGTTGTCATCATGTCGGTGAATCGATGGAGGGAACAGCGGTGACGGATCGGAGAGAACAACCGAATACGACCGCGCGGGAGAATTTTGCGAGCCCGGAGGCGCTTGCCGTGAGCACGATCACGCGCTCCGACAAGACGAAGGGCACGATCCGGCGATTTTTCGTCTGGCTCTTCCTGACGGCGAAGCGCTTCCTGAAGAAGCCCTCGTTCGTGCTGATCTTCCTCATGCTGCCGGCGGTGCTCCTGTTGTACCGCGCGCTGATCACGGCGGACGACGGCAAGCTGCATGTGGCCGTGTATTTTGAGGAGAAGGACGAGTTTGCGAAGATCTATCTTCGCGAGCTTTCGGAAAATGTTCCCGAGCTCTTCGTGTTTTACGAGTGCGAGGAGGAAGAGGACCTCTACAGCGATGTCGCGGCGGCCCGCGCCGAGTGCGGGTACGTGTTTGACGCTTCGCTCGCGGAGAAGCTGCTCACCGATGAGTGGCAGGGATTGATCACGGCGGTGGTTTCCGAGCGGACCGTGTACGGAGAGTTTGTCAATGAGATCGCGTATGTCAAGCTGATCCGCATCCTCGGCAAGGATCTGATGATGCAGTATCTGGCGGGCAAGAGCGGCGATACGCTGGACCTCGAGGAGACCGAGCGGCTGTTGCAGAAGAAGTTCGGCGAGGGACTCGCGAGCAATAAATTAGTTGAGTATGTCACGACGGCGGCGCGCGACGGCGAGCTCGTCATCGAGGAGAAGAAGCACGACGCGATCAGCGTGCTCACGAAGCCGATCCGCGGTACGGTCGCGATCTTTGTGCTGCTGACCGGCCTGGCGGGGCTTGTGTTCTGGTATCAGGACGATGCCGAGGGGCGCTTCCGCGTCATGGCGAGAGAGCGAAGACCTTTGATCTCCTTCGCATCCATCCTGCTCCCGACGGCCATGTCGGGCATCGTCGGGCTTGTGTGTCTCGGCATCAGCGGCCTGTGGACGTCGACAGGCAAGGAACTGATCGCCATGTTCCTGTATGTTCTTCTGGTGGCCGGCATGTGCAACATCATGCGCTTCCTGATCCCGACGGTACACGCGGTCTGCGCGATGATCCCGATCCTCGTGCTGATCAGTTACCTGTGCTGTCCGATCATGCTCGATATCGCGCTGACATTTCCCGCGATCCGCTATGTGCGCGCAGTTCTCGCGCCGCAGTATTATCTCCGCATCTTTGAGGGCGGACGCGTGATCGTGCTCGCGGCGGCAGCAGCTGTGTTGCTCGGCATCTCCGCGCTGTTGTCGGTGGCGGAGAGGAACCGGTGACCGGGTCTGATAGGAACGGAGACTGTCGGAGAACCGGCAGGAAACAAAACGAACACTTACCGGGAGTTGTGTGAAACAGGGTGACAAAAGAACCGTCCCCCTGTCACCAAATCGCTAAGAAAACGCCCGCTGCGACCGTTTGGCTGCAGCGGGCATTCCCGTTATATATGTAATTTCTCCCGAGGTAAATTTACTCCAGAGGGATCTCCACTCCGTTGACGGTGATGGAAGCGATATCCTCGATGGCTACGAATTCCGGATCGCCGCCGCGGGTTGTCGAGAAGCCTTCCAGCAGGTTGTAGTAGTAGTTTCCGATCTTGCCGCCCTCTTCATCATGGCCGAACGCAGCTACATCCTGAGGGTTCGAGTGAGTCGGGCAGGTGTAGTACAGCGTGGTCCCGTCCTTCAGCGTGATCGAATCCAGCACACATTCATAGTCGGGCGAAGATCCGTGTGTGCGGAGAGTCATCCGGTATACGGTGAGATTGATCTCGTTCAGGACGAACGGGCCGAGGTCCAGATTGACGCGGAGGATGCGATCCTTCGGTTCATAGTCGTTCACCCAGTCAAACGTGAGCTCGCCGATCCGGACATGAACCGGGAGGTGACTGATGTCGGCGCCGTCGAGGTTGGTGGCGTGATACGTCAGAATGTACCACAGCTTGCCATCCCGTGCAAACGGTGCGGAGCTTCTCGTCATTCCGACGGGACCGCCATCCGGGAAAGTCACGCTGCAATGGTAGTCATTGAGCAGGTAGGGGCATGAATGTTCATCAAGAAGCCATCCGTCCGGAGCATCGATCGTGTAATCGGTGCTCAACTCGAAGATCATTGTCTGCCGGTCGGCGATCATGTCTACGAGGGTGAAGGTGTGACCGTCGATCACGCCGCTGTAGCCGAGGGCGATCGTCGCATCCTTCACATCCTTCGGAGCATGATCCAATCTGACCAGATCGACGGAACTGCGGTTGCGAAATGTTTTGGCAGTAACGAAGGTTGCCAGAAGGAGGACGGCGACGCAGGCTGCGATCAGCACGAGGCGGAGACGGCTCCGGAGTTTCAGACCGCCCCTGACAGGTGCAGGTTGCTTGTAGAGGCCGAGGCGCGCAAGCGTTCGGTCGGTGACAGACTCGGCGTCAAATCCGTCCGCGGACAGGTCCGAGAGCACGGTGTCGAGCCGTTCACAGTCGGAATCCGCCAGCCGGTTTTGAAATACAGTATTCTTATCCATAGGGTGTTACTCCTTTCTTCTGCAATACGGTGCGCAGTTTAAGCTTCCCGCGGTACAGAACATTTTCCACTTTCTTCGTCGGAAAATGAGTCCTCTCCGCGATGTCCTTGACACTGCGTCCGAGATAGTAGCGCTCAATTATGATGCTCCGCT
Source organism: Lachnospiraceae bacterium (assembly GCA_017551165.1). Taxonomy (GTDB): domain Bacteria; phylum Bacillota; class Clostridia; order Lachnospirales; family Lachnospiraceae; genus ISDg. The sequence goes on from JAFZMO010000124.1 coordinate 10,581, forward strand.
CCGGTTCTCCGAGCTCCTCCAGAGAAGCAAGCACTTCGCCCTGCAGCCATTCGCTGACGACGCTGTCGTCGACGAGTTCCGGCGATGCAGGCTCCAAGCCGTCCTCCAGAGCCCGGTCTAAGGAGAGGGGAGTCGTTTTTGCAGCTCGCAGGCGGTCTCTGCAGACGTTGCGTGCGACTGCGTAAAGGTAACTTTTCAGTGAACATGTGCCGTCGGTGCGGATTCTGTCCCGATGCTGCCAGATGTTGACAAACACATCGGAGACGGCCTCCTCGATCTCCTCGGGCGGGTTGCCCGCGAGCATGGAGTGACAGATCGTGTGCACGGCGGGGCCGTAGGTATGGATCAGCTGCTCCACACCGCGTTCGGGTTCTGTTGTCAGCAGTACCAGAAGTTTGCTTTCTTCCATCCGATCACTCCTTTCTGAAAAGTTCCTTTGCTCTACTATACGGAGAAAGGTCTGATTTCACTCACAGTAATTTATCATACATGAGGTGCGGTTGGATTTCAACCTGTCCTCTTTTTCTTTGCAATTATGCGGCTAATATGGTATAATAAGGCAATTATGGGATAGTGTACCCTGCGGGGAGCAGAAGCCCCGGCGAGGGAGAAGCAAAGGAGGAAGTCGCGGATGATCGGTCCGGTCGGAACAGCGGAAAATGAGCGCCTTACGACGCGGCTCGGTCGGGAGCGATTCCTGCGAAAGCAACCGGCGGGATTCGGCGAGAACACGACGGTGTCCGAGAGAATCGCGCTGGCCGCGGCAGCGGATGCGAAGCTTGCGACAGCGACCGGGACGATGAGCGGCACGGATCCGCGGATCACCGCGATGGCGGCGGAGCGGGCGCGAGCCGCATTGGCGTCGATCGGGCGCAGGGCGACGGCGATGACGCTTCTTCTGAGCGTTCCGGAGGAGATGCCGGAGGCGGATGTCCGAAGCTATCTTCGGCCGGCGTATGAGGCAGCGGCGTACGAGGACGTCTCGATCGTCCGTGAGAACCGCGCGGAGGTGCTCGCCCACGTCAGTGCAGTCGGTGTGCCGGCAGAGATGCCTGTGACGGCAGACAGAGCCGAAGCAGTGAATTCCGAAGCGACAGCGAAAACCGTCGCGGCGGAAGCCGAGGAGGCCACGGACGCGGAACCGGCATGGTCGGTCGTGATGGCCGGCGTCACCGGACTTGAGGGGACACTCCTGTTGCTCGAGGAGAACCGTGCCGCGATGGAGGCGAGATACCCGAAGCATTTTCTGCAGAGGGAAGAGGAGCTTCCGGGCGAGGCGGCGACGGCGGAGCTTATCCTGACGGGCCTTGCGAACGGCGCGAAGGCGGCGGTGCCCGGCGGGGACGGCGGCGTGTACGGAGCGCTGTGGAAGCTCGGGGAGAAGCTGCGGGTCGGCATGGAGATCGAACTTCCCGAGATCCCGATCGCACAGATCACGATCGAGGCATGCGAGGTCACGGACCGAGATCCCTATCAGATCCCGGCCGGAGGGTGCGTGCTCTTCGTGACTGCGGAGCCGGAGCGGCTCGCGGAGGCGCTTACGACGGCGGCGCCGCAGACGGAGACGGCCGTCATCGGACAGCTCACGAGAGAGGCGGCGAGGGTCCTTCGCAACCGCGGCGAGACACGGTATCTGGAGCCGTACCGCGGAGGGGCCTGAGAGTCCTGAAATAAGACAGCAAAGAATTTTCCGAAATATAAATAGAAAATGGGAGGACAGTACCATGGATTTGAACATGAGAATTTTGGAGAGCCTGGACCAGAATGCAAAGCTCACCGTGAAGGAGCTCGCCGTGATGCTCGGCGAGAGCGAGGGGACCGTGGCCGCGGCCATCAAGGAGATGGAGGACGCGCGCATCATCTGCGGATATCCGACGCTGATCGACTGGGACAAGACGGAGCGCCAGCTTGTAACAGCGATGATCGAGGTCAAGGTGACGCCGCAGAGAGGTCAGGGTTTTGATAAGATCGCCGAGAGGATTTATCAGTTTGACGAGGTTGACGCCGTATTCCTTATGTCGGGCGGGTTCGATCTCTGTGTGATGATCCACGGAAAGACGCTGCAGAGCGTGGCGGAGTTTGTCTCGAGCAAGCTCTCCCCGATGGATTCGGTGCTCTCGACGTCGACGCATTTTGTGCTGAAGAAGTACAAGGAGCACGGCCTTCCGCTTGTGAACAAAATCGTGGATGAAAGGATGCTGATCACGCCATGAGAAATCCGCTGAATCCGGCAGTTGTCGGTATCAAACCGTCGGGTATACGAAAGTTTTTTGATATCGTTACGGAGATGAAGGACGCGATCAGCTTAGGCGTCGGCGAGCCTGATTTTGCGACGCCGTGGCACATCCGCGAGGAGGGAATCTACTCGCTTGAGAAGGCGCGCACGCACTACACCTCGAACGCCGGCCTGATCGAGTTGCGCCGCGAGATCGGCTCGTTTGTCTCGCGCCACTACGACGTTGACTACGAGCCGAAGGGAGAGATCCTTGTGACCGTCGGCGGCAGTGAGGCAATCGACCTGGCGATCCGCGCGATGGTCTGCCCGGGTGAGGAGGTCATCATCCCCGAGCCCTGCTACGTCTCCTACGAGCCGTGCGTCATCCTGACGCAGGGCGTGGCGGTGAAGATCCCGCTGCAGGAGAAAAATGAGTTCCGCCTCACCGCGCAGGAGCTGCGCGACGCGATCACAGAGAAGACGAAGCTTCTCGTATTGCCGTTCCCGAACAATCCGACCGGCGCCATCATGACACGCGAGGATCTCGAGGCGATCGCTGAGGTGTGCATTGAGAAAGACATCATCGTTCTTTCGGACGAGATCTACAGTGAGCTCACGTACGGTGCGAAGCATGTGTCTGTTGCTTCGCTGCCGGGCATGCGCGAGCGCACGATCCTGATCAACGGTTTTTCCAAGGGACACGCGATGACGGGCTGGCGCCTGGGCTACGCGTGCGGCCCGAAGGAGATCATTCAGCAAATGACGAAGATCCACCAGTTCGCGATCATGTGCGCGCCGACGGCGAGCCAGTACGCGGCCATCGATGCGCTGAAAAACGGTGACGAGGACGTTGCGATGATGCGCGACGCCTACGACAAGAGACGGCGGTACGTGCTGCATGAGCTGCGCGATATGGGGCTTACGTGCTTCGAGCCGTACGGCGCATTTTACGTATTCCCGTGCATCGCGGAGTTCGGCATGAGCAGCGAGGAGTTTGCGACGAAGCTGCTACAGGAGGAGAAGGTCGCGATCGTGCCGGGCACGGCGTTCGGCGACAGCGGCGAGGGATTCCTGCGCATCTCCTACGCATATTCGCTTGAGAACCTGAAGGAGGCGCTCGGACGGCTTCGCCGGTTCGTGGAGAAGCTGCGCGCCGCGAAGGCGGAATAAACCATGATCAACATCGTACTACATGAGCCGGAGATCCCGCAGAACACCGGCAACATCGGGCGCACCTGTGTGGCGACGGGGATGCGGCTGCATCTGATCAAGCCACTCGGCTTCTCGCTCGACGAGAAGCAATTGAAGCGCGCGGGGCTCGACTACTGGCCGGATCTCGACGTGACGGTCTACGAGAGCTACGAGGATTTTCTGTCGAAAAATGAGGGCGCGAAGATCTACTATGCGACCACCAAGGGCCACAAGGTGTACACGCAGGCGCAGTACGAGCCGGACTGTTATATCATGTTCGGCAAGGAGAGCGCCGGCATCCCCGAGGAGATCCTGCGGGAGCATGAGGACACGTGCGTGCGCATTCCGATGATCGGTGAGACGCGCTCGCTGAACCTCAGCAATGCCGTGGCGATCGTGGCATACGAAGCGCTCCGGCAGCTGGATTTCGAGGGCATGAAGATGAAGGGCGAGCTGCACAGACTGACGTGGAGCAACTGACAGGGGCGCAGGCGACGCAATTGACCGGTACGCGAGTGACGAAGAAGCCCGGAAGGCAACGCAGAAAGAGGACGGAGGACAGAATGATGCGAAAGATCAACATTACGGTGAGAGTGGTATTGTCGCTCCTGATCTTTTGCACGATGCTGTCAGTCGCAGGCTGCACTCCGGAGAGTCCGCCGCTCGATCCGCCCACGATCACGCCGTCAGCCGAAGGTAACAAGGGAACAAGCATAACCCCGACGGACAAGGACGATGATACGCGGGATACGTATGTGGCGGCAAAGGGTGCGGCTTCGGAGTACGAGCTGTACACGACAATGGTCGCTTTTCTGAACAACGGCTTTCATTACGCGGACTTGAACGACGTGTATGATCTCACGATGTCATCCGTATTTTATACCAAATGGCAGAGTCAATACGGGTATAATTTTACGCAGGGGATGAGTTGCGAGGAAGCGTACAAACTTTTCGCAGAACTGAAGAAAATCGCATCGCAGATGGAGGCGCCGACCAATGACGCCGAGGCGGCACAGCTTGATTTCGACGCCTTCAAGGCAGCATTTCCGGCAGACAGGCAGCAGCAGATCAATGAGCATCTGAGCTCATTTAAGACGCTGATCGTAGGATACTTCTTCCGACTCGAGATGGAGTATCAGGCGCAGGAAGGGACCAGTCCGTTCCGGACGCCGCAGACGACGTGGACCGTTGTACCGGCAGAAGAATACAGTGCCAGGCAGGTAGATGCAAGCGAGCTCAGCGAAGATGTGGTCAGCAGTTTTCCGGCGATCAAAGCGTACGATTTTGATGGATTTGCCGATGGAAACGCGAGCTACAGAAGTGGATACTATTATACTGAGATCAACGGGCGTTACTACCTCCTCGGGGTCTACTCCGAGGGGAAAGCTAGCGCAAGGTGAGAAAACCTGCTACACATGACCCGGAAACCGAAAAACAATAACAAAAAAACGTAAGCCCCATGCAGTAGACAAAGGGGTTGGCGTAGCAACAATAAAAGCGGAGCATAGCAGTACCTCATATTCCGACCAACGAACTTGGCGGGAGGAGATGCGTATGAGTCCGCGAGGAAGCATTGCAAAGCATCTTAGGGCGGGCGAGGGCGCATATAAGCCGTTTCGAGATGTTTGAGCGAAGCGAGTTTCGAAGAAACGGCTTATGGTATGCGGCCGAAGCACACCCTTAGTTGCTTTAGC
>JAFZMO010000125.1 GCA_017551165.1 Lachnospiraceae bacterium
AAATTCGGAAAATGAAAAAGGTGACAGGGGAACGATCCTCTGTCACCTTTTGTTATGTCAGCAGTCGTTATGCCAGCTGTGATTTCTGCATGTTGTAGTAGATGCCCTTCTTCTCCATCAGTTCGGCGTGCGTACCTCTCTCGGCGATCTCGCCGTCGTTGATCACGAGGATCATGTCGGCGTTCATGATGGTGGAGAGGCGATGTGCGATCGCGATGATCGTGCGCTTGCCGGCGAGGGCGTTGATGGCCTTCTGGATCTGTTTCTCGGTGGCCATATCCACGGAGGCGGTCGCCTCGTCGAGGACGATGATCGGACTGTTGCGAAGGATGGCGCGCGCGATGGCGACGCGCTGTTTCTGTCCGCCGGACAGGCGCAGTCCGCGCTCGCCGACCTGCGTCTCATACCCGTCGGGCATGTGCATGATGTCCTCGTGGATGTGGGCGGCTTTGGCGGCAGCCTCGATCTCCTCCATGGAGGAGTCCGGACGAGCGTAGCCGATATTTTCCGCGATCGTGCCGTTGAACAGGAAGGTGTCCTGCAGAACGGGAGAAATGTTGTGGCGCAGGCTCTCGAGCGTGACGTTCTTGATGTCCTGGCCGTCGATCAGGATGCGGCCCTCGACGGGGTCGTAGAAGCGGGAGATCAGCTGCGTCGCCGTCGTCTTGCCGACGCCGGTGGGGCCGACCAGGGCGACCATCATGCCGGGCTCACAGGAGAACGACACGTGCTTCAGCACCGGGATCTGCGGGTTATAGTGGAAGGTGACATCGTCGAAGCGGAGGGCGCCCTTGACATTTTCCAAAGGCTTTGCATCCGGCGAGTTCTGGATCGCGGAGGGCGTCTCGAGGATCAGCGTCACACGCTCGGCGCCCGCGAGCGACTGCTGCAGGCTCTCGAGAAGGTTTGCAAGGCCCGAGACCGGCGCGTAGAACAGCGCGAGGTACAAAACGAACGCGACGATGTCGGCTACCGTGAGCTGGCTCTTGTAGGCGAGGTAGCCGCCGAAGAAGACAACCAGCACCGTTCCGGTCGAGGAGAGCAGTTCGACGCAGGGATGGAAAATGGCGCTTGCACGCAGGGCGCGGAGCATCGCCGTAACCTGCTCAAAGCTCTTCTTGTGCACGCGGCCGCTCTCGTACTCCTCCTGACCGAAGGCCTGGATCTCGTGGAGTCCGGAGAGGCTGTCCTGCAGCTGCGCGTTCAGCTCGCCCATGACCTTCTGCGAGGCGCGGAAGTAGGGGCGCACGATCTTGGCGAAGATCACGCCGGAGATCAGGATGAGCGGGATCGGGCAGCAGGTGATCAGCGCCAGCTTCCAGTTGACCGTGAGAAGGATCACCAGGACGCCGACGAAGGTCACAACGTTGGTTATGATATCGGGGATCATGTGGGCGTAGAGAAGCTCGAAGTCGCGCGTGTCGTTGACGACACGGCTCATCAGATCACCGGTCTGTTTGTCGTGGAAGAAACTGAGATCCAGGCACTGCAGCTTGTCGTACAGGCGGCTTCGGAGGTCGCCGACGAGGTACCACGCGGCCCGGTGTGCAAGGTAGTTGCTTAAGAAGCGGAACAACACCCGCAGAAGATAGAGCGCCAGCAGCAGAAACGCCAGGCGCCGGATGGACGCAAGGGCATCGGAGTCAACGCCGTGCTCCACGATGCCGGTCATTTTCGACAGAACCTTCGGCGCGGTGAGGTTGACGAGCGTCAGCCCGAACGTCGAGAGGATCGCGATCACATACAGCCCCTTGTAGCGGGCAGCTTCCTTCGTGAGTTTCCAGAGTGTCTTCATGTGCGGTCTCCTTGGATGAGATGTCACAGTATTGTATATTCCGCTTACAGTTTACGGGACGCGGCTCTTTCTGAAAATGGATTATGTTGCATTTTTGTGGGCGGATGTTCGCCAAGTGAAAAAGTCCCCCTGCCACAGGTGACAGAGGGACGGTTCTTTCGTCACAGCTGGATGCAGACCTCCCAGCCGTCGTCCTTTCGGCGGCTCAGCAGGAAATCCGCGTAGTTGTTGAGAAGCTTTAAGTTCAGCTCGTCCAGGTAGGGCTCGCCGAGCGGATCGTCGGAGACGCCGCGGAAGCATATAAAGATCGTGTGGCGCGTGCTCGTCTCGCTGCAGAGGAGGCGCAGGCAGGCACTTGTCGCAGGTTTCTCGGGGTGCATCAGCACCGGGTACAGCAACTCGTCGCACAGCACGGGGAGAAGTCGCTCCTGCTTCTTCTCAAACTCGTAGCGGCGCAGGAATGCGCGCAGCTCGCTCTGCAGTGCGTAGAGGTCGAGCGTCGCGGGCGTGAGCTCCGTCTCGTACATGCGGGAGCGGTACAGGAAGCGCTGCGTCTGCACGTTGGCCGGGTGGTCGAAGACCTGCTCCGGCGTGCCGTCCTCGCAGATGCACTTGTCGGCAAGGAAGATGACACGTGATGCGACACGGCGGGCAAACCGCAGGTCGTGCGTGACGATGACGCTTGTGATGCCGTCCTCCGCAAGCGAGCGGATGACGGACTCTACCTCGTCCACCATCGTCGGATCGAGCGCGCTGGTCGGCTCGTCGAAGAGGATGATCTCGGGGTGCATCGCGAGCGTGCGCGCGATGGCGACACGCTGCTTCTGACCGCCGGAGAGGTCCGCAGGCATCGCGCTCTCGCGGCCGGACATACCGACCTTGGCGAGCAGCTGCTTGGCCTCCGCGACGGCGTCCGCGCGGGTTACCCCTGCCACCTTCATCGGTGCGAGGATGATGTTCTCGAGGACGTTTAAGTGGGAGAAGAGGTTAAAGTGCTGGTAGACCATGCCCATTTTCCGACGGATCCGATTGATGTCGGTGCCGGGGGCGAGGAGGTTCTCGCCGTCGAGCAGGATCTCACCGGAGTCGGGCTCGATCAGGCGGTTGATGCAGCGCAGGAACGTGCTCTTGCCCTCGCCGCTGCCGCCGATGATGACGACGGTCTCGCCGTCGACGATCTCGAGGCTTAAGTTGTTGAGAATGATGTTGCCGTCGAAGGATTTGTTTAGGTTGCGGATGCTCAGCATTCGGTCGCACCTCCCTTCCTCGGGGACGCGATGCGGCGGATGAGGCGCTTCACGATGAAGCCGATCACGAAGTAAATGATCGCGATCGTGAAGAGGCCGATGAAGGCGTCCATGGTGCGGCTCGAGACGATCTCCGAGGCGCGCGTCAGGTCGACGACGGCGAGGTAGCCGACGATCGAGGTCTCCTCCAGCGTGTCCGTAAACTGCGTCTGGTAGAGCGGGAGCGCGGCGGTGACGGTCTGCGGCAGGACGACATAGCGGAACGCCTGCCAGCGCGTCATACCGAGCGTTCTCGCGGCCTCCGCCTCGCCCGACGCGATGGTGTCGAGCGCCGAGTCAAAGATCTCCGAGAGGTAGGTCGCGGCCTTCAGCGTGAGGCCGAAGATGACGACCCACAGCACCGGCAGCGAGCTGCGACCGAAGACGACGTACACGAGGATCATGAGGAGCACCATCGTGGGCAGTTCCATGAAAAATGTCCTTACGACGGACGCGATCTTACGGACAACGCGGTTCTTCGAGCGCAGCGCCGCGCACAGGGCGATCCCGAGGATCGTCCCGAGCAGAAAACTCGCGAACGTGATCAGAAGCGTCGTGCCGAGACCGCTTAAGAAGAAGCGGTAGTGGTCGTCGCGGATAAACGTGAGATAGAGCTTGTGTTTCAATGCCTCCATCGGATGGCAGTCCTCCTGCGGAAATGTTCAATGTTGCGTGTCATCGGCCGGGCTTTTTTGTTCAGGGGTCGATGGGTCGATGATCTCGATGTCCTGCTGCGTCTTCTCGATGAAGTACAGCGGGCTCTCGTAGAGCGGGTCGGTCGCGAGCAGATAGGAGCTGAGTGCGGTCGCGTCGATCCGGTCGCTCAGAGCCCCGACGGCCACGTCGTAGAGGCCGCCCTGCAGGCCGTAGATCATATCGTCATAGCTCGAGATGGTGAACTCGAGCTTGTATCCGTTTTCGTTGGCGAAGAGCTTGAGAGCCTCGAGGTCGTACCCGGTCGGGATATCCTCGTCGGCCTCCGCGAAGGAACGCGGAAAGCCCTCTGCGTCGATGGCGACGCGAAGCGTCTTCCCCGTGCCGGTCAGCGGGATGTCCTTGCCGACGTAACTCTTGCCGTCGAAGGCCTCAAGCCGCATGAGAAAATCCGCGTATTCATCGGTCTTTTGGTACCGCGCGAGAAACTCGTTGAACTCGTCGCGCATCGGGCGCAGGCTCTCGTGGAAGTAGGCGATGTAGCCCGAGGACGCGAACGCCGGAGTCACCGCCTTCAGCCCGCCGTGCGAGGTCGCCGTGAACTTCCACAGAAGCTCATCGAGCGCCATCAGATCGATCTTGTCGTACTGCAGCGCCAGCAATATGTTCGAGACCTCGTTGTACCGCACGAGCGTCAGGTCCGTCCGCCCGGTCAGCACATAGTCCGTGTCGCACGCGATGCCGACGCCGACACGCCGCCCCTCCAGCTCGAAGGGGTTCGTGACGGGCTTGTATTCCCACTGCTTCCCGCACCCTGTAAGCAAGAACAGGAGCAGGAGCGCGGCGGGGATCATTTTTTTCGGAAAATGAGTTCGTCGTTCGTTCATGTGTCAGAATCGCTTTCGTATCGTTACAATGTTTCGGTCGTCCTCGCGGCGGTAGCTCACGTCGTCCATGCTCTTCTTGACCATGAAGATGCCAAGCCCGCCGACCGTGCGCTCGTCCGCGGAGAGCGTGACGTCGGGGTCGGGCTTTTCGAGCGGGTTGAACGGCTTGCCGGAATCGCTGAAGGAGATCGCTGCCTCGGTCGCGCCGTCCGCAACGGGCTCGGTGCCCACCGTGATCGTCGCCTCGCCGGGCTCACCCTCGTAGGCGTAGTTTGCAATGTTCACGAAGATCTCCTCGACGGCGACGTCGATCGACATAAGAGTCTTCTCGGGACAGCCGGCGTCGGAGAGAGCTTTTTCAACATAAGTAAGCACCGACGGAAGCCGGTCCGTCTGCGCGGGGACAGTCAGGGACTGTGCGGCAACGCCAAAGGACTGCTCTGAACCGCCGGCAGAACCGCCGTCAGACTCTTCCTCACCGCGATAGCACAGGCACAGCATGGTGATGTCGTCAAACTGCGGAGCCTCGCCGACAAACTCGGCGACAGCGTCCTTCACGCGCTCGCACACGGCCTTCGTCGCGGCGTCGCCGGAGCCAAACGATGCGGACAGGACGGAGAGCAGGCGGTCGTTGCCGAACAGCTGCTCGTCGGCGTCCGTCGCCTCGGTCACGCCGTCGGTGTAGAGGAACAAAAGGTCGCCAGGTTGCAGTTCTAGCGACTGCTCGCGGTACGGAACGCCCTCCATCGCGGCAAATGTGAGGTTGGCCTTCTGCTTGATGAACGAAGCCTCGCCGCCGCGGATCAGAACGGGCGGGTTGTGGCCGGCGTTGACGAAGCGCACAAGGCCGGTGTCGGTCTCCAGGAAGCCCATCCACGCGGTGATGAACATCTCGGCGTCGTTGCCCTCGCAGAGCTTGGCGTTCGCGTTGGTCGCGATCTCCGCGGGAGCATCGCCGCGCTCGGCGTAGTCGCGGAGCACGGTCTTGCCGGTCATCATGAACATGGCAGCGGGGATCCCTTTGCCGGAGACATCGGCGACGAGGAACGCAAGGCGGTTCTCGTCGAGAAGATAGAAGTCATAGAAGTCGCCGCCGACCTCCCTGGCCGCGTCCATCGTCGCGTAGAGACTGAAGTCCGTGCGATCGGGGTACGGCGGGAACACCGACGGGAGCGCAGACTGCTGGATGCTCTTCGCGAGAGCGAGCTCGCGGTCGATGCGCGCATCCGCGGCGGCGATGTATTGTTTCAGCGTGCTGACGGTCGCGTTGATATCGTCGGACAGCGAGGCGAACTCAGTGTTGGAGCGCACGTTGACCTGCTCCTCGAGGTCGCCGTCCGTGATCTTCGAGAGTGACGTGTTGACGCGGTTGATGTTGTTGACGACAAGCTTTCGTACGAGTAGGAAAATGACCCCGAACAGCGTGAGAAACACGAGCACCTCAAGCACCGCGGTCAGGCGCACGGAGGTGTCCCTCTGGAGGAGGATCTCATTTTCCGGAAGAACGGCCACGATGTAGTAGCCCTCGGTGAAGACGTACATGCATGAGCACGGCTCGCCGTACACGTCGGATCGGAACACCTCGTTCTCCTTCATGGTGGCGCGGTCGATCCAGATGCCGGTCACGTCGAGGTTTTGGCCCTCCTCGCTGTGGTTGCGGTCGCTCACGATGTTCCAGTTGACGTCCGCGATGATGATGCTGCCGTTCTCGCCGACATGGCGGTTCCTCGTGGCGCCGATGACCTGCGTGTCGATGTCGCGCTGGAAGCGCTCGGCGTCGTAGGCGACCTCGACAAAACCGCCCGCCTTCAGGCAGACGCCCGCGTATTTGCGGCGGAGCGACGGGTCGTAGGAGGTGCGCTGGTAGCTCTGCACATGCTCGGTCTCGCTGCCGTCGAGCAGGCCGAGGAACTCGGCGGACTGCTTGCCGGAGCGCATATCGTAATTCAGAAAATCAGGGTGTGTCGTGGAGATGATGATGCCGCCAGCGTCGATGATGTTAATCTCCGCGATGTCGTAGCGGGACAGAAGCGCGGCAAGGCCGTCCGCGTCCGTCGCAGCGCCGCCGTCAATGTCTGCGGCGACCTTGCGCGTGAGTGCGAGAAGGTTCGCGTCGGAGGCGTCGATGACGTCCTGCCGCACGTCGGCGATGTTGAGGCGCAGCAGGTTGTATGCACTTTTCTGCGAGAGCCGCGTCTGAAGAGTCCACGAAAAGACCATGGATACGGCGAACGCCACACCCACGATCAGCAACAGCCATTTTAAAAATGTGCCGGAAATCGTTCTCTTCTGCATACAAACTCCCTCTCGGAAAATGATCATTCGATCGTCAGAATGTCGGAAAATCCCGTGATCTCAAAGATCTCCATAATCTCGGGCGTCACGTTTTTGAGGACCATCGAGCCCTGCTTGTTCATCGTCTTCTGTGCGGAGAGGATGACGCGCAGGCCCGCCGAGGAGATGTAGGACAGACCGGCCAGGTCAAAGACAAGCTCACTGATCCCGTCCATCTCCGCGCGAAGTTCGCTCTCAAACTGCGGGGCAGTGATGGTGTCGAGGCGTCCGCTCGGGGCAACGGTCAATTTTCCGCCTTCCAGCGTTTTCGTAACAGTCATAGGGTTCACCTGTCCTTTCCTTCGGAATTGTCAGCATTATACCATATTATGCAAAGAAACAAAAGAATGAAAAATACTGTGCAAACGCTTTCGAATGCGGTATAATGAGGAAACATCGTTGCCCGCCGGAGGACACGCCGGCGGCGCGGAAACAGGAGGGGAAATGCGCTATGGAAGAATTGAGGATCGAACTGAAGGACACGGAGTGGCCGCTCGAATATATCAGCCACGACCGTCGGATCGCCCGGGGCATCGTGTACGATGACGAGGGCAACTTTTATTTTGTGAGAGCCACCCGCGACGATCTGTTCGGCAAGGCGACGCACATCGAGACGCCCGGCGGCGGAGTCGAGGAGGGCGAGGACCTGGCGGTTGCGATCCGCCGTGAGCTCAGCGAGGAGCTCGGCGTCGAGGTCGAGATCCTCGGCAAGCTCGGCGTCGTCAGCGACTACTACAACGTGATCCACCGCCACAACCTCAGCAACTATTTTCTGTGCAGGATCGTTGCGTTCGGGGACAAGCATTTGACGGAGGAGGAGATCAAGGACTTCCACCTCTCCACGGTGAAGATGAGCTTCGAGAAGGCCGTCGCGGAGTACGAAAACCAGCGCGAGACGCCGATCGGACGGCTGATCACAAGCCGTGAGCTGCCCATCCTGTTGCGGGCCAAGGAAGTGATCGAGGAGATTGGGGAGAATTAGCATGTTACTGGAAATTAACGATACTACTGTTGTAGAACCACTGCTTGCCGGCTGGCAGGAAACGATCCTGTATTCCTGCTTACAGAAGGTGATGGGCAAGATCTTCGTGACGGACGAAAAATCGCCGAGATCGGCGTATGCGTACGCCGGTTGCTTTGCGTTTCTGGTGGGTGAGCCGGACCGGGAACTGGTCCGTGTCCTGCCGGAGGACTATATGATCCTGACGCCGCAGGATGAGCGCTGGGCAGCGCTCATCGAGGAGGAGTATCCGAACGCGAGGAGGGAGACTCGCTTTGCGATCAGGAAGGACACGAAATTTGATGTAGAGCGTCTCCGCAAGTACGCGGCGGAGCTGCCGGAAGGGTACGAGTACCGCGCGATCGACGGTGAGCTCTACGACCGGTGCCTCGAGAACCGGATGACGGCGGATTTTGTGTCTCCGTTCGATGGCAAGGAGCATTTTCTGAAGTACGGGCGCGGCATCGTGGTCATGAAGGACGGTGAGATCGTCTCGGGAGCGTCCTCGTACACGCGTTACAACGAGGGCATCGAGATCGAGGTTGAGACAGCGCCGCAGGAGCGACGTAAGCATCTTGCACTCGCGGTCTGCGCGAAGCTGATCCTACAGTGCCTGGAGGAGGGACTGTATCCGAGCTGGGATGCGCACGACATGAACTCCGTACATCTTGCGGAGAAGCTTGGGTATGAGCTGGATCACGAGTATCCGGTGTACATCGTCACCGAGGGCAGGAGAGTCGGATCTCTGTTTTCCTCGACGATGAACACGCGCTTCCTTCCGACCGGCGACCGGAAGTATCTGCGCAGCGATTGTCCGGTGCGTATCACGGACGAAGAGGTGGAGTGGCTTCGGAGCAACAACTACACGACGATCGTGGACCTGCGAGAGCCGGCGGAATGCGAGAAGAGGCCCTGCCGTCTTGAGACAGAGGAGGGCTTTACATACATCCACAGGCCGGTGACCGGCGGAAGCAGGATACCCAGGACGGTGGAGGAGGTTCCCGAGGTGTACATCGGAATGCTGGACGAGCGGATGGACGAGACCGTACGCATGATCATGGGCGCGAAGACCAACGTGATGTACTTCTGCTCGGCCGGCAAGGACCGGACCGGAATGGTTTCGGCGTCGATCCTCAGCAGACTCGGCTTCGACGACCGCACGATCATTGAGGATTATCTGAACACCAAGGGAAATCTGATGAATTTCCTGAAGGGACTCGCGGAGGCACACCCCGGCTTCGACATCAACGTGTGCATCCCGAATGTAAACTATATTAAGAGTGCGCTGGATACGCCGTGGATGCGCTCACACCGGGCGTGAAGGCAGGGAGAACCATGAAGTATCAATATTGTCTTTTTGACCTCGACGGAACGTTGACCGACCCCGCCGAGGGCATCACAAATTCGGTCATGTATGCACTCGGAAAATACGGGATCCATGTGGCGGATCGCAGTGAATTGTTTCCGTTTATCGGACCGCCGCTGGCGGATTCGTTTATGAAGTTCTACGGCTTCTCCGAGGAGCAGGCCGCGGAGGCGGTGGAGTACTATCGCGAGTACTTCCGCGCCGGCGGGATCTTCGAGAACAAGCTGTACGAAGGAATTTCGCAGATGCTTGCGGCGCTGCGCGCAAAGGGCGTAACGATCGCGCTTGCGACGTCGAAACCGTACGAGTTTGCGGTGAAGATACTCAGGCATTTTTCGCTGTATGAATACTTTGATCATTTCGGTGCGGCGACGATGGACGGCCGCATCAGCAGAAAATCGGACGTGATCGCGGACCTTCTCGCGCGGCTCGGCGATGTGGACAGGAGCACCGTGCTGATGATCGGCGACCGCGACCAGGACATTAACGGCGCGAAGGCGAACGGGCTGAAGAGCGTGGGCGTGCTGTGGGGTTACGGCTCCCGCGAGGAGCTTCTCGGCGCCGGGGCAGACTTCCTGGCGGAAGAACCGGCGGACATCCCGCGGCTGATCGAGGACCGGGAGAATCGGAATATGAGTGAGATCGTCATACGACCGGCGGCCGGCGCGGATTACGAGGCGGTCGCGCGGATCATGAACCAGGTGCAGGAGATGCATGTGCATTGGCGACCGGACATCTACCGACACACGGAGGAGTTATTGAGCCGCGAGTCGTACGAGAGCGCGGTCGCAGCGGAAACGATGTATGTCGCGGAGACGGAAGGAATTGTCATCGGTGTCATGGGATTCATGTTCCGCCATATCGAGACGCCCGCGCATGTGACGCGAGATGTTCTGTTCATCGACAGCATGGCGGTGGACGAGCCGTACCGCGGCAGAGGCGTCGGGCATGCATTTTTCGAACAAGTAAAGGAAATTGCGGCACAGAAGAAGTGCGACGGGATCGAGCTTCAGGTGAACGCGCGGAACAAGGCGGCGTACGAGATGTACCGCAAGTGCGGCTTTACGGAGAAATCGATCAACATGGAACTGTTGTGATCACGGGTGACAAAAGAACCGTCCCCCTGTCACAAAACAAAAAGGAGGTAGAATCATGCCGTTTATCAATTCAAAAGTCAGTGTAACGATCACGGGAGAGCAGGAGAAGGAGCTGAAGGCAGGGCTCGGGCGGGCGATCGCCGTTCTGCCGGGCAAGAGCGAGACCTGGCTTATGACCGGGTTCGAGGACAACTGCCGTCTGTATTTCCGCGGCGACAACAGCCAGCCCACGGCGTTCGTGGAGGTGAGCGTGTACGGAGCACCGGACAGCGGGGCTTTCTCCGACCTGACGGGCGAGATCACGAAGCTCTTCGGGAAGGTCCTGGGGATCGCGCCGGACCGCATCTACGTCAAGTATTCGGCGACGCAGGACTGGGGCTGGAACGGGATGAATTTCTGAGGTGATATGACTCCGGTCATAGGGAGATGTGACCGCGGTCACTTGTGGGCCGGGGCTTCCGGGTGTATCCTTTGGACAGAAACAAAGGGGGTGACCTGGGTATGAAGCGGAAGATCATCATTGGGATCGTTGTGGCAGCAGTGTTCGTGGCAGCCGGGATTTTTGCCGTCGTGTATCACGCGACCGGCGGGTTTCGGTACTCGTCGAGCTTTGTGACGACCACGTGCATCACGAACAGCAACTCGAAATCTGCGTCGATGAGCTTCGGAAGCCTGAAGGGACAGAAGGTGTTCCGCCTGAAGTTCGACGGACATGCGGGCGGGACGATCAGCTACTCCGGCAAGCTCGACAGCGGAAGCCTCACCGTCTACTACGACAACGACGGGACCAAGAAGGAGTTGTTCACGCTGAAAGCCGGCGAGACCGTGGACGCGACAGGCGGCGAGCTGACCGAGAAGGGCGCGGTGTTCATCATCGTGAAAACCGACGGCAAGTGCGAGGACGGAAAGCTGGAATTCAAGATCAAATAACGCAGTTAAGGAAGGGCCTTCGGGCCCTTCTTTTTGTCGGAAAATGTTTGAATGAACCCGCGCGGTATGGTATAATTTGGGGTAATATCGAAGAGGAAGCGGAGCGGCGAAAGACCGTTACGCAATAGATTCGTTGGGGGATATTGAAACATGAAAAGCAAGAAGATCATTTACCGGACGATCGCAATGCTGTGCTTTGCGTTTGTCCTGCTCATGGTAGTCAGCGCGGCGAGCATTTTCCTGGACACGAAGTCGCGGTATGACGTGCCGAATCTGGTGCGGAACATGATACTGATGTTCATTGCGGCACTGGTCGGCGCGGTGCTGTGGATCAGCACGACGCCGAAGAATCTGCGCGAGAAGCAGTTTTACGGGATGATGACCGGCTTGACGACGATCTATGCGATCACGTTGCTGGCGATCCTGTTCGGAACGCTTGACATCTACCACCGCACGGTGGGCGGCCAGAGCGCGTACAACCTGGTGCCGTTTCGGACGATCGGGGAGTACATCGAGAAGTTCCGGACCGGGGAGCTGCGGCGCTGGGTCGTGGTCGAGAACCTGCTCGGCAATCTTGTGTTGTTCGCGCCGGTCGGCGTGATCGCACCGTTCTACGTGAGGGAGTTCCGCAAGCTGAAGTGGTTTGCGTTATTCCTGTTCGCGGGGCTGATCCTGACGGAGGTGCTGCAGCGCGTGACGGCGCGCGGATGCATGGACATCGACGACGTCATTCTGAACAGCATCGGCGCTTTGGTCATGTTCTTCATCATCTGGAACAAGAAGGCGACCAAGCTGTGGACGGACATCGGTATCATCAGTTGTTGAAAGACTAACGGTTGTTAGAAGACGATAAGGAGGCACACCATGGAGAAGATCCGGATCGCATTTTTCGATGCAAAGGATTACGACCGCAACTCGTTCATCAAGGCGAGCGAGGGACGGGAGTTTGAGATCAGTTATTTTGAGACGAGGCTGACGGAGGACACGTGCCGCCTTGCCGAGGGCTACGACGTCGTGTGCGTGTTCGTCAACGACGACATCAACCCGAAGGTCATCGACGCGCTCGTGGAGATGAAAGTCAAGCTGATCGCGCTGCGCTGCGCGGGCTACAACAACGTCGACGTCAAATACGCCTACCGGAAGATCCACATCGTGCGCGTGCCGGCCTACTCGCCGTACGCGGTCGCGGAGCATGCCATGGCGCTGCTGCTCACGTCGATCCGCCGTATCCACAAGGCGTACATCCGCACGAAGGACTTCAATTTCAGCCTGAACGGCCTGACGGGCTTCGACCTGCATGGCAAGACCGTCGGCGTTGTCGGAACGGGTAAGATCGGACGGATTTTTATCGACATTTGCCGCGGATTCGGCATGAATGTCATCGCGTATGACAAGTTCCCTGCCGAGGGCAGCGGGATTGAGTACGTGACGCTCGAGGAGCTGTGGAAGCGAAGCGACATCATCTCGTTCCACTGCCCGCTCACCGACGAGAACTACCACATGGTGGACGAGAAGAGCATCGCGCAGATGAAGAAGGGCGTCGTGCTGATCAACACATCCCGCGGCGCACTGATCGATGCGGAGGCACTCGTGGAGGGCATCAAGCAGAGAAAGGTCGGCGCGGCCTGCCTCGACGTGTACGAGGAGGAGTCGAACGTGTTCTTCCACGACTACTCGAACCACATCGTCGATGACGACACGCTGGCGCGGCTCATTTCCATGCCGAACGTCATCGTCACGTCGCACCAGGCGTTCCTGACGGAGGAGGCGCTCACAAACATAGCAGACACAACGCTCGCGAACGTCGTCGAGTTCTTCGAGCAGGAGTACAGCCGCAACGAGGTGTGCTACAAGTGCCCTGAGGTGAAAAACTGCAACCAGAAGCACGAGAAGAAGTGTTTTTAAACAACGCTCATTCGGAAAATGAAGGGAGACAGCCCTATGATGAAACCTGTGGTTCTTGTGATCATGGACGGCGTCGGCGAGACGCCGGAAGAGCTCGGCAACATGGTGCTTCGCGCCAACACGCCCACGCTGGATGTGCTCAAGGCGAGCTGCCCGTGGACGACGATCAAGGCGCACGGCGGCGCGGTGGGACTGCCGTCCGACGATGATATGGGCAACAGTGAAGTGGGACACAACGCGCTCGGCTGCGGGCAGATCTACTCGCAGGGAGCGAAGCTGGTGAACGAATCGATCGAGTCCGGCAGCGTGTTCCGCAGCGAGACGTGGAAGGACATTGTGGGCAGCGTTGCCGCGGGAGGCAAGACGCTTCATTTCATCGGGCTTCTTTCCGACGGCAACGTGCATTCCAACATCCGCCATCTCCTCGCGATGCTTGCGCAGGCGAAGAAGGAGGGCGTGCGCAGGGCGCGCGTTCACGTGCTGCTGGACGGACGGGACGTTCCGGCGACCTCCGCGCTCGAGTACGTGGGAATGCTCGAGGAGACGCTCGCGAATCTGAATGACGATACCTTCGACGGACGCATCGCCTCGGGCGGTGGCCGTATGAAGATCACGATGGACCGCTATCAGGCCAATTGGCCGATGGTGAAGGCCGGCTGGGATGTGCACGTGCACGGCGAGGGGCGACATTTTTCGAATTGTACGGAGGCGATCGAGACGTTGCGGCAGGAGACCGGGGCGATCGATCAGGACCTGCCCGCGTTCGTCATCGCGGAGGACGGCGAGCCTGTCGGCGCCATGGCGGACGGGGACGGCGTGATCCTCTACAACTTCCGCGGCGACCGCGCGCTGGAGCTCTCGATGGCGTTCGATGGGGACGCATCGTTTGACAAATTCGACCGCGGCGTCATCCCGCAGGTGAAGTACGCGGGAATGCTGCAGTACGACGGCGACCTTAAGATCCCGAAGAACTACCTGGTGAACCCGCCGCAGATCCGCGAGACGCTCACGGAACTTTTGGTGGCGCATGGTATCCGCGAGTACGCAGTGTCCGAGACGCAGAAGTACGGCCACGTGACGTACTTCTGGAACGGCAACCGCTCCGAAAAATTCTCCGAGGAGCTCGAGGATTACTGCGAGATCCCGAGCGACGTGCGCTCCTTCGACGAGTGCCCGTGGATGAAGGGCACGGAGATCGCGGACAAGGTGATCGAGGCGATCGAGAGCGGCCGATACGGCTTTATCCGGTGCAATTTTCCGAACGGCGACATGGTCGGCCACACCGGAAACCTTGACGCGACCGAGATCGCGGTGGAGAGCGTGGACCTCGAGCTTGCGCGCATCAGGAAGGCGTGCGACGCGGCGGGGTGCATCCTCGTCGTGACCGCCGACCACGGCAACTCGGACCAGATGCTCGAGAAGAACAAGAAGGGCGCCGTGGAGGTGCGAACCGCGCACAGCCTTAACCCCGTGCCGTTTATCATCAGCGACGGGGAGACGCGGCATGAGCTGAAGGACGGCAGCTTCGGGCTCGCCAATGTGGCACCGACGATCGCCGAGCTGATGGGCATCAAGCCCTATGACAGCTGGGAAGAAAGCATGTTGAAATAACAGGGGAAACTATGGAGAAATTCTATCTGGAAGTGCCGGGGATCGCCCGGAAGGACGAAGCGCTCGCGTACATCAATGAGTTCTACGAGTACGGCTCGAAGATCAACGGCGCGGGCGGGCTCAATCATTTTCCGGACGACTATGAGGCGTGGCTTCGGATGACCGAGGCGCGCAATGTGATGGAGCCAAACGAGCACAAGGTGCCGGCGAGGGAGTATTTCTTTGTCCGCGAGTCGGACAACAGGATCGTCGGCATGATCAACATCCGCACCGCACTCAACGAGCGGATGGCCACGTACGGCGGCCACATCGGCTACAGCATCCGCCCGACGGAGCGGGGCAAGGGCTACAACAAGATCAATCTGTACCTGGCGCTCAAGGTGCTCAACCGCTATGGGATCGAGACCGCGCTTTTGGACGCCGACCTCGACAATCCCGCGTCGTGGAGGACGATGGAGGCGCTCGGGGGCGTGCGCGTGAGAGTGCATTTTGAGGAAGAGCAGAACAAGGAACTCGTGGATTACACCATCGACGTGCGCAAAGCGCTTGCGGAGCACGAAGAGTTTGAGGAGCAGGTCGCGGGGTTTCGGCTGGAGACGGAGCGGCTTGTCCTTCGGCAAATGACGATGGACGACTTCGACGCGCTGTACGCTGTGCTCGGCGATGACGAGATCATGTCGCACTATCCATACGCATTCGATGAAGGTCGTGTGCGCGATTGGATTAAACGCAACATGGACCGCTATCAGAAATACGGCTACGGGCTGTGGGCGGTGTGCCGAAAGGACACCGGCGAGATGATCGGCGACTGCGGCCTGACGCTGCAGAACATCGACGGCTCGTGGCTTCCGGAGATCGGCTACCACATTCGCGCCGATCAGCAGCACAAGGGATACGCGAAGGAGGCAGCGGCGGCCGTGCGCGACTGGGCGTGGGCCGAGACGTCGTACCCCGCGCTCTACTCGTACTGCAAATACACGAACATCGCGTCCTACAGGACCGCGGAGGCCATCGGCATGCGCTTCGAGCGCGAGTACCCCGACGAGGCGAACGGCACAACGCACGTGTCGGTCATCGAGCGTCGCGGGGTCGAGCGGTGCGAGGACCGCGAGTGGCTCCTCTCGGAGGCTGCCTACAGGCTCTACGCGCCGTGCATGTACGAGCCGACCTACGAAAAGTACGTTGCCGAGATGGAGCAGTTCTCGGCAACTCCTGCGACCGAGATCTACGTGTACCGCACCGTGAATTACACGGTCGGAATGCTCGTGTTCCGCAGGAAGGGAACCGAGGCGGAGATCGAGGGGATCGCCGTCGATCCGGTCTGCCGCGTCTGCGGGATCGGTCGGAAAATGATCACCTCCGCCGCACAGCTCGCCGGCATCACCGCATGGTACGCCGAGACCGACGCGGACGCGGTGGAATTCTACAGCAGGAGTGGATTTGCCGTCGAGGAAGAGGTGAAGGAGTACCCGAACGGGACGGTGACGCGGTATCACTGCAGGCTGTAGACCTGATCGCGAAAACCGCAATATCACTGAGGACTACAACTGTAGAATAAAGAGGGGGAATACGAAAATGAGAATAGCGATCATTTCCGACATCCACGGGAACTACCCGGCGCTCGCCGCGGTCCTCGCGGATGCGAAGAAGCAGGGCATTCATGGCTACGTTTTCGCCGGCGACTACTGCCTGAGCGGGCCGTACATGAACGAGTGCCTTGCAGCGGTCCGGGCGATCCCGGGCGCATATATCATCCGCGGCAACGAGGAGAATTATCTGGAGCGTCTGATCGGAGCCGACCAAACGAAGTGGACGGACGGTCAGATGCAGATCTCGTATTACAGCTATCGGATCATGCCGAAGGAGAATCTCGATTACCTGATGGCGCTGCCGTACACGATCGACATCGAGTGTAACGGAGTTCCGATCCACATCGCGCATGATCGGTCGGCATTTCTCGGCAATGAGATCGACGGCGATCATTGGCGATCCTCAAGCCTCGCGGAGAAGTACGCCGGGCGCACGGTCACGCAGGAGCAGCTTGGCGAGGACATCCGCCGTGCCAACGATGGCGACGGGCTGTTGCAGGAGAAGCTTAAGAGCATGGCTGCCGGCGTGTACATCTTCGGACACACGCACGTGCAGTGGCACTACCGCTCGAAGGACGGGCGCATCGTGCTGATCAACCCGGGCGCCTGCGGACTGCCCCTCGATTGTCAACCCGGAACGGTGCCGTACGCGGTGCTTGAGGTGACGGACGACGGTGAGGTTACAGTCGATGAGCGGCGCGTGCCGTGGGACCTTGAGGGCTACGTGAAAACACTGATGGAGAGCTCGCAGTACACCGGGGCGCGAGTCTGGACCGAGGTAATCCGCCGCGAGCTGTTGACGGGCCGCGAGCAGCTGATCTTCTTCCTGCGGTTCGCGGAAGAATACGCACAGAGCTTCGGCGATGAGCGCAGGCCGTACGCCATCGACACCTGGGAGAAGGCGTACGAGCTGTGGAGCGCACAGGAATGAAACGGAGAAGGAGGAAAAACAATGTCTTTGGAAAATGAATTTTGCGTACCGTTCAGAAAAAAGGTGATCTATCGGGATCCGGAGTACGACATGGCGGAGCAGGAGCAGGCAAAGATCCAGGCTGCTCTGGAGATGTCGCGCAAGATGCGCGAGGCAGCGGCGAATCCTACGCCGGGACCGATGCCGACACAGCCGATGGCACCGGCAGCAGGCGAACTCAAGATCCCGAATTTCTGCCCGAAGTGCGGCAGACCGTCGGGCGGATATCGCTTCTGCGGCGGTTGCGGAAATCGGTTGGCATAGAAGATTGATGTCAACGGCGACACTGCGGATCCGCTGTTCGCGTATCTCGCGACGGAGATGACCGAGGTGCGCAAGGCTGTGGAGGAGCTGCTCGGCTGATCGCCGCAGCGCTGCGGACTGCGAGCTTAAGAGAGGCTTGCGTGAAAACTGAACACAACAAAAGAACCGCTTGCGGAGAACTCAAGTCTCCGTAAGCGGTTTATTCATGCACAATGTTGTATGTGGTGGCATTGTTGCATTTTTCGAAAAACGCCCGCCTTCAGCAGGGGATCACGACTGCGTCTCGAACGTCTTCCGCGTTGTGCGCAGCGCATGCATCTCCAGCAGCGTGTTGACCACGCCGGCGATGAACGTGAAGGCGAGGCTTACGTACATCCAGTAAATGTATGCCGAAAGGTATTCGGGTGTGTCCATGACGACGCTGTAGCCCCAATACCTGCGGTTGTCCGCCTGCGCAAGCTTGATGTTGACAAAGCAACCGAAGCCGACCGAAAGGATTGTGAGAACACAGAAGATCTTCCAATAGAGCGTCCACTGACGGCTCGCCTTGTGATATCTCGGAAGGCAGAGCTCCGACATGGACTCGCAATAGTACTTGATGAGCAAAATGTCGACAATGCCGCCCGCGAGCGAGATGATCGGGCTGCTTACGAAGATCTCGACGCCCGTGAGAACGACGGACGCGATACCGTAATTGGCTGCCTTTCGGAAGCTCGGCAGGATACCGGCCAGTTCATGAAGCGCGTAGACCACTCCTGTGAAGAGGAGGAACGTTATCACCTGGATCGCGACAAGGCCCCACTTGAGGAACGTGGTCAAGTCCTCGAACGTGGTCTCCTCCATAGTTTCCTTGATATAGCTGTTTATGGCGGCGGCCTCAATGATGCCCACAATGAACGCCAGGGCCACTGCGATCAGCATGAGCAGACGCACCTTGTAAATCTGCTTGATCGGAGCGATCGACTTAAGGTGTCGTCTCGTCTCCTCAACCTGCGGCGGTGTGAGGACCGTCTCCACTTGCCCGTCTTCGTACATGCTCGGATCGTACAGGACTTCCTCACCGCATACGGGACAGTTCATCAAACCGTCCTTAAATGTAGCACCACAACTCTTGCAACGCATAATATATACCTCCATCCCCCTGAAAACCGGACGCCACGGCGGCGCTCCGCAGTAAATTCTTTCCAACGATAATACCATATGTAAATTGAAATGTCAATAATATTTACCACAAACAATGGTATAATATTTTCAAAACCTTCCTAACCTTCGGCGGACTTGCGCCACTATAGGGGTGAAAGCTTTCAAAGACTGTGAGGAATCACAATGACTAAGGAACAGATGGAACAGATCGTGCTGGCGAACATGCAGAAGATTTATCTGTACTGCGTGCGCAGGCTCGGAAATGCAACGGACGCCGAGGATGTGGCGTCGGAAGTGACCGTGGAGCTGCTCAGCTCATTTTCCAAAGTGAAGGATGACAGGGCCGCGCTCGGATATGTGTGGGCCGTCGCGGACAATTTGTGCAAGAACTACTGGAGAAGGGCCGAACGGTACGGGACCGTGGAGATCCCGGAGGATTACGTCGGAATGCAGCAGATTACCGTGGAGGAGGACATGATCCACAGCGAGGACATCTCGCTGCTGCGGAGGGAACTGGCGCTCCTAAGCGAAACGTATCGCGAGGTCATGATCGGGCACTACATCCGGCAGGAGAGTTGCGGGGAGATCGCGCGCAGGCTTGGGATCTCACAGACCAATGTCAAGCAGTATCTGTTCGAAGGAAGAAAGAAGGTAAAACAAGGTATGGATAAGCAGAGAGAATACGGTGTCTACAGTTACGCACCCGAAAAATTCACATTTAACTTCTGGGGAGACAATTCCACCGGATACTGGGAACTCTTCGAGAGAAAGCTCCCGGGCAACATCATGCTGTCGATATGGGACAGCCCCAAGACCATGGAGGAGCTGAGCACGGATGTCGGCGTTGCCGTGCCGTACCTGGAAGAGGAGGTCGCGAAGCTTGAGGAGTTCAAGCTCCTGATCAAGAAGGGCGGCCGCTACCACAGCGGGCTCGTGATCTACGATAGGGCGTTTGACGACGCCGTCCGCGAGTCGGCGCGCGCCGTGATCAAGGACAACATCGATTTCATCAAGGCGGCAGTGGAGAAGGGCAAGAGCCTGCTGCCGGAGACTGACTATCAGTGCTATCAGGACGATGAGAACACGCGCGGATGGTTCATCCTCACGCTCATCCTCTGGGAGGCCGTACAGCAGTCGGAGTCGAAAATGAAGACGCGCCTTACGTTCCCGCTGTTGGCGAACGGTTACAAGGGCTACGTGATGGGCTTGCGTGGGGAAAATCAGCTCGCAATGTCGGGCATTTACGGTATGTACTCCCTGGATAAGGGTTACATGCGTATTCTGAATTACAACGTGCTGACGGACAAGGTGGTAAATCCTTTCGAGTCCGGCGCGAGGGGCGTGTTCTGCGCCTGCGAGGATCGTCTCGGCGAGACGGCGCAGCTTGAGAAGCTCACCGACATGCTTGAGAGACAGATCGTTCACGTCGAGGACGGCAAGATCTGCCCGAACTACGCGGAGATCTCCAACAAGGACTACGAGGGACTCATGAAGCAGCTTGCGGCCGAGATCGACACGGTGGCTGCGCTCACCGCCCAGGTGCGCGACAAGGCGGCTGACATCCTTGCGAGCCGCGTGCCCAAGGAGCATACGGACGCCCGCGAGATCGGCAGCATCGTCTCGATGTGGTCCCTCCTGGAAAATGCGGCTTCCGCCATTCTGGAGACCGGCTACCTCACCAAGGGCACCCCGGCCCAGAACCTCACCACATTTTATTTCAAAAACTAAAACACGTACGTATATACGGACGAAACATAAAAACGCCTCGGATCGAGGCGTTTTTATTGTGTGACAGGGGGACGATTCTTTTGTCACATTACAGCACCAGGGAGGCGGTCTCTTAGCGGAGACCGCCTTTTGGCAGAGAAAGTGGGAGAATCAGCAATAGTAAACAAAATCCAGGCGTCATTTTCTACGAAAGCGAGGGGAATATAGGAACAACTGCGAAAGTCAATCGCGAATGCATAGAATCGAAAGGTGGTATCTCGTATAGTTCGTCAATAGATTCCGGGAAGGGGATTTGGTATGATTTATGCGGAGTTTGCAGCGGAAAATCAGTATCGGTACTGTGGTTTGTGCTTGACAAATGCAAGCGGTGTGATAGTATAAAAGTGGGACATCCCACAATGTACTTTTGCAGGAGGTGATAGCATGAGCGTTACAGTTCGAGAATACGATGCAAAAATCGATTCCAAAAGGAGAGTTACTTTGCGCAACACGAAATTTGAGTATTACCACGTAAAAGAAATGTCCGATGGGGTTATTGTCCTTGAACCGAGAGAACTGACGGTTCCGTTCAGCGTATCTGCCAACACGCTCGCGATGATGGATAGGGCTATGGAGAATTTGAAACGGGGAGAAGTATCTGAGCCGGTTGATCTTTCGGAGTTTGAGGAGTGAGGTATGTTTACAATTCGATTGGGAGTTCCGGAGATGAGAGAATTCTGGAATAAACTCAAGAATAAGGTTACGTCGGGGAAATCCGGCAAGGACGAACAGAGACTCTATCGGAAAATAGGAAAGGCAATGAAGCTGCTTTCCGGTAATCCCAAACATCCCGGACTGGAGTCTCATTGTGTAAATGCACTTTCCAATCGGTATGGAAAGAAAGTATGGGAATCTTATCTCGAGAACAATACGCCGGCTGCAGGTCGCATGTTTTGGATATACGGACCGGAGCAAGGTGAAATCACGATCATCGGACTAGAACCGCATCCAAACGATAAGGGGACGGCGTATGACAGGGTTACGCTTTCTTCTGCGGGGAAGTGAATTTTTCGGTAGAATAAGTGAATCATAGCAAAGGAAAGAAGACACGCCGTGGGACGTGTCTTCTTTGTAGTTTATGGTTTGATTACTGGAAGTAAGCTATGGTGATAATGTTGTTAAACACGGAAGTAGTGTTGCCATAGTCGTTTACATTCGTTCGCTCGACAGGGCCTGCAGCGGAAGCAATGCCGTTGTCGATGAAGAGAATCTTGCCGTTAGCACCTAAAACGACAACGAAAGCATGCTGTCCGCCGCCGGATTTCTTTGCATATACGAAAATGCCTTCCGGACGAGTCTTCAGAAGATTGCGGATCGTGGTTTCGTTGATGACGTTCTGGTTGGTGTTGTGCTCAATCTTGACGGTATAGTTTGCATGGTGAGAAGCACTGTCAAAATAACCGTAATCTCCAAATGCGTTGATAAATGTAGCACTTTCAGCTGTTGCAGAAGCGAAAATCTTTTCACCACCGTTGCTTGGAGCGCCGTTGATCACGGACGACCAAGCCCAGTTGCCATCGTTACGTTTGGTTACGGAAACGTTCTTGTAGTTTTCCTTCGTCAAGCTATTGTTGACTGCAAGGCCTAACAACACGTCGCGAACGTCAAAGAAGAAAGTCGTGGACAGACGGCCGTCTCTTGCAAGCTTGCGGTTCAACAGGTCCATCATAGCAGAATCGGTGCAGCAGCCATCGTACTTCTGCTCGTCGGAATTCCATTTTACAAACCAACCGGCATATGCTTTCTCTTCGTACTTAACCTGAACGCCCTTGCTAGTCAGGTTGAGGAATCTCTTGTATGGAGTGCCGCCTTCATTTTTCGCTCTAAGACCGGTTGTAAACTGACCGTTAATGTAACTGAGCAGACTCTGCTGAGATACACTTACAGAGAGGCCGTTTCCAAAATTATCACGGAAATTAATTGTAGCTCCGGTGGTAGTGGTGGCAGTATCCGTTCTCTTCGACATGGATACACTGAACTTAGTATCGCTGCCGGATACTTTCGATACCCTGACAGAAGAGGAAGAGATCGAATAGACGTTCCACTTGTGTCCGGGAGTTCCCTCGAGGTTAATCACCTGAGTGCCGCCTGCAGCGCTGAAGGAAAGTGTCGAGAAGGCCTTTACCCAATGCGCGTACAGATGGGTTTCGTTCGAGTAATTGCTGGTCGTAACTCTCTTGCAATTTGAGTTTGTGGCGCTTGCTACGGAGTACCAACCCAGGAATACATATCCGGAGCAGTATGCTTTCGTAGTATCAATTTTCTTAAGGTCCAGAGCTCTGTCGCGATAGCTGATCTGAAGGTCCTTAACTACCGGACCGGTCGAAGATCCGATGTGTCCACCCGAGCAGTTCGAGTGCAACGTAATCGTAAAATACTGCGGGTCTGCCTTTGCGTCGTTTGTTGTTGCCGGAATCAAGCTGAAGAACATCATCAGCACCAGCGTCATTGCCAATAGTTTCTTTTTCACGTACCAAATCCCCCTAGGTTATATTATTTGTTATTCCGCCCCACGCCGGAATGGGCCTATTTTATCACCAATAATTCACAATGTCAATAGCATTTACTCGAAAAATGTGGCATTTTTATTGTACATCTCCCGATTTATCATTCTGACAGAAGATAAAATCGGGGTTTGGACAATGCCTCGATGGTTGACCGGATGAGCACTGCTTATTACTAAGGAGGAGACACCATGAAATACGAAGATGCGATGGCGATCAAACAGGATTTTTACGAGATCTCGGAGCCCACGGCGGACGATGAATTCCTGTTCACGGAGGCGCTCGGAGAGCTGATCGAGATGACGAAGGATCCGAAGAATATGGCTGAATTAGCATGGTTCTACTGCGGTAGAAAGCGGTTTGACCTGGAGCAGAAGTATCTGGAGATGGCTGCCGAGTGCGGGTACGGACCGGCGTTCGAGGAGCTCGGGTACATGTACTACTACGGACAGAACGGAGACAAGGATTACGCGAAGGCGTTTGAGTGTTACCGCAAGGGAGCGGAGCCGGACCGGTACGGCAATCAGGGGAGCCTGTGGTGCAAGTTTAAGATCGCGGACATGTATCGGTACGGCTGCCATGTCGCGCAGGACGAGGCCAAATACCGCGAGCTGATCGAGGAGGCGTACGAGGCGGTAAAGAATCCGATATATTTGAACGAGCCGTTCCCGGAGATTGCGTACCGTCTGGCGGGCATACGCGCCGATCAGGGCGAGACGGAGGAGGCGATCACGCTGCTTCGGAGAGGCAAGCGGTTCATGGCGGAGCGCCTGTCCTACGATGTATTTTGGGGCAACCTCGAGGTGATGGGGCGGATCGTGAGGAAAATGTACCGGCTGACGCCATTTGATGCGGATGAGGCAGACTTCTATGATCTGTTCCACCTGACGCAGACGCCGGGAGTGTATTCCTTTACACGCAACCGTTGCACCACGCTCCTGATCGTCTCGGGAGAGGGCGAGGACCGCGCGATCGAGTGCGAGGGGCGGTTCTACCGCGATTTTGCGGACTTCTGCGCCAAGGCGACGGTGGACGGCCGCAAGGTGACGGAACTGTATGACGAGTTCTACGATGTCGGAGAAGTCTAAACGCCGAAAGTGCAACCGGCGAAAGAGCAATCAACAATTCAGAGGAATACCGAGGGTGGACCGAAGCGGCCCACCCTCAACTTTTTGTGCAAAGCGCAACCTATTTTCCAACCTACAGTGGAAAAAAGCTCAACTTCTCCACTCAAATATAAACTTCTGTTTGATTTAGCGCTAACACTCAACGCAAAATTGTGTTATAATGCAGACAAATCAACCGAGAGGCGAAATTACTTGCTGAAGAAAGGAGAAAGCAATGAGTTTTGGGGAATCATTACAGGCGCTCCGCAAGGAGAGCAAGGTGACGCAGGAACAGCTCGCGAGCTATCTGGGGGTGAGCGCGCAGGCAGTCTCCAAATGGGAGAACGGCAGTTACCCGGAGGGCGACCTGATCCCGCGGATCGCGGATTATTTCAAGGTTTCCATTGATTTTCTGTATGGGCGCGAGGGGCGCCGCGACTCGATCGAGCAGCAGGTCGTCAAGGAGCTGTCGGCGCTCTGGCACGACGAAAGCACGCGAGCGGAGCAGGAGAAGAAATACATGGAGAAGGTGCACCGCATCCTGTGGGCGCTGCAGATCGGCAGCTGGAGGAACGTGGTCGACTACTACGACCGGCCGGTGCACGATTACGACAGCGCGCGGATGTCGAGCGCGATCTCGATGGATGAAGGGTACTCGTTCATGCGGCTCGACCGCGACAAGGACTGCTACGTCTACCTGCACCGGCCGGAGCAGGACAAGGGCTTTGAGACGTGGTTCCGCGACACGACCGACGTGCGCATGTTCTTCTCGATGCTTGCGGATCCGGACAACCTGAAGGTGCTCACGTTCATGTACACGCTCGCAAGCGGCGAGCTGGCGAGTTTCACGACGATCCAGAAAATGACGGGCGTGCCCAAGGAGAAGGTCACCGCGTTCCTCGATTACATGACTGGCAAGCTCAACTTAAGCGGCGAGAGCGCGATCATCGAGGTGCAGCTGATCGGACCCGATGGGAACAACCAGAAGGCGTACGGCGTGAACACGACAATGGGCGGCTTGTTTGTGGGGATATTTGCTTTGGCGGATTCGTTTGTGCATGCACCGCAGGGGTACTCGATGCAGACGAACTGCAAGGAACACAGCTGGGTGGACAGAAAGAAACTGTCTGAATTTAAATAAACAGGGGGTAAACCATGGGAGAGAAATACCATTTTCCGGAAGGCCTTTACGCGGACATCCGGATCGAAGAAAAAAACAGCGCGATCATGACGAAATTTAACGGGGAGTTGGTAACCGACACCGTGCTGCAGGAGAGCGGCGCGCTGATCCGCGTGTACGATGGGGAGCTGTGGTACACGACGTCGACCAACGAGCTCGACCGGATCCAGGAGGAGCTCGATTCGCTGGCGGGGCTGGCGAAACCGAACGCAGCGATCAACGATGATCCGGCGATCCGGCTGCTGGAGGTGAACCGCGAGGTGCGGATACTGTACGAGGGGGATGTCAAGCTTGCGAACATTTCGCGCAAAAGGTTCCTCGACGTGATCGACCACTACATTGCAGCGTGCATCGAGCCGCCGATCCCCGAGACAAACTCGTGGACGGTGAGCGCGGGCGGCGAGTACGTGAAGAAGAGCTACTATTCGTCGAAGGGAAGCGAGATCGTGTATGACTACCAGATGTGCACCGGCGGCGTGTGGTACACATTCGGCGGAGACGGGCAGCCGATGAACGGCGGAAAGCAGTTCTTCGGGCTGACGCCGGAGGAGCTGCTCGGACATGAGCAGGAGGTGCTGGCGGAGCGCGACCGCTACGTAGATTTCCTGGCAAACGCCGTGGATGTGGAGCCGGGCGAGTACACCTGCGTGCTGTCGCCGATCACGACGGCGATGTTCGCGCATGAGAGCTTCGGACACAAGAGCGAGGCGGATTTCATGCTCAACGATAAGACGCTCCGCGACGAGTGGGTGATGGGCAAGAAGGTCGGCTCGGATCTCGTGTCGATCTGCGACAACGGC
This sequence comes from Lachnospiraceae bacterium, assembly GCA_017551165.1. Lineage (GTDB taxonomy): Bacteria > Bacillota > Clostridia > Lachnospirales > Lachnospiraceae > ISDg. The sequence continues at coordinate 26,189 of JAFZMO010000125.1, forward strand.
GAGCTCGTGAAGCACGGCTACATTCCGTACGATGACGAGGGCACGAAGGCCCGCGAGACGTGGCTGATCAAGGACGGCGTGCTGACCGGCAGACTGCACGATTCGCACTCGGCGGCAGCGCTTGCGGAGGAGCTGACCGGCAACTGCCGCGCGCAGGACTACCACAAGATCCCGGTCGTGCGCATGACCAACACCTATCTGCAGGCCGGCAAGGACTCGTTCGAGGACATCATCGCCGACACGAAGGACGGCATCTACGTCTACATGGTGTCGGACGGCACCGGCAGCGCGACATTTGTCATGAACGCGACGGTCTGCTACCGCATCCGCGACGGCAAGATCTGCGAGCCGCTGCGGGTACACATGCTGACCGGCTCGGTGTTCCAGACGCTGTTTGACATCGACCGCGTCGGCTCGGATTTCGAGCTCTTCGATTCATATACGTGTGGGAAAATGGGCCAGATGGTCCGCGTTTCCGCGGGCGGCCCGAGCATCCGCGTCCGCAAATTACAGGTGAGCTAAGGGGGAAAATACAATGGCGATCAAGGAAAAACACAGCACTCACAGGACCGTGTCCAAGATGAGTTATGAGGAAAATAAGCCGAAGGCGTTCGAGCGCAACAGCACCGTGGAGAGCTCGTACCGCGTGTACGAGAACGACAAGGTGGGGATCTGCTACAGCATCGGCGAGATCAGCGACGAGGAGGGCTTCGCGAGAGCGCAGGCCGATCCGGAGCGCGCGAGACCGTATCCGTTCACACCGGATGCGGGCGGCGAGAGAGCAAGAGACAAGACCGAGAGCGTCGTGACCGACCGCGAGCTGATGGACATGGCGAAGGAGTACATGGACTACGTGCTCGAGAAGTACCCGCAGTACACATTTGCCGCAAGCTTCACGAGCGAGCAACAGTGCGACACTCTCACAAGCGATCTCGGCACAAACTACAAGAACAGCGATGCGTGCATCGGCGCTACGGTGCGGTTCAAGCACAAGGACAGCCGCGACATCATGGACGGCGGCTTCGGCTACAACATGCGCACGCCGGACGACGGCAGCGTGTTTAGGTACATGGCGGACCAGGTGCTCGGCAACTACGAGACGATCGCGGAGATCCCGGAGGAGATCATCTTCTGTATGCAGTACTACAGCATGACCGGCGGGCTCGCGGGAGAGCTGAATGCGGAAAACCTTGCGCTCGGCACGTCAAGGCTCACGGGCAAGGTCGGCGAGAAGGTGTTCAGCGAGGATTTTACGCTCGAGCACGATGCGACCGACAAGGAGGCGTGGTTCACCCGGTTCTGGGACGGCGAGGGCTGCGTGATCGAGGGAGACAAGCTGGTTCTCATCGAGAACGGCGTGATCAAGACCGGCTACTCCGACAAGCGCGTCGCGAAGAAGTACGGCGTGCCGCACACGAAGACGGCCGGCCACAACTACATGGACGTTCCGAGCCCGGGCGGCATGAACCTCCGCATCCGCAGAAGCGACAAGACGCTTGGCGAGCTGCTGGCCGGCAGATCGGCGGTCATTCCGATGAACGCCACCTCCAGCGGTGTGGACGTCAAGGGCGACATGAGCATGGTCGTCAACACTTCGCTGTTGTGGGACGGCGAGCGCGTCGTGGGACGCCTTCCGGAGTTCCGCGTGACCATGAACTTCTTCGACCTGTTCGGCAAGGATTACATCGGCGTCGGCGCGGACGAAATGCCGCTCTTCCACGATAAGGCGATCCTGATCAAGGCATATCAGGTGAAATAATCGGAAAATGAGGGAATACCGATAGAAATTGTATCGGTATTCCTTTCTTTTTTGGGGGGACATGGAAGATGGTTGAAGAAGGATTTATCAGAAATCATAATAATTTGGTATTTCGTACTTTAATATAATAGGACTTCGTTTTGCGCTTTTATACGTTAAAAACTGATGTAACAGGCGCATCTATGCACGAAAATGCGAAGGCCAAGAACGAGAAACTGGATTGACATTTTTTCAATAATCGTGTATCATAACGTATTGCAAGAAAACTTGCAAAAAATATTTTATGTGGAGGGAATTGTTTATGAAAGTAATGAAGTCTGTCGGCTTGCTTTTGCTATGTGCCGTCATCGTCCTTGGGGGGGCTCTGAATCATGTAGATGCAAGTCCGGCCAAATCACCCGACAGCGTATTCGAAAAGGATACGATAGGAGTTTTTCATACTCCGACCTCTTATGATAGCAGTCAGTATAAGATTGCTAGAACTGTAACGAAGCGCTATACGGCATGTAGTCCTGTCGAGGCAACGAATGTTACGGTAGCCAATAAATCATGCGGTACGGTTTATGTCAGATTAGTTTATTTGATTTCAAAAAATTATGAAATTGTGTCCAGTGATCAGGTTTATCGTTACCCCACAATAATTCATTTTGAAATGGAAATCGACCCTAATATTAACACCGGTCGCTGGTCGGCGATGTCATCGTGGGCAGAGATGAGAATCCGGACGCAATATCCGGGAGAACAAAGAGCGCTTCCGTTGAAAACCCCGATTATGTCTACACAGACCGTTTCGGCAACAAATACCAAGCAACAGAAGGTTGCATTTACTGCTTCCCGCGAATCGGCAACGGGCACTACACCCAAAAAATGGACTGTTTCGGGTACATATGAACGGTCAAAAACTTATGCGGTGACTTCTTCATTTACGTTTGATACTTCGCAGTTAAACTGGCTTACTACTAATCTAATCAGCGGCAATTATTCAAGGTGGCAGTATGTTTACCAGCCGATATGGGCAGATGAAAGCAAAAGAAAGGCAGTTGTGGCTTCTGTTGGCTATTTGGCTGGGACATCATATTTAACCGGAGAAGTGCTTTCGTATACAAAGTGTAAAGCATATCAGGTTGGACCCAATAGTGTTTACTCATCCTCGGAAGCTATACCGTCATGTGATTGGTGGTGCGAGGTCGTGTTTACAATGGGTGAAACGACTACCGGACAGATGGTGTATGTTAAGAATAAGAAATGGTTGGTTTTCCCGGTTGGAGCGTGGGATCACGGCGATTATAATATTGGCGGACTAATCCAAAGCGGATCTGTAAACTGATTGTAAGAAAGGATTAGTTAAATTGAAAAAGAGACTGGCTGTTTATTGCTTTCTTGCTGTTGCAGCTGTCTGCGGTATTGTATGCGTAATCATTCATTTTACGGCCGATGATAATAGTACTGCTGATGATAGATACAAGGAAGTTGTTTCAGATTGGCAGACGCTGCAGAATGGATATAAAACCGATATCGTAGTATTTGGGGATATTGTACCGGATGCTCAGTTTGATTTTAAATATCGTAATGCATCGACTACAGCAGAAATAACTGATAAGAAACAAGAATTAATAAACGTGTATAGAGTAGTAATCTTCGCTGATGTATATAACAGCAAGGACTATTCGGATGCAGAAATAACTTCAATCCGATCTTTCTGTGAAGCGGAGCATATTGATTTCTTGTACATCGGCAAGAAGTATTTAAACATTCTTTCTTTTGGTACCGACGTGATACCGGGAGAAGATGATAATGATAGTCAAGAGACCGGTGGGATTTCGTTTTTGTCCTATAAAATAGAATCCCCGGAAGAATACCAAGAGGAAGTTGTTGAATGTATATTTGAACGTGGAGAGATTACCGAGGCTGTAGTATGGTGGTCTGCGTTTACAGATGTTCAGCACGCGTTAGCAAGGCGCGAAAAGAATTAGGTTTGGAAATGTCGGCTGTCAAAAAAGACGGCCGACATTTTGACAATGAGCGAAGGGTTTAGGTAGATGATAAAGGTAAGCAACTTAAGTAAGCAATTTACTCAGGAAAATGGAACGACAAGAGCATTAAAGGGAATTAACTTTGAATTCCATAAAGGATTGATTGCGATAGTGGGGGAAAGCGGTAGCGGGAAAACTACTTTGCTGAATATTTTGTGCGGGCTGGATCTTCCGTCAGAAGGAGAGGTATATTACAACGATACGCCAATATCAAAACAAAACGAGAAATGGCTAGACGATTATCGAAATACGGAAATCGGAATAGTTTTTCAAGATTTTTTATTGATGGATGAAATGTCGGTTGCTGACAATGTGAAACTGGCGTTAAGTATACAAAGATGTATCGATCGGGATATAGAAAAAGAGATATCGGAAGTATTACGGTTAGTCGGTCTTGAAGAGCAAAGCAAGCAAAAGGCAGTTACCTTAAGCGGAGGACAAAAACAACGCGTAGCAATTGCAAGAGCTCTGATTAAAAAGCCGAAAGTGATTATTGCAGATGAGCCCACAGGCAATCTTGATGAAGAAAACAGTAGCAGAATCTTTGAGTTGCTGAAGAAAATCTCAACGGACAGATTGGTTATTGTTGTAAGTCATAATAGCAAATTGTGTGAACAGTATGCGGATCGTATTCTTTGCCTAAACAGCGGAATGATCGTGTCAGAAGAGGTGGTTGGGGAAAATGATGTTGTAAGAGAACAACCGAATGACGAAAAGGAATCCATTCCAACCGAAATGGGAATGTCAGATTGCTTACTAACAGCTGTTAGAATGATAAGTAAAAGAGTTCCGAGATTGATTGTTTTCGGATTGACAATGTCGATAGCGTTGTTGTTGATGATTATGTGTATGTTGCTCAAAAAGAGTGATTATCCTAAAGCAATCGCTGATTATTTGCGAGACGAAAATGTTGCCGTTGTTCCGTTGTGTATAGAAGAGAAAAAACAACCACCCATAGAGATGCCCGGAGCAGATTATATCCGCAGGGGACGAAAGACAAAAGAATTCATGGCTTCTTTCTTCGGTGAGGAAAGAATAGCATCGTCGGTAAAGTGTGATTTGGAAATGCTTAAAGATGACGTGAACCTCACGAAAACGGAGTCGATAGGGACCGACCTTTTCGTTGTTCAACCCGAAGCGTTAAGTAGAGTTACCTTAGAAGGAACTGCTCCGCAACGGCAAGACGAGATTGTAATCACATCGGGTCTTGCCGGAAGATTAGGAGTCTCAGAGAAAAACTTACCGCAAAAATGTTTGGTGAATTCGGTTGAGCATACAGTCGTTGGGATTGTCGTGCTTGTTGACGATGTTCATTTAGGCACATCCGTGAAGGATCATAACCTCGGAACAAGTAATGATGGTATCTGGATGGTGGGACCGCGTAGGTGCGAGGGATCGGAGGCGCTGCAAGTGGTCGGCTTTGATTCCATTACGACATCAGGGTTGCGAGAATGTTTATACAGTAGCCAGATGTTGACATCCGTATCAAAACTGGACGAAAGTGCAAAGTTAATTGCGGGTTCGTTCCCGAAACAGATCAATGAGATTGCAGTGGCAGATTATTATTTGGCAGCCATGGGACTGGAGCAGGAAGACGTACTGGGGAAAACCTTCTTAACCGAAGATTTATACGATGAGCGGTATGGAAAATGGTTGTGGGAATACTGTAATTTGTTCGATTTCGCGGGAAAAGAAGTCACAATAACAGGTGTTTATTCAATTGATGATGCCAGGGATTTCGTGGTGTCTGACGAATTGTTTGAGAAGTTGGATCTGTGGGATTCTCAGTTTAATATGATCGAGGATTATGTGTTGCTCGATCGAATTGAAAGGGACGAATTGTCGCAGTTTATGCAAGCCGGCGGACGAATAGAGGTTACAACGTTGGAACCGGTTTATCAGATGATGAAAACCATGGAGTCAATTTCATCGGTTTTTTACATAGTGATACTTGGCTCGGCAATCTTGTTCCTGTTGCTTGCGATTTCATTTTTCAGTTATAGCATTCGGGACAACATGAAAAGGATTGCTATTTTGCGTTCCATTGGTGTGAGAAAATGGTCGGTAGCAAGGATATTCTCCCTTGAGGCGTTTTTGATTTCTTCGCTTGTATTTATTGTCTCAACCGGAGTTTCTATTGGTCTTTCGTTCGCATGGAACGCATGGTGCATTCGTACATTTTTCGAAGGTGAGGCGATTTCGATGATTTCGCTTCAAATACCTGTTTATCTGGCTGTTGCATTGTTTTGTCTTGTTGCTACGGCAGCCACCGTTTTTGTTCCGATTTGGAAGTTGAATCGGAAGACTCCGATGGAAATTATAAAGGGATAACGAGGGTGTCAGTTCTATAGCGGGATAATAACAGAAAAACATAGAGCAATTACGAAAAATGCGGTCTTACGGCCGCATTTTTCTTGTCCCGGGAAGGTGCGTGGTGTGTTTTGGCTTTAAAAACCATGGAAAAATGATGCTTTTTGGCTTTTACCACGAGGGGTGGTAACAAAAAGTGTGGATGATGATGTATACTACTATCGGAGGTGAGATCAATGGACGAAAAAACAATAGGAGAAAGCTTGAGAAGAATTCGTAAGGATGCAGCACTGTCACAGGAGAAAGTTGCTGAACAAGCTGGATTGTCGCAATCAGAAATCAGTAATATTGAACGTGGTACAGGTTGTTCGCTCTATTCGGGTGAACGCTTTGCAAATGCGCTCTCTTATGAACTTTTTCTGAGAAAGATTGGTAATGTTGAATCAATCATAGAGGGAAACGAACCCGTGGAACCTAATAGAAGCGCGTTGTCAGTCCTGGGCGGACTTGGAGAGATATTATTGCTGATGATTGTATATTCGGTGGCCTGTATCTTGAAAAATTACAATACATCTCAGTTTTTTGCTATTGCGTTTGAGTCATTTGTATGCCTCCTATTTGCGGTTTGCACGATTTTTAAGGAGAGGAACGAACGAAATTGTTTTGCGGATGTTAAGGGAGTGATTAATGCAATATCGCATGCGACGGTATTCGCAGTGTTGGCTATGTCGCCACTTGTGTTATAACATGCAAAGAAAGGAGACCGTTTATGAGGAGAAGAAAGCGTAAAGTAATTGTTGAGGCATATGACCTCTCTCGGCATCCGTATTTAGATGGGAACCCGAAGCTGGAGGAGATTGATCCGATGCAGCGGGGATTCCACAGGGAGGTAAATCGGCAGAAGACGGACTTTGGCGCAGAGGCTGAGAGGCGCATCACGGAGGTGTTGGCCGGTATACCCGGGGGACGAGTTTTAAGTGATGTGTACTTCCTTACGGGGAGATACTCTGAAGAACTGGAGTTGTACTACTCGATGCAGATTGATGATGTTTTTATCAATAAGTCCGGGGCGTTTGTTATCGAGGTCAAAAATTATGGTGGCAGTGAAGTTGTGATCAAAGGATGCGCGGACGCCTGCAACTGGAAGAAAAACGGCAAAGGAATGCCAAACGGGAGTGCGCAGAACAGAAATCACGGGGCGTTTGTCAAGCAGTTGTTTGATTTTCTGGGGCTGGATGTGCCTGTATATACAATTACTGTGATTTGCGGGGTTCGTCGTGACGGTATTTTGGTACAGGAATTTATTGATGACAATTTGATTCCTGAGGAGGAACTGGTTGATAGGATAAGCTATCTTGGAAAGCGCAGCATGGCGAGTGTAGATGTTGATGCAGTTTGCGCCGCTATCGAAAGCTGGAAGTGCATTCCTTCCGAAGAAAGGAGAAGACTGCATATTCGCATGTGTAGAGCTCTAGAGAATAACTCTACGGGTGTTCCGAAGCGATGCAAAGGCGACAAAAAGTGTTTTGTCGCGTTTAGAAAATAGAGACTGCGACTAGTTCGCATCGGCTGTGATACATACCCCGCTTTCTTCGCGTCGCACCGGCGTGAAGAAGGTGGGGTTTTTATTGTACACATAAAAAAGTATCCTGTGGGTGAAAGAGAGGAACAAAAATATGAAATACGAAACCACCACAGAATACAACCGCAACCTGCAGGAGCTGGAAGACCTTCTGGTGCGCCGCGACCAGATGTACAAGGAAGCAGCGTCCAACCTGATCGAATACACGCGGGAGTTCGGCGACATGATTGTCGCGAACTTCGAACTGAAGATCGCGTGCATCGAGCAGAAGAAGGCGATCAGCTACTGCCGCAGGCGCATCAACCGCGGGCTGCCGATTGACGTGGCGAAGATGCAGGCGGAGCTTGAGCAGGAGATGAAGCTGTACCGGGTGCAGCTGGAGGAACTGGTCAAGGAGACGGACGAGGCGAAGAAGGCGGAGGCGGTCGACCAGTACACGTCGAGCCGCGTGAAGAAGATCTACCGCAGACTGGCGAAGCTGCTGCACCCCGACATCAACAAGAAGACGCAGGACAGCGAGGAGCTGCAGGACCTGTGGACGAGGATTGTGAAAGCGTATCGCGCAAGCAACGTGGAAGAGCTTGAGGACCTCGAAGTCCTGGCGCGCAAGGCCATGGAGAGCCTCGGCGAGGACGCGTATGAGGTCGAATATGACGATCTCGAGCGGCGCATCGAGCGCGTGGAGCGGCAGATCAACGAGATCCTGACGACGGAGCCGTACACCTACGGCGAGATGTTGCGGGACGAGGAGAAGAAGGAAGCACACCGCCGGCAGCTGGAGGACGAGCACGACGATTTTGAGCAGTATTTGGCGATGCTGACAAAGACGATCGGCGAGATCCTGCAGGGCGGCCAGATGGAGATCGTATTACAGACAGAGTGAGCGCGGGAGGCGCAAGGGATATGGCAGAAGAGTTGATGATCAATCCGAAGCAAGTGGTTGCCATCGCGAAGGGCGGCGACCTTAGTACATTACTGAAACCGTTGCAGCATGAAGTGCTGTTGTTCGACTCGTACGTGGCAGGGACGAGCCACATCAAGGACGAGACGATCCTCGACGCACTGAAGGTCGGCGACACGCTGTGGCTGCGGCGCGAGCCGGAGAATCGGTTTGACGCCAACGCGATCCTCGTGCTGGACGGCGAGAAGCGCAAGTGCGGCTACATCCCGGAGAAGGACAACATCGTCTTCGCCCGCCTGATGGACGCCGGCAAATGCCTGATCGCCAAGATCGTCCGCCTGGAGGAAAAGCGGTCGTTCCGGCAGATCAATATCAGTATTTATTTAATAGACTACTAGGATTAGTGTTTGCCTCCTTTCTATAATTTTTTGAGTGGTCGTAGGGGAATCCATACAGGGTTCCCTTTCGGCTTCTCAGAAGGCATGAAAAATGCTTCAAAAGGTCGTGATATCTGACATTATAACCGGTGTTAGAGCCCAACAGGATTAGCCATTCCGGGACCAGCAGAAACAGCCAAAACGGGGCCAAAAGAAATCGCCAATGCACCAGCGTTTCCTTTCTATTTGATGGTGTTTGATACTGTTGCGGTGTTCCCCGCCGCAAGGGAG